>JBILXT010000327.1:0-8211 GCA_044378235.1 Planctomycetaceae bacterium
AGCCGCAAAGGGGACCAGGGGCGGTTTCCTGCAACGCAAACTGCAGACGGAGCTTCAAAGACAATACGATGACCTCAGCCGCTTCTCGGGGAACGATCGCGGCGTTGAACAGCAACGAGGAATCGTGCTGGGAAAACTTAACGAGGCGAATTCCAGCCTGAATAGTTATGTCGGAAGCAACGATCTGCCGCAGCTTCAGCTTGGCCAGGTCATTACTGGGAATGGTTTCCTGTTCGAGCAGGATGCGGCGCAGAATAAAGTCAACGGCGACACGTGTAGCCAATTCATGGTATTCAACTGCCCGACCGCTGAGGGATTGGTGAATACCGACGGAACACAGCAGCTTCAGTTAAATCGAGCAAATCAGTCAGGAGCTTCCGCTTCTGAGAACGAATTCCGCTTTGGCATCACTGTTGAGGACGTCGAAAAAGTCCTGAAGGAAAAGGCGGATAAGAGTGAAAAGAAATCTGGTGAGAGCAAGTCGGGCGAAAGCAAGCAAATGCCACCGCGACCCAATGCTCGCAAAAGAATGATGAAAGACGACGCGCCGGCCGAGAAACCAGCAGCCGGCGAAGAGGCCGCTGAGTCTGAAGGACAACAGTCGAATCTGCGTTCGAAATTGATGCAGCGTCGATCGGGAACTCAGGATGCAAAGAGCGAGTCGGAGGCATCAGCTTTTCCATCTCAGAATTCAAATGTGATGGAAAGCATTAAGCAGCCGGCACAGGCTCCCGCTCCGCCTCAACAATCATCCGACCCATTTCAGGTTCCGTATGTCGCTCAAAATGATGCAACGCAGCAGGCTTTCGGAATGAATGCCCCAGCTCAGGTTGCCACACCCACAGGTCTGTTGTCGCTGCGTTTCGAGATCCCAACGGACGGCCGGCGAATCGACTTCCTGCGAGTCGATGGCAACCCGGCCTTGGCTCTCGACGTTCGCTCATCGGAATCAGTTCACAAAGGCTTTGGCCTGATCTGGCTGGCTGTCTGCGTGATCGGCATCCTGCTGCTTATCGGGCCTGCTCGACGAGGTCACGCGCTGGTGTTCAGTCTGCGGCTCTTCCTGATCCTCGCGATCTCCGGATTGGCGGCGTGGCTATTCATCGCTGGAGATCTCAGAGATCTAGGCCTTGTGCTATGCCTCGCGGGAGCTCTGGGAGTTGCAGTCACGACTGCTATCCTGAAGTTGTCGGGGCCAGTCACGGTGGCGTAACAAAACACGTCTTCAACGGCTACCGAATCAGCATTGGCTAGGTTCTTGGCTCTAGCGCAGTGCCAGAGGGCAATCGTGTGCTGGCCCGAGGGACAATGTCGTGTGTCTAAAGTTCGTTCGTTTAACCCGTGGCCGAAAGGCCAGGTTTGCTCTGCTCATGGCCTTTCGACCACGGGTTAAACTTTTTCCTCAGCCGCCAGGCATTGGCCCGAGAAGTCAAACACAAAACTGATCCGGATTACAGTACCGCCTCCAGAACACTTTCCCGAAGCGAATCTGGAATTGATGCTGGACACCTTTCCCTATTCGAACTGAGCAACGCGGCGTCACGTGAGTTGAATTGAGTGGAGAGGATATTGCCCGGCACCAAAAGTAGCAGCGCTACGCGGGGTGCACAAAACTGAGATGCATAGCGCAATGGCCGCAGTTTAAGCGATCACTTTGTTCTCGAGTTATCTTGCCAAAGAAGGGATGAACCTCCAGGGGGCCATTGATCTTGTAGTTTTCCACCGACTGTTTGAAATGCGCGAGTGCCTCCCGTACGTCCCACTCCTGATCTGGCCAGAAGAAATTTTCTGAGGCTTTCGGCAACTTGATGCCTGGCTTCACTGGCCGATTCAGAATCATGCCCTTCAGGAGCGGCATCAGGAGTCTCATCAGAAACGGCGGACGCGGGGCCGCAATTTTTCCGGTGGACATATCATGCGTCAGTGCCAGGTGTTTCAGGATCTGAGCAAACGAGTGGTTACCGGTCGTCCGCACCGGACCGGCGGCAAGTTTCTCAGCGTCTGCCACCGCTTCTTCCAGTGAATTGAAGCTCAACGTTCGTCGTTCGGGCGAATTGGCCATCGTTGAAAGGACCTCGGCATGAAATCGTAATGCGGTCTGCGAGTGTTCTATCCGCAGGCAGGGGAAATGTTATCAAAAATCTTATGCCAGCAACATCCTTGCCAGGGCAATGATCTATGGCATGGCTAATGCACGCGTGAAGACAAATGGGGAAGACAACCCGTTTACGACTCGGCAGGACAATTTCTTGCTGGCCGTCATGTGCAACGTCGAAACGAATTCTGAGTTAGCAACTCCGAGTTCCCAGAACCAATTTCCCTCGCAGAAAATTTAAGGTAACAGGAAGGCGTATGGTTCATCAAGTTGAGCCTGAAGCGAATGTGATTCGGCCAAGGGGGCCATCAACATGTCAGCCCGGGGCAACGCCCAGGGAAGCTGATTCACTGGATTAATTGAGCCCTGAAAGGCCATTCGGGGCGGAATTGCTGGTTCAGTTAGGTAAGATCATTTGCTGGATTTACGTCTAATTCCGCACAACGTGTCGGACAAGTCAGCCGCAGATCGCATCGCCTGCACCACAATTTGCCAAGGATGGCCACGCAAAACTGATCAAATGACTGCAAAACGGGTGTTAGTCGGAATAGCTGGAAAAGATCATCGACCACAGGAACTCCTCTTTGCCAACACCCGATCGAGCGGCCTCGATAACGCATTTCGTGCCGAGTTCTGTTTCGTAGATCGCCAGAATTTTCAATATGAAAAGAGCATCACTGATTGCATCTTCCGAACCTCTGGTTGTCAGCGCATGAAAAACGCGGACCAATTCAGGCGTCCCTTCTTTGGCAAGAAGCTCGAATGCTGGACAAGTGCGTGACTCAACATCCTGAAACAACGCAGCGACCAGGAATTCAGCGTTGCTGAAACTTTCTGATTCTTTGTTCAGCGGCAGTTCATTTAAAGCCTTTATCACAGCCCGGGCGTCGGCAGCTGTAGACACTTCATAGTCGTCAAGTTCGCCAAGTTCTTTCGCAAGATCTCCTCCCGGCTTGAGTCCTTCGTTCACTGCGTGCTCAAGATCAGAAGTTCCTGAAACCGGAAACTGAGCCGCCGCTGGATCTGCAAGCCCAGCCAGGGTAACGATCAGAAGGATCAGGGACAGAGACGCTCTTTGCATGGTCGGAATCCTGCGTTGACAAGAGAACGGCTGAGTCGACGGCAGATCGACGATCACTTATCTGAATTGATCAATCATCGACCTGAACATCACTCGACAGATGAACTGTAAAAACTTGTTCGCCAGTCTGGCGTTCAGGCGACGCACAAACAGTGGCAGGCGGGACAAGTTAGTCAGCGGTGAGCGTTCAGCGTACATTTCTCCCGGAAAGTTCACCAGTCTGTAGGGGGCATACGAAAAAGGTGTGGCAAAGCCTGCTATGTGTGATTCACGATTCTAGCGACTCCGTAAATCTGCAACGCGACCTGGATTAGAGTGAATAAATTTGGGGGGGGGCGATTCCATTTGTTGACCGACCGAAGAATCAGCCCTTACCGGTTTTGGGCACCCAAGGGACAATGTGTTTCCGGAAGTTGTCAGATCGCTCAAGGCGAACTTGATTTCAATGGCATTAAATGGTGTTCCTGACTGCCGATTGTGGGTGACAGCAAACCAGAGGCCGCCTCGGCTGCGTGAAATCGGCTTGAGGAACGACTCTGATGGCGATTAGAACAGATTTGACCACGTTGGCGAGGAAAATCGAACCAACTATCTCCGTCAGACTGCCTCAACTAAAGCATTTCACGGTCGGTTGAATACTTCAATTAACCGAGGAATCATGATGGGATCCATCTCATGACCTTCAGATACAGCACCATCCTCCGGGCTTTCCTGCTCTGCCTTGGTGTCAATACGACAGCTCAGGCGGCTGACGAGACGGCAAGCAGGACGCGCGCGATCGCCGCGATATTCTCCGATGAATACGTAAGTGAGTCCGTGTTGACCATCACCACGCGGGCAGCGACGATGCCCGTTGAGGAGCGGTATCGATTCCTTGCAGGCTGGGTGCTGCCGAACGAGCGTCACGAATCATTGCGAGTCGAGGTCGACTTCACTCCCACGCAACCCGCGCCGCCCGTGGATCGTGAAGTTTCGCGAGAGGGGCGTCGAGTCATCTCGGGCGGAAAGATGGTCTCTCCCGTGCTGGATCTGGTTGAAGCGGCCGCAGCCTGTGAAAAACTGGACGAACTCCGCCAGCAGATTGAGAGATTCCAGGCAACCTCACTGCTTGACCAAAAGAACAGGCTCGCGGTGTTGTCGATCATCCTGCTGAAGCAACAGAAACTGGAAGACGCATTCGTTCAGATCGATGCGTTCAGTCAGTTGTGTGTTCAGGAGCAACCCGACGATGAGATGTCACGTGCGGCCGAAGCGATACTGTTCGTGAGCAGTCTGCCGTTCCCAGAAGTCACTGAAGTCGTTGGCCCGATGATTGATCGTGTGGTCAATCGGCATCGAAGCAACCACGTTCGGTCATCCTGGAGTCGTCAGTTCCAGTCCTTGCGGTCACTGCAACTTGAAACGGCCAACACCACCACTTCTGTTTCAACGCCGCAGTGGGGATCATTTAGCACGATTTCAGGGTTAACGCGAGGCGTTGGAATTCCCTCATCCAGATGGAACTTAAAGAAGGGGCAGGCCGAAAACATTGCAAGTCATGGAGACGACTATCTGTTCTTCGCCATTCCCTTGCGAGGTAACTTTCAGGTTGAATGTGATGTCACTGCCTTCGGTTGGTCGGAAACAAGGCTCATGGTTGGGGGAACATGGGTATCGCCGAACTATGACTATACCAGCTATCAGGTCGGCAACATGCAGAATCAACAGCAGCGACGACCGATTGAGCCACGTCTTATGAAAGGCGATGGAAAGTTGCACTATCGTACCGAAGTCAGAGATGGAGTGGCCACAACGTTTACCGAAGGGCGAATGATCCACACAGAACCACTTGCAGACAATTGTGATCCCTGGATAGCACTGCGAAACGGCGATGTTCAGGAGGGGACCGCCTGGAACGTGCGAATCACCGGGACACCGGTCATTCCGGAAACGATCCCGTTGACTCCGACATCCAGCCTTGCAAGCTGGTTGCCATACTATGGTGAGACGATGCACCAATGGCAGGGAATTCCAACCGGCGGTATTCATGGGGCAAGTGATCACGATGGCACCGAGACCGCACCTTCATCACAGGCTGACGCTTTGCCGCTCGTCGAGAAGCACACCGCGACTTACCATGAGCAGGCGATCTTCTACCAGCGTCCGATGCTGGAAGATGGCACGATCGAGTACGAGTTCTTCTACAGCCAGGGCCAGCAGACAGCTCATCCGATGCTTGACCGGCTCTGCTTCCTGATGACCCCGGAAGGCGTCCGGATCCACTGGCTCACCGATGGACTCTACGATCGCACCGAACTGTCACCAGACAATGAGACTGTGGAAGCTGCAAATCGACGAGGCCCGAATGCACTGCCATTACTCGCCAATGCATGGAATCGTGTCAGTGTAACTCTCAAGGGCGATACGATTGATATTCTGCTCAATGATGAATTGGTCTATCAGAGAACCCTGGAATCGACGAATCAGCGGCACTTTGGATTCTTCTACTACGCTGATCAGTCTGAGCTAAACGTTCGCAATGTCCAGTGGACCGGCCAATGGCCGCGTGAACTGATGACGCTGAAGGATCAGGAACTGGCGATCGACCACGCGGAATTTCTCGATGAGGACACGGAACATCTGAAAGCTGTTTTCGATTACGATTTTGTTAAAGATGGAATGGACGAAGATCGCATCAGCGCTGTCAAAGGAAGTGTTGAGGAACACTTTAAGGTCACGCCAGAGGGACTTCTGGCACTTCGTCCCGGTCCCGGCGGTTATCAGAACACAACGATTGCTCCGAACATCGAAGCGCAGGGAGACTTCGATATCACGGTTGAGTACGACGACTTTCGAACCTCGCCATCAGCCGGTGGCAGTAGTTCATTGATGCTGATTGCGGCGCTGGAGAACGCGACCTCGGATGAATGCTTCATTACTCGCCGCCACATGTACGATCCAGGCGGTACGCAACGTCAGGTCGTGCAGTGCGCAACAGTGCGAAAGACGCCTGAGGGTGAAAAGCGTGACTACTTTGTCACGAAAGTGATGGAAGAGAGGTCCGGACGGCTGCGACTCGCGCGCCGCGGGGGCAAGGTCTATTATCTTTCCGCCGAGGGTCACTCGCCCAACTTTCGCCTATGGGGATCCCGAGATTTTCCGACCGATCCCATTTCCGTGCAGGGTATTCGACTCGTCAATCAAATGCATCAGAAGGGTGAGTCAAGCGTACTCTGGAAGAGCATCTCTGTGCGTGCGGAAAGCTTCTCCGCGGCTGCCATTGATGAAGTGGATCCCAGAATCGTTGCGTTGAACGAACAACGAGCCCAGCTTCCGAACACGGTAGTTTACGACTTTACGAAGGAACCGCCGGATCCAAACGCGTTGTACCGCTGGGTGGATCTGCGAGACTGGGATGCAGCACACAAGGGGTTGCGAATTCAGGCGGAGGGATTCGATAGTTGGGAATCAGCTGGAGTCAGCACCATGTATCCCATCTCGGGGGATTTCGACATTACGGCGGATGTTGAAGTGATCTCAATTGAGAAACCTCTGGCGGATGACCCGACAGCCATTTTTCTTCAGCTGGACTCGTCGGACACGCTTCAGACACAGATGGCGGCACTCTTTGAATTGCCGGAATCTGGTTTCTCTGACGCCAAAGCACTTTTGCGGCAAGCACAGAAAAATGGCGAATTCGACTATAAAGCCGTCGGCGTGATTCGCGCTAAATCCGTTTCCTCGCTTCGAATAGCCCGACGGGGCAAGCGATGGACAACAGTGGCTCGAATGGCGGACACCGGGCGAGAACGAATCATTGCGGAGTCGAATCTCAATGACGAGCCTGTGCCCATCGCACGACTGCTTCTGCACACAGGAGGGGCGAATCGGACGTCCGAGATTCTTCTGAAGAAGTTCGAAATTCACGCCGAGGAATATGCACCGTTAGTTAAACGGCAAAGCCCTCTTGAGTCGCTGTTGGATCTGTTCAAGTAATCGGTCGCTAAGCGAATAGAATCCTGTTCTATGCTCGACGATCTCTGATTCGGCTGGGAGCGTCTCCTGCCCCCCAAGGTTTAGCAGCAGACTCGTATAGGCGTCGCCCACAAACCGCTTATCAAACGATCAACATCGTGGTTGCTGATAAACGTACGCTGCAAACTCATACAGACCGTAATCGTTGCGAATGACGAAGTGACGGCTGAGGTTGCGGCAACAAAAGCTGGCGAAGGTGTCCAGTGGCAGATGAAACAAGTCTTCGCGTTCCCAGTCGACTTGCTTCGACATCGCGTTAAACGCCAGCCCCCGGCGAGTTCGACTAAACGACAGCGTCAGCATCGCCTGCACGAAGCTCCACATCTGTTCAAAGCTCATCGAACAGCGAGACGTAAAGATGCCGTTGATGATGATGTAGTCGAAAGATTCCAGAAGCTCCGGCGTCTGCAGAATATCCATGTGGCGAAAGTCTGCCTCGGGATGTTTCTCATGACAACGCTGAATAAAGCGCTCGGACAAATCGATCCCGGTATATTCAATGTGGGAACTCGATTGCTGCTGAAGATGCTCATACAGATGCCCGCAGCCGCAGCCCAGGTCCAGCACGCTGACCGAATGCTCAAGCGAGCGACGATTCGGGATCACATCCAGCATCACCTCGTAACGCCGCACCGCATCCGGAATATTGGGCCACCCCATGCCCAGCGCAGAATCACCCAGCCGCGCGAAATAGGACTCGGTACACGTCCGAATCTCATGATAGCTGGGCAAAGATGTCGGGGATGAAACCGGTGAATCAGAAACTGGCGTACTCATGAGGTTTTAGCCCGCATTGCAGACAGAGTTTGACAAAACGGGACTGGATCGTCGGTCGATCTCTTTCATGAAACGGACGTGGTTGCTTGCTCCGACGTGCCTGTCCCGTTTTATTAACTGCTCACATCGCAAATGGGACAGGCACCAATCCCGTGAGCGTCAAGTCATTCTGAAGGTTACACCAAGATCGGAGCCAGTCCCATTTGCTCCAGTCGAAGTGCGAAGTACAGGGCTACTACTCAAC
>JBILXT010000328.1:0-8125 GCA_044378235.1 Planctomycetaceae bacterium
TTGACCGAACGAACGGAACCGGCGGTCGCATTGATTGCCGCGAAGGTGGGAACCACGCGTCTGATTGACAATGAGATCCTGCATTTCGGCTGACGGTGGCCAAAGACACCGCAATCGCTGAAAAACCTGCGTTTCGTAGATCACCGAGCTTCGGCTATGATCCGCCCGAAGGCTCGTTGAATGAAAAACGAGTGACACCGGCCTGGCCGTTCTCTCGGCCGATTTTTTTTGCGATTCGTCTTATGCGCAAGGTCCTCCTGCGATTCCTGTTCGAAGATCTCTGGCAATGGCAGTCGGTTGGCAACGAACTCCATGTTGGCATGGCGTGGCTGATTCTGGTCTGGCTGCTGATCACGTGCGTTTCCTTTGTGCTGTTGTACCGCAGTACTCTGAATCTCAAAGAGTCGGCCGCCTCGGCTGGTTTCTGGCTTGTCGTGCCGTTCGTGTTGGCGGGGCTTGCGTGTTTTCGTCCAAATATTGGCATCGTCCAAAGTGGCATCCCGGTCTTCGGCTATGGGTTCATGATGTTTGTAGGCTTTTCGACTGCCACATGGCTGGCTTCACGACGAGTACTGAAGATCGGACAACCTCCGGAAGTCATCTGGGACATGATGATGTGGGCGCTGATTCCAGGACTGATCGGTGCTCGCGTTTATTACCTTGTCCGGCATGGCAGCCCCACGATGGCCCGTGCTCAGGGCATGGAGAAACTGATTGCCTCTGTTGCGTTGTGGGACGGCGGCATCGTGTTTTATGGCGGCGTCATTGGAGGAATTATTGGCGTCACAATTTTTTGCCTTCGCCGAAAGATAAACTCGCTCGCGATGTTTGATGTTCTTGCCCCCTCGCTGCTGATCGGTGAAGGTTTCGGGCGAATCGGCTGTTTTCTTTACGGCTGTTGCTACGGCAAAGCCTGTGAGCGACCATGGGCCGTGAGATTCCCTCCGGATAGCCTGACTTTCGAGAAGCTTGTTGAGAACGGCGTGATCGGTCGGGACGCCACAGAGACGATCGCACTGCATCCCACGCAGATTTACAGCTCCGTAGCAGCTTTTGTGTTTGCCGGGATTCTGGCCTGGTTTTTCCGTCGTCGCCCTTTTGACGGCGCGGTGATGTGCCTGACGTCGATTCTCTATCCGATCAGTCGATACGTTCTGGAGACATTGCGTGGCGACATCGACCCTGGCGCGTTGGGGCTGAAAGATGCGCAGATGATGAGCATTGGCCTGATGATTACAGGAATCATCGGAATGTACTATCTTTCGCGGCATCCAAAGTTAACGTTGCCAAGCCCGGAGAAGCCAGTTCCGACGACAGGTCGTGCCTGAACAGGTCACTCCAAAGTAGTGCTCAGCAAAGAGGTCAGCAGACTCGGTGGACAGCTCTTCAGACCTGCAACTCATCACGATGACTCTGCAAGGAAATCCGCGCGCGTTTGATGACCTGGTGAGGCGGTACCAGGATAGGCTGGTTCACAGCCTTGAGCATGTCCTGAACTCCCGCGAAGACGCACTGGATGTGGCTCAACAGGCATTCGTTCTGGCCTGGCAGAAACTGAGTTCCTTCCGAGGCGACGCCGGGTTCTATTCGTGGCTCTATCGCATTGCACGGAATGTTGCGATCAGCCGTGCGCGGCGACAGCATATCAGTGCCGGGTCTCTGGATCACATGCACGAAGCGACGGCGTTTGAGCCCGCAGACCCCAGTCAGCAGAATGCTCCGGGGCATGCGATGGAACAGGCCGAACAGGTTCGCCTGGTTCAGGACGCGTTAAAGAAAATCGCCGACGAATTTCGCCAGCCCCTGGTTCTTAAGGAAATCGATGGCTTTTCCTACGAAGAGATCGGCGAAATCCTCGACATCCCGCTCGGCACCGTCCGTAGTCGGATTTTTCGAGCCCGTCAGGAACTGATCGAACGCCTGCAAAGAGTGATGAAGGATGAGTGATTCGACGGATCGCTCATCTTCGAAGTAGTTTCATTGAACAGGCACCCACGGATTCCAACTCGCGTAATACATCGCCCTCGGCACGCTGGCCTGAAGTATCTGATCAGCGATGGCATCTGCGGCAGAAACCTTTGAACCGATAAGAGCGTCAACAAGGCCAGGCGTTGAGCGATACTCGAAGGCATCATAGCTGGAGAGTTGCAGTTGCTTCGCGAGCGCGGCAACGGCGTCTTCTGTATAGCCGATCTCATCAACCAGATGATTCTCCAGTGCCTGATTGGCTGTATAGATCTGACCAGTCGCAAGCTTGCGAATTGCGGCATCATCAAGCTGACCACGACCAGCATCAATTACGGAAACGAAGCGATCGAACGAATCTTTGAGGATCGCGTCCCACACCTGTGTCTCCTGCTCCGTCATATCACGAAACGGATTGAGCGTATCTTTCAGTGGCCCGGTCACAAGTGGTTCTGATTTCACGCCAATCTTTTCGACAAGCTCAGTGGCGTTGTAACGAGGAATGATAACTCCGATGGAGCCCGTCCATGTCGTGGGTTCAGCAAAGATGCGGCCCTGTTCGCCGATCCCCATGGAGATGTAGTAGCCTCCTGAAGCCGCGATGCGTTTCATCGAAACGTAGACAGGTTTGGCTTTGGACAGCTCCTGGATCTTCCGCAGCAATTGATGGCTATCGGCCACAAATCCACCTGGACTGTCAATCACCATGACAACGCCTTTGACAGTTTCATCTTCCGTCGCGCGTTTGATTTGTTTCAGCCAGCGTTCAGTAAAGGGCGGACTGATCGTGCCTTCGAAATTGATAATCGCAATACGATCTTTGGCACCGCTGTCGCCAGAGAAATGTTGCTCAGGAATACCAGGCGGCGAATACGACAGCGGGTCCAGAACGAACCACAGATTCAGGATGATTGAAACCAGCAGCAGGCCAAGAACAATGCGTCGAAGCCATCGTTTTCCCGAGTTTTCCGGCGATGTGTCAACTCGAACAAACACCGTGGAACCACTGACTGAAGCCGTTTCGCCGGCTCGAACTACTTTTTCCTGAGTCATCGCGATCTATTCACCTTGAAGATCGGCAGAGGCTGCCGAACACATCCTTCACTGTCACGAACATCTGCACACTGTGTGAAAAGAGGAAGCTTACATCAAGTCTACGGATGATTCTGGTTGTAAGTGTCGTAGCCATCCTGTCTGTCGTAACGTCAGCAAAACCGGACCAACTGGAACGACCTGACTTTTCGGAATCGTCGATAGACAAAGCGGTGGCTTATTGGCTGGAGCAATTCCGGACGAGCCGCTCATTCGTCATGAAAGCAAAGTCTGGTTTGGGTCATTGACCTGATCCGGCCAACGTTGAGACAGGGATGGATCTCATGAAGACACGCAGACTTGTTCGCCGCTCACTTCTGACCGCGGCTGTTTCAACAGCGTCGCTGTTAGCCACACTGGAATCTCAAGCCCTCGGATTCGAAATCACGGTTTCGCCATCGACTTCCGGGATTCAACGAGTTCAATATCAGCCTGGTCAACAGGCTCAGCCGGCTCAGGCCAATCCTGCCGTGACTGCAGAACTGAAGAAGATGTTCGAGGCAAACGGACAGCCTATGCCGTCGATGAATCCTCGAGATCTGCCGAATGCTCAGGGGCAGCAGATGAATAATGTTCGGCCAACTCAGCGACCAGCGGGCCAGCAGACCGGAAAACCTCAGAGCTACGCGCAGCCAACCTCGGCTCAAAAGACTTCATCGCCTCAGGCGGGCATGCAGCAAGCATCAACAAAAGCCCCGGCAAAAGCACAGCAGCCGGCGAAGAAGAACTTCCTGCAGAAGTTTATGGGTGGCATCACCGGCCAGAACAAGAAAGCCGCCGATGCCGCAGTAGTTCCGCCGGTTCCACCAGGATACGTCGAGCCACCACCAGCTCCTCCATCAGGCGGATCCAGCGTCGCTCAGGCTCCAAAACAGCAGGGAGTGCAAGGGCAGCCAGCCACCAAGCAGAATCGTCCGTCGGGCGTTCAGGCGATGCAGAATGGCAAGCCCGGCGCGGCGCAGAATGGCATGCAGAGCCATCTCGCAAGTCAGAGTCGACCGATGCCTGCGGCGGGTGGCCGTCCTGCAGTCGGGAGTCAGTCACAAGTCCGGAATACGTCGCCGCAGAGCAATGCTCCCACAAAGGCAGTACCGGTTCGAACAGCACAGGCAACTACCACGAATGGACAAGCCCGATCGGGCAATCAACCGACGCAACCAGTTCCTGCAGTTCCTGTTTCGGCAGGTTCCACGACACGGAATCCAAGGGCTTCAGCACCACCGCAACCGGTCGCAAACGCGCAGCAGTTCGTTCAGCCCGGCACGGCACCAGCATTTATGCCGTCAGTGAAGAAGAATCTGAACGAGGCACAGGCAACAATGCCTCAGGTGAAGTCACCTGTCACGGCTCAGTCAACTCCAAATCCGAAGCCCGTGATGGCCGAAACAAAGACTGTTGCTAAACCGGCTGAGGATGGCTTCGTGGATCCGTTCGGCGAATCTGAAATGGCGGCAGACGCCAACGATTCTCTGGACCTCGATTCGATCGTCACACCAAAGATCGATGAAGCCATTCAGTCTGTCGAAACGGTAACCACCGCAATTGCAGAAAAGTCTGTATCAGCCTCTGCAGCGGCCGCGAACTCTTTGGCTGAGAACCCTTTTGTCGAAGAAGCAAAGGAACTGGCGAAAGAGGCGGCGGGGAACCCTCTGACAGGAGTTCAGCTCAACGCAACCGACGAGGAAATGTTCAGTGCGGACTCGGCAAAGACGATTGTGAAGAAGGCACTTCCCGCCGCAGCAGCCACTGCGGAAGCAGCGGAGGCACTTCGAAATGCTGTCCCATCAGTGGAGGAATTTGAACAGGGCCTTCCCGCGATTGATCTGCCGACCGTTGAAGAAGCCGTCGACGCAGCGGCGACAGAACTCAGCACTGCACCCGACATTAACTTCCCGGAACTGGATGCTCAGGATGCAGCGGAAGCACAGGGAAATACTCCTCTCGTGAACACCCCGCAATTACCGGAATCGGTTCCTGCAGAAGCTTCGGGCACTCCTTTGCGAAGCGTTGATGCAGAACGTCTTCAGCAGATTGCTGAGCAGGATCGACGGACTCACCAGCAGCGACTGATTCAGTCACGATCTGGCCAGGCCGGCTTCAAAGGATTCTGCCCTGTCGAACTTCGTGACCGACGAGAATTGATCGATACCAATCCACAATTCACCGCGACCTTCGGACTCCAGACCTACACGTTCTCGTCCGCAGAAGCCAAAACCGCGTTTGAAGCCGACCCGTCTCGCTATGCTCCGGCCGCTGGTGGCAGTGACGTTGTGCTGCTGGTCAACAGTGGTGAAGAAGAACAAGGCATGCTCGACTACGCATTGTGGTACCGCGATCGTCTCTATCTTTTCCGATCACGTGAAACCATGGCCATGTTCAACAAAGATCCTCAGAGATTTGCGAACCAATACTGATTCAGAAGCGAGGGGACTCTCTTTCAGAGTCTGAACTCGAACACGATTGATTCAATCCTCGTGCAGGGAGCATTCGTCACTGGTGCTCCCTTTTTTCGTTGACAAAAAGTAGTGGAATGAGTCAACACGAGAAGAGCAGAATCCTCAGCAACACCAATACCTGAGTATTCCAAAACGAAGAATGCTTTTGGGGCCATGTGCGAGACCTGCAGTGGCACTTTGTGTGACTGAGAATTGTCTGACCGAATGGCTTCTACCGTGCGACGCGACTTCTTTGCGTCAAAGATTGCGATGTATTCGGCAACATAAGCCCATCGAGGGAACTTCAAGGCCCGCAACGATTGCCGAATCGCCGTGTGATCGGCAAAAAATGCCGGGCTGTTGTTTCTCCAGATCGCCTCTAACGCCAAAAACAAGTATTTCTTTTGAATGCAGCAAAGTTTTGTTCAGAAACATCAAGAACACGTGTTGACTCATTCGGCCGACCGGCGATATCACTCGGCCTCTCAACGAGGATTCACCAGCTGAATCCAAAGTGCTCCTTTCAATTCTCCTCTCGATCTTTCCGGATTCACTCCGGACCACTGAGTTGTCTTTTGACTCTGAACTTTTTGGTTGGTGACTCACACCGGCCGGATTCAGTCAGCTTCAGAAAAGATTCAGTCCCCTCTCGTCGCTCTCCCCTCTGTCTCTCCCCTCTGCTCTCAGATTGAGGAAATCATGAACGAGTTCCCGAACGGCGCTCATCATGAGCCGCATATCCTGCGGTTCCCCCAGCCAACATCCGCTGCACCTGCAACTCCGCAGGCAGCCACACCTGAAACAACAGAAGCACCAAACCGCACGGTTCTGGTGTTCTCTCCTCGGCCAGGAGCTCGTCAGTTACTCGCTGACGATGTTCGAAAGCGAGGAATGCAGGTTTGTGAAACGGACAGCCCGGATGCCATGCTGTTTCACTTGAGCCGTCAGGAATTTGCCTGCTGCATTATTGATGATGCAGATACGGTCTCACGAATTCAGGAAGTCAACGCAGCGATCCGCAGCCACTCCAAGGCGGCTCAGGTCATCTGCATCGTCGGCGAGGATTCTCGCTGGGGACGTGAAACTGTTCCAACCTTCGAATGCGAAGTGATGGAACGCCCATATTCAGCATCTCGCTTCGGCGCAGCTCTGCTGAACGCTCTGAAACGCGGCGAACTGATCCGCGAGAATGAAAAGCTGCGACGTCAGCTTCTCAATCGCAACCTGATGGATCTGGTTGGCAGCACGCCAGCTATGCAGTCTCTGCGAGAATCCATCCGCATCGCTGCTGATGACGATCGCACAGTTCTGGTTCGCGGCGAGCCAGGCAGCGGAACGACTCTGATTGCTGAAGGCCTGCATCGCTGCAGTCGCCGAGCTGGCAAGCCGTTCCTGCGAATCGACTGCAGTCTGCACTCTGTCGAAACTCTGGAACATCAGCTCTTTGGTGATGCGACTCCGGATGGCTTCCCTGGCTATCTGAAGATGGGTGATGGCGGTTCGATCCTGCTCGACAATGTCGACACGGTTGCCTTGCCATTCCAGAAACGTCTGGCTCAGTTGCTTGAACAGCGAGCCGCTGCAGTACTTCACGGAACGATGGATGGACCCAACATCCGGTTCATTGCGGCAACGCACTGCGACCTGAATCGACTGGCCATGGAAGGCCGGTTCCGTGATGATCTGCTGCAGCACCTGAGCGGAATTACGCTGCAGTCTCCTCCACTGCGAGTCCGCACGAACGATATCCCTCTGCTGGTCGAACACTTCATCAGCCAGATCTCGCTGAAGGAAGGTCGCCCGCCGCGACAGGTCAGTGCCGAAGCCATTCGAGTTCTCGAAAGCCATCCTTGGCCGGGCAATGTTCGCGAATTGCAGAACGTTGTTGAACGCTGCTGCACTGTCGATGTCACAGAAATGATTGGTCCTGAAGATCTGCGACCATGGTTGCAGAACGACACGATCGAAGAAGGTGCCGAGTGCGTCGGTATGACACTGGCCGAGATGGAACGCAAGCTGATCGAATCAACGTTCGCTCGCTGCAACGGCAACCGTGAGAAGACTGCTCAGATTCTGCAGATCGGCCTGCGAACTCTGTCCGGGAAACTCAGAGAATACGGCTACCCTCCACGAGGCGGCCCCGGATCCAACATCAAGCGACCTGTTGTTCCTGCAGCGATTGTTGCAGAACAGCGTCGAGCCGCCTGATCCGAATCACTACGAAAAGAACCTCCCCCCTCCAGAAAAGGGCGAGCTTTCCCCCGGAAGCTCGCTCTTTTCTTTTGCGCTATGCGTCAAAAATTCGGTAGAGATTTGAATGTGACGGCTGTTATGATTCCTGTTGTGTCTGCATGAATCAAAGCGGACCCCCTGCCACTTTCAGAGGATGTCCATGAGCATCATCACCGCCAACGAACCCGGGATTCTGGAACCGCTTCGACAGAAACTAGTGACTGTCGAAGAGTTCCTGGCGATCCCGGACGACGAGAATATTGAACGGGATCTGATCCGAGGGGAAGTGAAAGAACGAGTGATGACTCGCCGTAGCCGCCGACATGCTCGTACCGAAGCTCGAATCTCTCAGCAACTTCAAAATTGGGTCGATGCGCAAGAGCAGAGAGGCGAAGTCTATT
>JBILXT010000329.1:0-8119 GCA_044378235.1 Planctomycetaceae bacterium
ATCCGGTTTCGCGCCATAATGCTCGGATTGACTCCAGTCACATCCAGGGAGTCTAGCGAAACCACACCCAACAGGGAACTTTCGTAGCGTAGGAAATTGCGGCAGACCAGAGCGGCATTATGGATCGATTCCGTCAGGAATTCCATTCCACGTTTCGCGGCGATTCTACGCACTCGCAGCCAAAGGAATAGCCCCCAAACATGCGAACTTTTTTCCCCACCGGGTTTACCCCGGTGGTTTACGTCACGAAGACCGGAGAACACCAGTGGCGAGCTCGGCGCGCGACGTCGACCCCTTCGGCCTTGTGCCGAAGGTGAGAAGGTGTGGCAACCAGAAAAGTTTTCCTTCCCGACTCCCAATTCCCTCAAACGCTTCACCACTCAGGCGAGCTGAGTGGCGTCAACGAACAAGATTGGGAGACAGTCGAACGAGTGCCGTACCGCTCAGAAAAGAATCCTTAATTCCATGCCACCGGGATGAACCCCGTGGCGAGCCCAATTTGACTGTTAGGCAGGAGCGGTAATCTCGGAGATCAGAACCTTTCCGCTGGTCAGTTTCTGCTTCAACTCGGCAGCATCCAACGCCTGCAGTGGACTGATTTCGATCGCGTGACCTTCCGGCAGCGAGTGCCCCGACTCTTTCAGCCATTCTAATACGATCCGATTGAGGGCTGCACGGGCAGTCTCGGCGGAGTCAGCTCCGCTCTTGTTCTTAACCGGATTGAACTCCCGATCACGATTGCCTTCGACGATCAAGGTCCGCTCCGCGAGTGGCAATGCGTCAAAGATGAATCGCTCCAGCTTAATAGCATTTGGATTGGCAGCATCGGTCGGTTGAATCAACTGACCACTTGCATCAAGGTAAGGAACATTCTTTCGAGCAATATGCAGCGGCAGTCGGCATCCATCTTCCGCCAGTCGTTGCAGGAACTTACGATCGAACACATGGATCGCGGTATTGCCGGCCCAGAAAATCCACTGTCCAGTGGCATCATGCGACGCAGCTTGTTCCGGAGTCAGTTCGCTGTACTCAATGATCTCCGTGTGACCATCGACATCGACAAGCACTCCCATTCGCTCGGTCGGACTTGTTTTACAAACTACGTTTGTCGTCAGCATCGACTTCTGCTGCAAATGAAACCCAATCAGAGCCGGGTCTGCGATGATGACCGTGGGATTATCGACCTGATGATAGAAGACATGCTCCACGCCTTCCTGAGTCATTCGGTCCAGCAACCCGGAATTCCGGAGTGCCATGATCAGTCCGCCATGACCATCCGGAGACAACGCCAGACTGCTGGGTCCACTGAGCAGAATCTCGCCAGTCGCGGCATTAAGGGCCGGAAGACTGCCCTGCATGAAGAACGCCACTGACTCTTTCGGGAGTCCGAAGTACTG
Source organism: Planctomycetaceae bacterium (assembly GCA_044378235.1). Lineage (GTDB taxonomy): Bacteria > Planctomycetota > Planctomycetia > Planctomycetales > Planctomycetaceae > SXXK01. Next base: position 1,398 of record JBILXT010000329.1, read on the forward strand.
CTTCGACTCAAAGAAGTCGACAGTCTCGGCATGCGTGGCATCACTGGTCATGATCAGCCACAGCAGACTGGATCCGTATCGCTGGCGGCGAGCCTGAATCTGTTCGGCAAAGATCTGAAACAACGTACGGTCCGAAATGGGACCGATCGGAAACATGCCTTTGGGATGATCGAACCCCAGTCGAGTTCCCTGACCACCGGCGACCGTGACAACCGCCACTTTGCCATCGCGAAGCTCTGACTCACCAAATGCAGCGGCGGCCTGCCAGCCTGCGACGTCGGCGGGTGATTGCGGCTGACGAATGACGGTCTTTGGAGCCGCCGCCTTTTGAATGCGCTCCGCAGTGGAAAGCCCATCCGTCGACTTCTTTTGGCTACTCTGCCAAATCTCCTGAAGCTGCTTGAGATCCACAGATTCCAGTTCAGCGACAAGCTGCAGCCGTTCCGCCTGGTCCAGCCTGCTCCAGAAACGAACTGTTGAAGTTTGTGAGAACAGCTTCAGCCGTTCGTGAAGAGTTGCAGGCACAGTGCTCATGTTTGTGGAGTAATTCAAAAAGGCGTAGGTGTTTAAAAGACTCAGCGGGCACTCTTCAAACGAGTCCGCACCAATTCAGGCAGATACTTCATCGGCACAGAGCCATGATCAAGTACGGCTTCATGGAATCGTCCCAGTTCAAAGGCTTCGCCCATTTCACGCTGAATCTGCTGACGCAGACGGTAATGAGCCATCCGCCCCACGAAGTAAGTACTCAACTGTGTCGAACTCTGTTTGGCTCGAATTATCTTCAGTTTCGCTTCGCCTTCGGACTGATACGCACCTTCGGTCAGAAACTGAAACGCTTCCTCATCGGTCATTTCTGTGCAGTGCATTTTGTGATCAAGAATCGTGTTGGCCACGGCTCGCAAATAGAACTTCAACTGATTCAGACGCAGAGGCAGGCTGCCATCGCCATATCCCTGATCCAGCATCATCTGCTCGGTGTACACAGCCCAGCCTTCGATGAAGACCCCCGACTGCAGCACCTTGCGAATCAACGAAGGACAACGGTTTGAGTATTCCAGTTGCACATAGTGCCCCGGATAGGCTTCATGAATCGTCAACACCTGCAGCATATGCTGATTGTATTCTTCCAGAAAACTGCGAACTCTGTCCGGACCCCAGTCGGCCGGAGGAGGACTGACGGCGTAAGAGCTGATTCCAGAAGGGTCCAGGGGTAAAGCAGATTCCAGATAGGCCAGCGAATTGCCTCGTCGGAATTCGGGCATCTCAATGACCTGACAACGATCCGGCTCGGGCAGACGCAGGATGTCTTTGGCTTTGATGAACTCCTGAATACTTCCGACGGTCGCGCGAGCATCCGTGATCAAAGCTTCTGGAGTTCCGTGCTCCTGACTGACGGCACGAGTCACTATTGCGATCGTTTCGCGACGTCCGGCGTCATCATCCGGAGGCAACACCTTTCCGGGCGCGTATTGGCTCCAAAGCTGACGGGAGACGACGTACATCTCACGCTGAACACGCACAAACTCCGCCTCGGCATCCGCCAGAACCTGATCAGCGTTCATGCCGGCGTTCAGAACAAGCTCCAGCTTCTGAGCAAACCGTTCTCGACCAAGTCGCCATTCTCCGTTAGCTCGAAGTCTGCGACTGTCCTCAAGAAACACCTGATGTTCATTCAACGATGTGACGGCCGCAGCGCAGACGGTTCGCAGTTGATCGAGCTGAGGTGATTCTCCAACGAGTTCAAAGATGCCCTTCTCGTACAGCCCGATGGCTCCTCGGTTTTGCAGGATCGCGGTTTCCAGAATACTGGGCGGCGAGTCGCGTAAGGTTTCTCGCGCAGTCTTGACGATGCGAGGAATCTCGGCGATCCGACTGATCGCATTCTTCAGGTTTGTTTCTTTGGGCAACGTCGACTGAGTCAACAGCGTATAAACGCTGTCACTGATGTAGTTGCCGTAGGTACGAGGATCCTCTTCAAACGGACGAGTATTCTCCGCCAGCCAGATGTTTCGCAGCAGCTCATCTTTCAGAATCTCGAAGTCGATCTGACCGTTTCGCGACAACTTGTCGTACGCGACTTCCTGCGGCAGTCGCGTGAGTTGCTTTCGATAGTGTTCGAGCCAGCCTTTGCGAGCATCAGCCGAAATATCATCCATCAGATGATCGAACCGATGATCTCCCAGCATCGTGGCTTCCAGCGGCCGCATCCGGAAGGATTCTTCCAGGTGGCTACGGAAAAACGCATCCAGCTTAGCATCGGCATCCTGAGCGATGGCAGAAGTCATGAGGCAGACAGAAGCGACAATTGTGAAGATTATGGGCTTGCTCATGGCCATAAGGATAATCCCTGACCGCAGAAGTCTGAAGTCTGGCGGACAATCAGAAGACCCTGAATCCCTCAGTTGCTACACTGCCGAACGGTTTAGAAAGCAAATGAACACGTAATTACGTTCTCGGGAGAGCAAAATCCCCCTGTGAGAACGTGACCGAAATGATCTGCCTGAGAAAAGACGTCTCGTGCTTTCGCAACGTCGCAAATCTTCTCTAAATACTCACATGAAGCTGAACATGACCAGACAACTTCTGCTTGCGATGCTGATCTGTACGACTGGCCCGCTCGTCTCTGCTTTCGGCGTTCAGCCACCCGATGAAGTGGAACAGCGAGGCCTGCAGCAACTGATTCGCGAGACAGAAGAATCGCTCGCTAAAGAAAGCTGGCTTGAAGCCGTGGAGAAGCTTGACCAGGCATGGACCATGGCCTGCGAAAAAGAAGACCCGCTAATGGTCCAGACCGGAGCAGATATACGCCAGCTCGCTCCGGGCGAGACTGAACTACAGGCGGGTGGCAAAGCGAAGTTGGAGGCGTTGTTCCGTAACGCTCCGGAAGATTTTCGCGAAGAGTTTTCCAAACAGTATTCGGACCTCGCAGATAAGCTCATTACGGACGCGATTCAGGTTGGCGACAATGAACAACTTCGTCGGCTGACCATGCGATATGCTTTTTGCTCGGCGGCACGGCGAGGCCAGTTGGTCCTGGCCCGCCGAGCGCTGGATCGTGGTGAATATCTTGAGACCGCTTTGTTGCTCGGTCGACTCCTTCGTCAAACCGAAAAGCCAGACAACACTGTTCGGCTGCAAATGGCTTTATGTTATTCCATGGCGGGTCTTGAGGCGGATGCCGCCGATCTGATCAATTTGATTGTCCGTGAACAGACGAATGCAAGTCTTGAGGTGGCTGGTCAGAGCATTCCGCTACCGAAAAGTCCCGCAGAGACTGCAGCGTGGCTGCAACAGCACGCGGAGTCACTGATCAAGCAATCCACGGGATGGTCGCAACCCGGTGGAAGCTATCGTCGCACAACCAGTCAGCCTCGAGGTCCGGCAAAGTTTGGCTTCTCCTGGAAGTCGAATCTCTTTGAAGTGCAGGATGTGCTGTACGCGGAGCAATACAATCCTCTGCTGACGGAATACCGAGAACCCATCGAGCGGGAAGCTCAGCGATTATTGCAGCGTAACAGCACGATCGTTCCCGCTGCTCAACCTTTGGTCACAGGACGACTTGCGATCCTTCGCAGCCCCTTCGGAATTCGCGCAGTGGATCTTGTGTCGGGCGAACTGCAGTGGGAGGTAACTCGCCCCGATAGTCGTCTGCGAGCCGCGATCGATGAAAGAACAAACCAGAACGGCGACCGAAACATGGCCGCTCGCGATGGTTATTCGAACCTGCAATACGTGGACCCGCGAGCAAGATTGCTGTACCAGATGATTCGAACGAACACCGCTTCCCAAATGTCGATCAGTGGTTCCACGTTGTTTGTCGTGGATGAGTGTTCGGCAGCCACATGGACTGATGACTTCGGCTATGGAATCGGTGGTATCTCGGGCGAAACCATTCCGGCCAATTTTGTGCGAGCGTACGATGTCGAAACCGGCCTCTTCAAATGGGAAGTTGGTGGCCAGACACAAAACGGTGGCCAGGCTGCCGGACGTGGTAATCTTCTGGCAGGATTCTACTTTCTCGGCGCGCCGCTGGTTCTGGGACAGAGAACTTATGTGCTGGCCGAGAGCGGCGAAGGGCTCTTTTTAATCCAAATTGCAGAGCCTCAAACGGCTGCCACTGTTTCAGATTCAACCGGCGATCCGGCCGCTGCGTCCTCGCCAAATCCCAGCATTGTGCGATCTCAGATTCTGACCGTTCCGGAACACAAACTGCCGAGACATCCGGTTCGTAAGCATGCGGGACTTGTGCCGTCATTTGCTCAGGGACTACTGGTCTGCCCAACCTGTGATCAGCGGATCGTGGCGGTATCAGCCGAAGATCAATCTCTGCGTTGGGTCTTTCGCTATGCTGGAAATGTCAGGACTCAGGAACTGGGCGGTGATAATCTTGTCCTCTTCGGAGGCCGCGATGCCATCGACACCGCCAGCGTCGACATGGACTCTCGCTGGGTCGATTCGTTGCCTCGCATTGTGGATGGTCGAGTCTTCGTGACTCCGCGTGATTCGGATCTGCTGTACTGTCTGGATCTGCAGTCAGGCAAAGAACTCTGGAAGGCGGCTCGCGGTCCGTTTCATGCCATTGGAGCAATCACCAACGATCGGATCGTTCTTGTCGGTAATCAGCGAGTGGCTGCATTCAGCACAACCGATGGCAGCCCGATCTGGTCCACAGAAATTCGCGACGGTGTCGTCTGCGGCTCTGCAGCATCGAATGGTCGAGTCATCCAGATTCCGACCGATGAACCCGCGATTGTAACACTGGATCTGGCAACAGGAGTCCGACTGGTTCGACAATCGCAGGACCTGAATCGCATGCCCGGCAATCTGTTGATGACGGAGCAGGGCCTGCTGACTCAAAATCTTGGTGAAGTCGCTTACCTTGCCGCAAATACGTCAGAACCAGATTCATCGCTCGCACAAAAGGCTACCGAGTTATTACTTGATCAAAAGCAGACAGATGCAATGCAACTGCTGGATCAGGGACTCATCGCGGGGAAGGGCGATAAAGCGGCACGAGAACTGTTGATCGAGTTGCTGCTGGAAGAACTGCGAGCAGACTATTCCAACAATCGATCTCAAGTTCCTCGCATCCGTGAACTGATCGAACAAGCGTCAGCGGATCTGGCGACGGCTCCGTTGTTGCATTCTGTGATTGGTATGAATATCACGGATGCGGCGGTGATTCCGAGCCAGCTCAAAGGTCGCACGGATCGCTATCTCGGTGATCTTTCCGAGTTGATTACTCGCGGCATGGAAACAAGCCACGATCTGCCTGTCACAGAACTGACCGAGAACATTCGGCAACTGTTGCGTGAAATCTCAACCGCACGTCGTGAAGCTGTTGGAACCGGATTTCTGCTTCGAAGCAAAGCAACCATTCTCTGCGCCGGAATCCGACGTGCGGTAGCCTCTCGAACGCCGGAGGAACAGCAGCAGATTCAGGAAAGCCTGCAAGATTCCTCTGTGGAAGTTCTGAAGTCTCTGCCCGACGATGATTTGAAATTTGAATTTCTGTGTTGCCTGATGTCCTGCGGATTGCCGCAATTGACACTGGCCACGCTGGAGAATCCCCAGATGCAGACCATGGAGCACCAGCGATGGTTGCTTCAGGAGTTTGCTCGACTGACGATCAGTCAATCCTCTTCATCGACAGCCGCTGCAGCAGCCACCGATCTCCTGACGCAGTGGAAATCAGCCGATGACGATTCGGCAATCCGATCCTGGCTCAAGGATCTTGCCCAACCGATTGATCCCAAAAATCTGTTGCACTTCCAAATGATCGATCCGGCCGCTCGCGATCAACATGTCGCTTCATGGCAAAAGTCCGAAGACGCGACAACGACAAAACCGCCGATGGCTTGGGGCGATACGGCGAAAGTTGAAGAATCGCCCGACCGCACCATGATGGAGCCCACAAAGCTGCCGGACGGTGTTCCGGAAAAGCTGATTCCCTTCCTCGGACCTCAGGGAGTTTATCGCGACTGGTCATTCGTGCGGATGAGAACTGCTGGCGAGATCTATGCCTACGATGCACAGGGACAGATTCGCTGGAAGACAAAGACTTTCGGCATTCCGGTCGAGAACAACTATGGCTACGGCTCACAATCTTATGCTGTAGCCTATGGCCATTTGCTGTTACTGAACATTAGCGGCACTTTGATCGCGATTGATCCAGCGCATTTGAATGCCGCTGGCGAGCCGCGAGAACTCTGGCGTCGCAACATCGAGCGGCTTGCTGCCGACACAGATATCGACAATTTCCGTGACTACGTACCACCGTCGGAACGAGTTCCACAGTATTACCCTCAGCCTGCTGGCTTTTATCCTGTCGGCCCTGCAACACCGCTGGGCATTCCGGTCATTGCCGGTCGCCGACTGTTTGTCATGGATCCTCTCACCGGAGCTCGAAGCTGGCAAGCAGACGGTATCGCTCGTGATGCCGTGTTGCTATGCAGCGGTGACAATGTGCTGGTTCTCTCGGAAGGTTCACGGCAGATCGAAGTTCGCAGCCTCGTTGATGGTTCTGTGCGATCAGTCGCCAGACTTCCCGAGTGGTGGGGTGAGGCCAATCTGAATGTCGGTTCTTCAGTTCGCGATATCGAAGTCGAAGCCGGCATTGAACTGTTGTGGAGAATTGTGCTGCAGGGACAGTCATGCGTGCTGTTCCGTCTGACTGCAGGAAAGGCCACTGTCGAAAGCCGAGATCTGCTGACGGATAC
>JBILXT010000715.1:0-8109 GCA_044378235.1 Planctomycetaceae bacterium
TCAGGGACTGGATTCCCAGAATGTGATTGAAGCCATTCTGCGGAATCCGGCCACGTCGGAACGGCAGTTTCTGATGGCCATCTCCGAACACCTGGCTCTGCCCTTCGTGGATCTGTCGACGATTGAAATCGTTGATTCACTGATGCGGATGATCTCTCCGTCCATCCTGTTTCGTCATCAGGCGATCCCGGTGGAACTTAATGGAGACTGTGTCACAATTGCCGTCAGCAATCCGTGCGTAGAATCTTTGGGTCAGGAAGTTGAACAGGCGACTGGACTGGATGTTGAACTGGCGCTGGCTGAAACGAACCAGATCCGCACACTTCTGAAAGACCGACTTGGGATTGCCGGGGGAACTCTGGAAGGAATGCTGGACGATGACAGCAGACCAGCGGATGCAGTCACTGAGGGCGACGACGAAAACAGCCTCGCGAACGAGTCTTCGATCGTCAGGCTGGTCAACGAACTTCTGAGCGACGCCATCGCTTCAGGAGCAAGTGATATTCATCTCGAACCATCGCAGCACGGATTCGGTGTGCGTTATCGCGTCGATGGGCTGATGCTGGATCAGATCGTTTCCCGCGAGATGGATCGCTTCCACGCCGCAATCGTCAGTCGACTCAAAATCATGGCGATGCTGAACATTGCCGAAAAGCGTCTGCCGCAGGACGGTCGAATTCGCTTTCAGGCCTCTCGTGAAGAAGTGGATGTGCGTGTCTCCACAATTCCCATGATTCATGGAGAAAGCGTGGTGCTGCGTCTGCTTCGCAAAGGACGCAGTCAATGGGGACTGGCTCAACTGGAGCTGCCAACCAATACGGCCAGGCAGTGGCAGCAAATAATCAACCGAACCAACGGGATTATTCTGGTTACCGGGCCAACCGGCAGCGGCAAGACCACAACGCTGTATCATCTGCTTGCGGAAATTCGAGCCACACGTCCTGATGCGAAAATCATCACCATTGAAGATCCCGTCGAATACTCTCTACCGGGCGTTCATCAGATTCAGATCAATGAGGCAACCGGTTTGACCTTCGCCCGAGGATTGCGAAGTGTTCTGCGTCATGATCCGGACGTGATTCTGCTGGGAGAAATTCGCGACCAGACCACCGCTCGGCACGCCATCGAAGCCGCACTGACCGGACACCTGGTGCTTGCGTCACTTCACACCAATGATGCGGCCGGTGCGTTTACTCGTTTGATGGAAATGGAAATTGAACCATATCTGGTGGCTAGTACATTGGTGGCTGCCGCTGCTCAGCGTCTGGTCCGCCGGCTCTGTCCTCTGTGCAGAAAAAGTGCGCAGGTGATGCCGGGCGAAGAGAACGTCATTCTGCCGCAAGGTGCGACCATCTATGAACCGGGAGGATGCCGGGAATGTCAGGGCAAAGGATTCAAGGGCCGACTTCCGGTGCTGGAACTTCTGCAGACGGATCCCGCCATTCGCAAACTTTGTCTGGAACACGCATCCTCTCACGAGATCTCGGAAGCCGCTACAAAGGCTGGCATGCGTACTCTGATCGAATCAGGATTTGAACGAGTCAGTGAAGGCAAGACCTGCCTCGCTGAAGTCCTCCGCGTCGCCGGTGATGCTCAGAATCGACGGTGAGCGACCGGCCTGATCAGGGAACATGGCGTCACCATGGCCATCGAATACTTGGTCTGAGCCGATCATGTTTTTGCACCGGCGACATCCTGGCAAGCCTCCCGGTTCGTCGCCAGTAAGCCATCGCGACAGTCCAGCAAGGTGCGTGATTCTCAGAGCCGCTTTCTCTGACGTCCCGTCGCCCCCGGGGACATAGCTACATCCTCGCGGCTGTTGTTTTTCCTGCCCAAGAATACATGGAAAGTCCAGCAAGCTTTTCCGGAGATGAAACTTTGCGCCAGTTTCAAAAATCCCACCAGAAACCATGTCGCCGTTTTCAGTTCTCGTGACGCTGCTAAGGCAGCGCAAAAGCTGTCTTGTTCAAGGATTCACAGAGGACTCTCGGGGCTTTTAGGTAATCCGAATTTTGAGATCAACGGGTGCCAAAGCAGACGTCCATTCCGCGGGATTCGGCGTGCAAAGTGACCTTTGGTTAGTTCAGATTTCAGGGAGTTGGTCGTGAGCTTAATTCGTCTTTTCAGGCAACTCGTTGCTGTTCGTACCCCTCGATCCACGAGCCGCCGCACTCAAATTTGTCGTTTTTCTACCTGCGAGGTCGTAGAGTCCCGCTTGATGCTGGCTGCTGCAATTTCAGGTTACAAATTTCTCGACGAGAACTGTGACGGAATCCGAAATAAGGACCTCATTCAGGGAAGTAGCCCCGATGTGGTCTTCGTTGTTGATGTGTCATCCAGCACGGCGGTTGGAGCGGGAGCAATAATTGTTGGACAAAGTATTGGCGATGTTAACAGTGATGGTGTTTCGAATACGAATGTTGACGCAGAGCTGGCGGGTTTTATCGCATTGAATCAGCAGTTGATTGCTCAGGGACTTGGCGATGGATATGCCCCTCAGCCTGGGAACATCGGCCGTTCAGACAATGATGCGCATCGCACATTGAAGTTGAATGCGTCCATTGTGTTGGAAAATATCGTTGGCGGATCGGGCGATGACACCTATGTGTTTGCGACCGCAACGACAGCAGAAGCCGACACTGTTACAGAAGGCACGAGTGCGGGAACAGATACGCTTTCGTTCAGTACCCTGACGACGGATGTCATCCTGAGCCTCGGAACATCGGCGGTTCAGACGGCCCATGTGAATCGCACGCTGAAATTGAATGCGACCAGTGTGTTTGAAAACATCGCCGGCGGCTCTGGTAATGACACACTGACGGGCAACACGCTGGCGAACATCCTCATCGGTAACGCGGGTGGCGATACTCTGAACGGCAGTGGCGGTCGTGACATTCTGATTGGTGGCCTGGGTCTGGATACGCTCAACGGCGGAGACGACGAAGATATCGTTATCGCCGGCCGCACGACGAGTGATGCCCTGTTCAGCAACTTGAATCGTCTGCTTGTGGAATGGGCGTCCGCGAATTCTTACGCCACGCGAATCAGCAATCTGCGAGCCGGCGTAGGGTCTCCTGCCGTTTCCTTAAAGGCGAAAGTGAACGTACTGAACGACGCGGGAGAAGACGACTCACTGGTCGGCGGCAACGGAACAGACTGGTACTTCCGAGCCCTCGACGACGTCGTCACGGGCTTAGTCACCGGCGAAATCCTGGACGTCTTGTAATCAAGACGGCGGCGAGCGGAAGGATCACGTCCGCTCCGCCAGCCCAATGGCGGCGGACATTGCGTTTGTCTTGCCGCTGGATTCACTCACGATCTTCGCTGTCAGAGACACCCGTACGGAGACAGCCGGACAAAAACGGGACATCAGAATTCATGATTGTTATCCGGGCACATAGCGGTCTCAGCACACACTCGTGTGATGTTTCTCTGATGTGTGGTCTGGTCAACCGACTTGAGTCAGAACATATCACTCATCATTTTTAGATTTTGTTTGGGAGAGTCAGTCCATGTTCCACTTCTTTCGCCGGGCCAGGAATCTGCTGTCCGCCTCAAGCAACGTTCGACGACCTCGCACAGGCGGTTGGGTTTTAAATTCATCTTCGTTTGAGTCGCTGGAAACACGAGCCTTGCTGGCCGCGACTCTCGTGAAGGATATTAATACGACTGCAGGCCTCGTTAGTAACGACGTAGGGCATCTTTCGGAGATTAACGGGGTATTGTATTTTACGTCACCTGCTCTCGGCGGGAGCGGGTTGTGGAAGAGCGACGGAACGTCGTCCGGGCCTGTGCTCGTCAAAGTCATCGGCAGTGGGGGGCAGGATAGCGGCAATCTGACGAACGTGAATGGGACGCTGTATTTTACGGCGAGTACCCAAACTCGAGGTACGGAGTTGTGGAGGAGCGACGGGACCTTAGCTGGGACGGTGCTCGTCAAAGACATCAACATTGGATCTGGTGGCTCGAATCCTTACTCCCTGACGAACGTGAACGGGACGCTGTATTTCACGGCGAATGATGGAAGCTCGGGTTTCGAGCTGTGGAAGAGCGACGGAACATCGTCTGGGACTGCGCTCGTCAAAGACATCTGGAGTGGCTTGTATGGCTCATCTCCTTACTTCCTGACGAACGTGAACGGGACGCTGTATTTCAAGGCGAATGATGGAAGCTCGGGGCGGGAGCTTTGGAAGAGCGACGGAACATCGTCTGGGACTGCGCTCGTCAAAGACATCCGGAGTGGATCGGTTGGCTCATATCCTGACAACCTGACGAACGTGAACGGCACGCTGTATTTTGAGGCGAACGACGGAGTAACGGGGCATGAGCTTTGGAAAAGCGACGGAACGTCGTCTGGGACTGCGCTCGTCAAAGACATCAAGAGTGGAGCGAATGGCTCATATCCTCAATACCTGACGAACGTGAACGGGACGCTGTATTTTGCGGCGTCTGATGCAAACAAGGAGCTTTGGAAGAGCGACGGAACGGCCGCGGGGACCGTGCTCGTCAAAGACATCACGGGTGGAGTGAATGGCTCATATCCTCAATACCTGACGAACGTGAACGGGACGCTGTATTTCAAGGCGAATGATGGAAGCTCGGGGCGGGAGCTTTGGAAGAGCGACGGAACGGCCGCGGGGACTGTGCTCGTCAAAGACATCAGGAGTGGTTCGGGTGGCTCATTTCCGCGCTCCCTGATGAATGTGAACGGCACGCTGTATTTCAGGGCGAGTACCCAAACTAGAGGCGAGGAGTTATGGAGGAGCGACGGAACCTTAGCTGGTACGGTGCTCGTCAAAGACATCAACATTGGATCGGGTGGCTCGAATCCTCACTCCCTGACGAACGTGAACGGCACGCTCTATTTTCGGGCGAATGATGGAAGCTCGGGTTTCGAGCTTTGGAAGAGCGACGGAACGGCCGCTGGGACGGTGGATGTCCGACACCTCCAAGGGAATAGCTCGTATCCTTTCTCCCTGACGAACGTGAACGGGACGCTGTATTTTCTCGCGAATGAGGGAAGCACGGGTGACGAACTTTGGAAGAGCGACGGAACCTTAGCTGGGACGGTGCTCGTCAAAGACATCAACATTGGAGCGTTTGGCTCATCTCCTCGCTACTTGACGAACGTGAACGGGACGCTGTATTTTCTCGCGAATGAGGGAAGCACGGGTGACGAACTTTGGAAGAGCGACGGAACCTTAGCTGGGACGGTGCTCGTCAAAGACATCAACATTGGAGCGGGTGGCTCGAATCCTTACTCCCTGACGAACGTAAACGGCACCCTGTATTTTAGTGCGAATGACGGAACGACGGGTTTCGAGCTTTGGAAGACCGACGGCACCGCTGCGGGGACTGTGCTTGTCAAAGAGATCAGGAGTGGAGCGTTGGACGCATTCCCCGGTAATCTGACGAACGTAAACGGCACCCTGTATTTTAGTGCGAATGACGGAACGACGGGTTCCGAGCTTTGGAAGAGCGACGGAACCGCCGCAGGGACTATGCTCGTCAAAGATATCGGGAGTGGATCGCGTGGCTCATATCCTTTCAACCCGTTGAACGTGAACGGCACGCTGTACTTCACGGCGAATGATGGAACGACGGGTTTCGAGCTTTGGAAGAGCGACGGAACCGCCGCGGGGACTGTGCTCGTCAGAAACATCCGGAGTGGAGCGTTGGACTCATTCCCTGGCAATCTGACGAACGTAAACGGCACGCTACATTTTACGGCATTTTCGGGAACCAAGGGGCGTGAACTTTTCAAGAGCAACGGAACGTCATCCGGGACTGTGCTTGTCAAAGACATCCTGAGCGGAGTGGGTAGCTCATCTCCTGACGACCTGACGAACGTGAACGGGACGCTCTATTTTCGGGCGGATGACGGAAGCACGGGTTACGCGATTTGGAAGAGCGACGGAACGTCCGCAGGGACGTCGCTGGCTTTTGACATCGAACCCCGAACATACAACAGATCCATCGGCGAACTTGTTGTGTTTGATGATCAAGTGTTCTTCAGGGCTGAAACTGTCGATACGGGCAGCGAACTATGGACGTTCCCTGTCAGTACAGCACCGACAGGCATGACTCTGTCCAATTCGGCAGTGGAGGTAGATTCGCCAGCATTTACGATTGTGGGAGAATTGTCGACCGTCGATCCGGATGTTGGCGACTCGTTCAGTTACTCATTTGTCGACGGCTCTGGTGACACCGATAACGCAAGCTTTATGATCGCAGGCAATACGCTTTCGACGAACACTGCCCTGAGTCAAGGAACGAAGGCCAGCTACTCAGTTCGAGTGCGAGTGACTGATCAGGGCGGCTTGACGTTCGACAAAGCATTCACGATCAACGTGACTGCTGTCGTCAATGGCACGGCCAACAACGATGCCTTTGTGTTGACCTATTCCAGTACGTCGACGAGTGGTACCGTCAACGTGATGCGATCCACCGATGGCGGAGCGGCTGTTGATCTGGGTACGTTTCCCATGACCGCTCCTTTGACATTGAAGGGCATGGCGGGAACAGATTCCGTACGAGTCGTGGGTACTGCTGGCACGGATAAATATCTGATCAGCAGCAGCGGACGGCTGACGACCAATGGGGCTGGTTTGGTGCTTGCCAGTGTTGAGACAACAACCCTGGCCGGGGTGGCTGGCGATGATCTTTATCAGTTTGATGCGGATACAGCCCTCGGCGTGTATACGCTGGAAGAAGCGGGTGGCGGGATTGATACCGTCGACCTATCGCTGACGACGACGTCCGGAGTGGCTGTGAATCTGGGCTCTGCGACGCAGCAGGTCGTCAACAGCAATCTTTCTTTGAAGCTTAGTTCTTCCACAGCCTTTGAAAAAGCCACTGGAGGTTCAGGCAACGACACACTGACGGGTAACTCGCTGGCGAACACGTTGACGGGAAGTTCGGGTAATGACAGTCTCACCGGCGGCAGTGGTGATGATTCTCTGCTTGGCGGATCGGGCGATGATACCTATCGGTTTACGACCGCAACGACGGCAGAAGCTGACACGGTGACAGAGGCGACTAATGCGGGCACAGATACGCTCTCGTTCAGTACTCTGACGACGGATGTGATCCTGAGTCTCGGGACAACCGCCGTTCAGGCAGTGCATGCGAATCGTACGCTGAAATTGAACACGACGAATGTGTTTGAAAATATCGTCGGCGGCTCCGGGAACGACACGCTGACCGGGAATTCGCTGGCGAATACACTGACGGGGAATGCTGGTAACGACAGGCTGACCGGCAGTAGTGGTGGTGATGCTCTGATTGGCGGCTTGGGTGACGACACCTATGTGTTTTCGACCGCAACGACCGCAGAAGCCGACACGGTGACAGAGGCGACTAATGCGGGCACAGATACGCTCTCGTTCAGTACTCTGACGACGGATGTGATCCTGAGTCTCGGGACAACCGCCGTTCAGGCAGTGCATGCGAATCGTACGCTGAAATTGAACACGACGAATGTGCTTGAAAACATCGTCGGCGGCTCCGGGAACGACACGCTGACGGGTAACTCGCTGACGAACACGTTGACGGGAAGTTCGGGCAATGACAGTCTCACCGGTGGCAGTGGTAATGATTCTCTGTTTGGCGGATCGGGCGATGATACCTATGTGTTTGCGACGGCAACGACAGCAGAAGCTGACACGGTGACAGAGGCGACTAATGCGGGCACAGATACGCTCTCGTTCAGTACTCTGACGACGGATGTCATCCTGAGTCTGGGGACAACGGCCGTTCAGACAGTGCATACGAATCGCACGCTGAAATTAAACACGACGAATGTGTTTGAAAACATCTCTGGTGGATCTGGTAATGACACTCTGACAGGTAACTCACAGGCGAACATCCTGGTCGGCAACGCGGGTGGCGATACTCTGAACGGCAGTGGAGGTCGTGACATTCTGATTGGCGGCCTGGGTCTGGATACGCTCAACGGTGGAGACGACGAGGACATCGTGATTGCCGGCCGCACGACGAGTGATGCCCTGTTCAGCAACTTGAATCGTCTGCTTGTGGAATGGGCGTCCGCGAATTCTTACGCCACGCGAATCAGCAATCTGCGAGCCGGCGTAGGGTCTCCTGCCGTTT
>JBILXT010000042.1:0-28917 GCA_044378235.1 Planctomycetaceae bacterium
AGGTCAAGTGACCCCGGAATAACTCGTTGTTCTTGATGGAAATGTGAATGCCGGTCAACAATCGTTTTGCTCACCAGAATTATCCCACGCAGCCCGTCATTGCGCCACGACTCATTGCCCTGCGCTGTGTGGACCCGGTTGCGGGTTCGGCGACCGAGCTGCATACGCGCATGCGGATTGGTCGAGTCATCGTGGTGCACGGAACGTTTGTCGGTAATGATCCCTTTGCGGTGGCGGAGACCTTGAAGTCGCTCGGCAGTGGCGTTCCTCTGATTGGGGAGCAACTGGAAAAGATGGCCGAGATGATCCAGGAGAATACACAGCCCGCCACGAATTCCGTGATTCAGGACATGGGGACGTATACCGAAGCTTTCCGCAACCAGTTTCAGCAGTTGGTCGGCGACGATCCTGTTGTTGAACTTTTGAATCCGACTTGGTCCAGTCAGAACCATCATTTTGCTCGTGCCGATCTGGCGGTGCGGTTGATCCATCAGATGCTGCTGCGACCCCCGATGCCTGGGCAGAGAATTCTGCTGTGGGGACATTCACATGCAGGCAATGCGTTTGCGATGTTGACCAATCTGCTGGCGAATGAGCGGAGTTCCGTGGATCAATTCTTCGCGGCGGCGGGAGAACAGGCCGAGCCGCACTGGAAGGCCGTGCAGAATGCTCTGCGAAGTGTCGGTGGGCCGCATCCATTGGCTCAGAGTGTTGTGATCGTGGCCTTTGGAACTCCGGTTCGATATGGCTGGGACGTCAACGGGTGTGCTCAGTTGGTTCATGTACTGCATCATCGGCCACACGATCCTGCGACGCCGTTTCTGACAAAGCCGCTTTTTCCACCTCATACTCCCGTCGATGTCATTAACGCCACCTGGGGCGACTGGATTCAGGCTTTTGCGGTGGCGGGAACGGATGTGGTTTCTGCGACGACGCTGGACGAGAACGAACGATTCACGGCTCTGCTGGAGAGAAATCTGGCGAATCCGGATCATGATCTCGATACGCGATTCATTCCCACGGCTCGGCTGCGTGACACGTGCTACCGCTGGAAACAGGGAACTCGGTGTCATGTTGACGGAGTCAATCTGCTGGTCAATTATCAGCCCAGCGGAGAGACGGTTCTGGGACTTCCGCTGGAGTCAACCGTTTTTGGCCACGGAGTTGCGACCACCGTCAAGTGGCTGCCGGCTCATCTGCAAATCGTTTACGATGCGCTGTCGATGTGATTAGTCCTGTGTTCGTTTCCTTTTTAACGCTCGCCAGAGTCAAAACAGTTGGTATTGCTGCAGGTCAGACCTGTCTTGACAGGAATCTCCAGAATCACCAGATTTCCTCCGCGTGGATTTCGGTGAATTCCTACGGCGCGTGGCTCCGAAACCGTGCAGGAGATCAAGTATCGTTTGCGTTAGGAATCCTGCTTCACTTCCATTCATGCTGGCTGAGAATCGTCCTGCATCCCTGAACAATCCCCTTGAGCCTCTGCGGAATTAACACCTAACATCCGACGTCTGACGAAACAACTCGGTGTCGCTGAGTAAGGCGTGACAATGGGTTGTGTGCACTGCGGAAAAGATTTGCCGGTTGTTGTGTGTCGATGTGTCTGCCAAGAAGTCAAATATGCTTGAGCGCATTTATCCTGAGCTGGGTTTCGCGAACATCAGTCGCTTTGATCAGCGCAGTTTGTTTTTCTTATTGGTCCGCAGTTTGATCAATAAGGATTCTCGAGTTCTTGATCTTGGTGCGGGCCGAGACAAATGGAGTGAGCTGGAGACGGGATACAAGCGCACGTTGACTCGTCTGAAGGGCGACTGTGCAGAGCTTGTTGCGTGTGACGTGGACCCGGTGGTCCTGGAGAATCCGTCTGCTGATACTGCGTGCATTATTGAGCCGGGCAAGCCGTTGCCGTTTGCAGATAACTCTTTCGATCTGATTTATTCGTGGGCGGTGCTGGAGCATGTCGAGCATCCCCAGCCGCTGTTTGATGAACTCTATCGAGTGCTCAAGCCGGGTGGCTGGTTCTGTGCCTGGACCCCGAATCGCTTCGGGTATTTTGCACTCGGGGCGCAGATGATCCCTGAGTCACTGCATGGGCTTGTGTTGAAGCGTCTGGGGCAGATTGGGCAAGCCAACAGCCGCAAGGAAAAGGACGTGTTCCCACAGTTCTATCGTGTGAATTCTCTGAGCCAGATCCGAAAGATCGCCGGGAAGCGGTTTATTAACCATTCCTTCTACACCTTCGGCCCGCCTGCTTATCACGCGAATTCGATTGTCCTCGCCAGACTGATTGACTGCTACAACAAGTCGGTTCCGGGATTCCTTAAGCCCTACATTATGGTATTTCTGCAAAAGCCGAAGTCGTAGACAAATTCTGAACCCTGACGACTCCTGTGCCCTCGAGAGCTGTGATAACAGGATTTAGGGGAAGCTGATATGTCACGAATTGTGCTTTATTTGTCATTGATTCTGATCGCCAATTCGCATGTGGCCATTGGCTGCCTGAATGATTCTGAGCTTCCGGATTGCGAACGCGAGTTTCGTTCCCAGTACCTCGATGCAGAACTTGATCTGATGACGAAGTCAGAGCCGGATCAAATGATCTCCGACCCCGGGGTTCACGAAGTCGATTCCTGGAGTTAGTCTGATGATTGGTGCTTTGGGCTTTACGGTCTTCAGCCGTGCCTCGTCAGGCGAGCTACGAATACGCGAGAGCTAAGATCCAGGGCATGATGATGCTTGGGTCTGGGCTTGGAGCTGTCGTGGGATCTTTCGTTGGCCGAATGATTCGCTGGGCGGTGCTGATAAAAGGGGTCAGGAACCAATAGCCAAATGGCTCGAAGGGTGCTGCTCACTATTGGTTCCTGCCCCCTTTTCTGGGCACCGGGGCGGGCAGGAGCCGCCGAGTCGGCGACTTTGCTGGCAACTGAGGAGTTGCAATAATCTGCCGGGCTGGACGCGTGAAAGTTCGAACGAATTCGACTTCAGGTGATGACTTGTTCGCCTGGGGATAGAGAAAATCGAAACAGTCTCCCGGCCGCTGCAGTTTTCGTCCAAACAGGATCAGACGTTGTGATTGTGTTTTCTCAGAACGCGACATCAATAGTCGGCTGGATTCTCTACTGCTTTGTTTTCACGATCACAATATCAGTGAATTCACGCCTGATCGCTCAATCGGAAGGTGTGCGTAGTCATGCAGAGAACGCTCGGTCAGTCCTCGCGGCCGATTCATCGGGCTTGCTGTTCGAGGAACGGATCCTGTCGGATAATGTGCTGGCGATGTGTCGCCGTGCTGTGTTAGCCAACAAAGAGGATCGGTTCGCATTACTCAAGCAGTGGGTTCTGCCGTCAGAAACACATTCTTCATTGCGAATACACGCAGACTTTTCTCCCACGAATCCCGCTCCAGGCAATGAGGAGTTATTCACGACTGCAGCGGCAAATCACGGCAATCGCTTTCAGGGGACTGTTGGAGGCGAACTGGTTTCACCTGCCATTGAGCTGATTCGAGTTGCCCGAGAGCTTGGCCGACTCAAGGAAATTGGTGACGTCATTGGGGATCTTCATCCCACCGACATCGAACAGCAGAAGGCTCATTTGACGATGCAGTCACTTCTGGCGATTGCGGATGATGATTTGATTTTGGCCGATGAAAAACTGCGACAACTGCTGATGCTCGCGACAGCTCATCCCGGCGGCGAACCGGAACGTGATCCGGAAGCGGTTGCCTTGTGGGCTGCGAGACATATCCCGGAACTGCATGAAACGGCCCGTGACCTTGCGAACCTGTTGCATGAGGATTCACGTCCGGATGAAATGAGACGCAGCGAACGATGGAAGAGGCAAATTGCCGCATGTCGCTTTCTGTTGGACTCGAAGGATCCGGCTGCTTCGACAGTCGTAACGGGTGGAGAGATTCGAGTGGCGTCCGCTGTTCATTTTCTGTCGGGCGTTAATGAGCCCGCCAGAACCTGGCACCCGGTCAGTCGAGAAATCTCCGAAACGCGCGGAGCTGGTTATCCTGTTTCGGTCTGGGGGCAGCAGCCCGGTCGAGCCACTCATATTGCTGGCCATGATCACGATTATCTGTATTACGTATCGCCGCTCCGAGGCAACTTTGCGGTCGAAGGCGATCTGACCACGCACGGTTTTCGGGATATCCATCTGGGGCTCGGCGGCTACTGGGCTGGAGTGACCTTTGACCTGATCTCAACCGTCAGCGCGAACTTTCGTTATGACGAGCCTCGGCGACCGTTGAATCCACCGATGACTCGCATGATGGACACGATGCGCGTCCGCATGGAGGTTCGTGATTGCCTGCGAACGACTTTCGTGAATGGCCGCAAGGTTTACGAACGTCCGCATTCGGAGAACAGTGATCCGTGGCTATCGCTGCACACGTGGTGGCTGACGAATGGGATGGCGTCGAATCTGCGGATCCTCGGGCAACCTGAGATTCCGGACGAGATCTCTTTGCTCACGCCAGATCTCGCGGGATGGACTGCGTACTTTGATGAGTCCGTCGGCTATATCGATGCCGATTGGGTGGCTCAGTCGACTCCAGGCAAATTCGGGCCAGCCGCACGCAGTTCGCTGGAGCTGTTGAGTCGCAAAAGACAAGATCGCAAAGATACGTACAGCGAGAGCCTGCTGCGATACCATCGACCGATGGCGGAAGACGGGACGATTCGCTACAGCTTCTTCTATGAGCCTGGTGAAACGCTGGTGCACCCGGTACTCGATCGTCTGTGCTTTCTGGTGAATCCCGAAGGAATTGATCTGCACTGGATCACCGATGGTCGACATGATCCCACTCCGCTTGCGCCAGATAACATCAGCCAGGAGCTCACTCATCGCCAGCATAGTGGTTCATTGCCATTGAAGGACAAGGACTGGAATCAGCTTGCGTTAACACTGGAAGGCGACGTTGTTCATATTGATATCAACGACGTACGTGTCTACTCGCGACCGCTGGAGCCCCGGAATCGGCGGACGTTCGGGCTGTTTCATTATGCCGACCAGACACAGGTTCAGGTTCGAGATCTGCGATGGAAAGGAAATTGGCCAAAGACTCTTGAAGCCCCGGCGGCGCAGGAGTTGGCTGATACGTCGCTGGACAAAGAATTGGGTGATCGGGAAACACTGCCCGGCATTCTTCAACACAACTTTAGTGACGGTGTTCCATCGCATCTGTTTTCGTTTGTTGGGGTTGATTGGGAGAAGAATACTCAGCAGCTTCCTGATGGACTCCGGGTGATTCGTCCCGGCGGAGAGTACGTAAACTATGCAATCCTTTCACCGATTTTGTTGTCCGGTGACTTTGACATCATTGCTGAGTTCTCGGGTCTGAAGACAGAAGTTATTGATGGCGGAGAAGGCAGCGTACAGTTGAGTTTGAAGCTGGATGACGAACGAGCCAGTGAGTTGCACTTCTTTCGCAAGCGTTATGTTTTTGAAGGCAAGAAGAGCGAAGAAGTTATTCAGCCCGCCATCTTCGAAAAACGTGGGACGGAAACTCAGTTCACTTTCTTGTCCGCACCGGCTGAGGAATCAACTTCGGGGCGAATGAGAACGGTTCGCCGGGGAACAAACCTGTTTTGGCTTTATGCGGAACGCGATTCCACTGAGTTCCGCCTGATTCATCGTGAAACAGTGTCCGATGCTGATACGACAGTGCGACTGGTTGTTGGACATCACAAAACGGGTTCGACGAGCGTTATCTGGAAGTCGCTGGATATCCGTGCTGAATCAGCTTTCGGCGGCCTGGGAGGTCCTCTCAAAACATTGGCTGAACTGGATGCCGAACGGGACAAACTTCCGGCAAAGAAGGTGTGGGATTTTCGGTCAAAGATACAGACGAGTAGTCCGGATTCATTGAAGTCATTTCTGGTCTGGGGAGACCAACTCGGAAAGTTCTCAGCGGATATGAAGGGGCTCACTATTGAAGTTCCCGGAACGGACGAATGGCAGGCGGCCGGTCTGTCAGCGAAGGCTGATCTGCATGGAGACTTTGATGTGTCCCTTGAAGTTGACGTCGTGCATCTGGAGCCATGCGTTCAGTACAACGAGTCGTGCGTGTTTCTTGTCGCGGAATTTCAGGATGTTCGGAAATCGACCAGCGAAACCAAGTATGCAATTCATAGCGAAGGGGATCGCAAGGCCGAAACTCAATTGCGAAGAGTCCGACGGGGCGGAGACTTTGATTATCAGGAGCTGGTTTCACGCCGAGCTGAGAATGCCACGATGCTTCGATTGGCTCGACGAGGTGACGTCGTCTACCAGATTTTTCAAAGCGAGGATCAGGCAACTCCCGAGGTACTTGGAGCCATGAAGATCGGAAGCGGTCCTGTGTCATCCGGGTATCTTCGCGCACTGATTCATACCGGTGGCGCGAATCGTAAGACCATTATCCGCTTTAAGTCGCTCCAACTGCAGGCCGAAAAGCTGGATTTGAAGGAGTAGTACTCTGTCAAGATACAGAACGGGGTTGGAGGTAGTGGATCTTGCTAAAGATCCCAACACAGGAGGACCTTTAGCAAGGTCCACTACCCCCGAAATTAAAGCGTGACAAAGCACTCACCGGTTGGTTGTATGTCACGTCTGGTTCATTGGCTGGTGAATGACCGCCATCGCATGCTAAGCTGCGCCGAAATCAATTGACTTCTGCAGGAGCGAGACGATGGTTGATCACGCGACGAAATACAGTGGCGGCGGTTTGTTCGGACGCCGTGGTGCATCATGGGCTGGCCTCGCCTGGGCCATGTTTGTGTTCTGTGCCGGATTGTTGCGCTGTGACGCAGTGAATGCTCAGGAAGGTCCCATTGTTTCTGGCCTGGAGCGTCAGCCGTTCGTCGCGGCGACTCGGCGATTGATTGAAGCCATTGACTTTGCCGGTGCTCCGTTATCTTCAGAAGTGACTGAGAAACTGCAGGCGGCGATGGCATCTCCCGATGATCGCGCGGCGGTCCGAGATATTCAGGAGATCCTGGATCCGTTTTGTCTGGCCACGATCAACATCAATGCCGAGAGTCGCGTGAAGGTTGCAGAAGGCCCGGTGAAGAAAGAGCTCATGCAACAAGGCTGGCGTGCGTTCCTGATCAAGGTGCACAATGAGGCCGGGATTAATCCTGTGCTGCAAGTAGAAAGCCCGAATGCTCTTCCGGTTTATCAACAGGGCAAGGGGTCTCGCGAGGAACCTCGAACCAAAGAGAAGCTGGTCAATCCGGAAGATGTCCCGGATCGATTTCTCGATATGACCATGGTGCAGCGCGAACCGCTCAAGGAAAAACTCTCGGGACTGCTGGTCGAATATCGAATTCTGCTGCTGTACAGTCGAGACGCCGGTGACCGCGAGGCCACATTATCCTTCAACATCGGCGCGGGGACTCAGGATCTGGGGTTTCGGAGTGAAGTGCCGATTCTCTTCGACTGTGAGTCCGCAACGAAGGTCACGCTTGGCATTCGCGATGTTGACGGTGAACCAACGACGGCAAATTTTGTGATTCGCGATACAAGGGGACGAGTTTACCCGTTGCCGTCGCGGAGATTGTCTCCGGACTTCTTCTTTCACGATCAGGTTTATCGCACCGATGGCGAATCGATCATGCTGCCGCCTGGCGAATACTCCTTCGTGGTCAATCGCGGGCCGGAATATCTTCCACAACGTATGAATGTGACGGTACCGGATCAGGAAGAACATACCGTTGATGTGCAACTGAAACGGTGGATTCATGTGGCCAAACGAGGATGGTTCTCCGGCGACCATCATGTGCATGCCGCGGGCTGTGGTCACTACGACAGCCCGACCGAAGGTGTCGGTCCTGAAGCCATGATGCGGCACATTCTGGGAGAAGATCTGAACGTTGGTTGCGTCCTGAGCTGGGGGCCATGCTGGTATACTCAGAAGCAATACTTCAATGGTCAGGTGTCAGCATTATCAACTCGTGATTATCTGATGCGGTATGACGTCGAAGTAAGCGGTTTTCCGTCGTCGCATGCGGGGCATCTTTGTCTGCTGAAGCTCACCGAGGACGATTATCCGGGGACGACTCGCCTGGAACATTGGCCAAGTTGGACATTGCCCGTTTTGCAATGGGGAAAAGATCAGGGCGGAGTTGTCGGTTACAGTCACAGCGGCTGGGGATTGGCTCTGCCGGATGTGATGCCGGATGGAAGTCGCCAGTTTCATGGTCGACCATGGGGCGGTGCTCCTCAGGGTTGGCAGGGCAAAGCCGCGACAAAACTGCCCGACTGGGCCATGCCTCGCTTTGACGGCATTGGTGCCAACGAATACGTCGTCACGACGGCTCACAACGTCTGCGATTTCATCTCGGCCGTTGACACTCCGGCCATCTGGGAACTCAATATCTGGTACCACACACTCAACTGCGGCATGACATCGCGTATCAGTGGCGAGACGGACTTTCCGTGCATTTACGGCGATCGAGTCGGTCTGGGGCGAATCTATGTCAAGCTAAACGAGGGCCAGGAGCTTAACTACGACAACTGGGTTGAAGGTCTTCGTGATGGACGAAGTTATTGCGGCGATGGACTCAGTCATGTGCTGGATTTCAAAGTCAACGACGTCGGTGTGGGGGCACGTCGCGATGATGGCAGTGTCAGTGTGCTGAAGTTGGATCAGCCGGGAACCGTTGATGTTTCCTTTGATGTCACCGCATTGCTGGAAGAGAAGCCAACAGAGCTGACCGAGACTATTCGCAATCGTCGTCTGGATGATAAGCCGTATTGGCATGTCGAACGTTGTCGCATCGGGGAGACTCGCAATGTGCCGGTCGAGATCATCGTTAATGGTGAAGTCGTTGCGACTCGAGAACTGGCCGCCGATGGTCACATCGAAGCGATGAAGTTTCCGGTGGAGCTGAAACAATCCTCCTGGGTTGCCGTACGCATTTTGCCATCGGCCCACACGAACCCGGTGTTTGTAGAGGTTGCCGGCAAGCCGATTCGAGCCAGTCGTCGCAGCGCGGAATGGTGTGAAGAGGCGGTGAAGGTGTGCTGGAATGCGAAACAGAATAATATTCGTCCGGAAGAACGGGATGCCGCGAAAGTGGCTTACGATCATGCGGCTGAGATTTATCGTATGATTCGTGAGGAATCGACAGCCCCGTAGTTTGGCCTTCGCGTTTTTGTTTACCGCCCAGCCGCAGGCGCCGGCTTCTGTGTTGGCCGGCGCCTGCGGCTGGGCGGTAAACGAAGGAACCAGCCGGAACGCGTTAGCGTTCGGTTTAGGGATCTCGTCTAATCCATCGTTTGCTGAATGACTGTTATGAGCCCTGCTGAACCAAAACCCTCAAAGCTGCTTCTGGATGAATGCTTCGCGGCGGCTGACGATCGATTTCTGTCAGAATGGATCAAGTTCCGTTCGCCGGAGATTGTCGCGGCGTATGTGCAACAGTGGGTCGCGGACTCGCGTCCGTGGGCTCGTCAGCAGCTGATCAACTATCTTGCCATGGATCTCAATTTTCCGGGCCACGAGTTGTTTGTGAAGCGAGCTTACCGGCATTTTGAATCAGCCCGAGATCACGAAATGCTTGGGCACTTCATGGTGGCTTTCGATCGTCTGGTTCGTCGAAGTCGTATCGCTGTGCCTCGTTGGGATCGATCGACGCGAGAAATGATTCAGGACGAGCACTTGTATGCTCGCCCGAACAAAACCATCATGCCCGAGACAGGGCGTACAGTCACTTACGGAACCGGAAAGCATCAGCGAACGTTGCCGCTTCCTGACGTTCGCAACGACCCAAAGAATCGACTGTTCCGCCATCGAACTCGCAACTTTCTGCGGCGTCGAGTCTGGCGGCATTTTCGCTGGCTGAGTTACAAGAATCCCGCGGAGTACCTAACAGAGATTTCCCGCGTTCTATGTGTCTATACCGATGCGGAATTCAAGCTTGGTGAAAACATCATCGACAACTGGTCGTTGATGCACGCCTGCTATTTTCACAGCGACTCATTGAAGTTTACTGCCGCTCATACGAATCTGGCTCCCGGCCAGTCATTGGCAACGCTCTCCGCGGCTCCGTATCGGGCGGAGATCTGGAGGACTGCAGACGGAGCAAGGCATCTGATCCATCTGATCGGGAATGCTCAAAGCAGTCTTGTGCGTGTCTGGGCCATGGAGCTGCTGCGACGCGATCATCAGCAGGCGATCAGTCAGATCGACATGAAGATTCTGGTGTCGTTGCTGAAGCATACGGATGCTCGCGTTCAGGATTTTGCATCGCAATTGTTTCGGGATCACCAGGGGCTGGCCAACATGACGGTCTCGGCGTGGCTGGAAATTCTTGAGCAATCGGATCGATCGTTGCTGCCGGTCATTTGCCAGGCGATGACAAAGCATGTCGCAAGTGCACGTCTGGACAATGCTCAACTGCTGTTACTTGCGAATGCTGAGCCAGCACCCGTGGCGGCGCTGGGTTTGCGTATGCTGCAGGAGAGAAATCAGCAACGCCCACTGACTTCATCAGAGGTTGTACAATTGTCCCGCGCCCAATGTACAGCGACGGCTGGTGAACTCACGAGCTGGGCGTTGACGTTGTTGAACACCGTTGCAAATTATTCTGCGGATTCGGTTGTTGAGTACTTTGATTCACTCGTGGAACCGATGCGGGCGGCCGCGATGACATGGCTGGAAGACTCTTCATCTCGCGGGCACAATGATTCCGTGCTGTGGTCTCGGTTGATTGAAACACCGTTCGATGACGTGAGGTTGAGGCTAGTCGACTGCCTTCAACGCCGGACGACTCTGCCTGACACAGACGTGAACTCACTCAATCATCTTTGGTGTTCCGTGCTGCTGGGGGTGCATCGCGGGGGCCGAGCGAAACTAAAAGCCATGCAACAGATTCAGGCTACGATTTTGCGGGACTCAAGACACGCGGCAAAGCTGTTGCCTGTTCTGTCCGTCGCCGCGCGGTCTTTGCGAGCCCCCGAACGACGCGGCGCGATTGCCGTGCTGGCCAGTTTGAAGAATGGAAACCCGGAACTCGATTCCGCTATTCGTTCGCATTTTCCCGAACTACAGTGGTCCGAATCGTGAAATGGTCCTTGAAATGCTTCAATCCGAAAGTTATCCGCACATGGTTGATCTTACTGTTATTCTGACTGCGAACGATCTGGCAAACCTTCCCGAGCTGCGGACGTTGCTGGCGACTCAGGTCCAGATGTCTCGCGCGGAACCCGGGTGCATTCGGTTTGAAGCGTTTGAATCTCAAACTGTTCCGGGAACGTTTATTCTGGTCGAACGCTGGGAATCACAGGCTGCACTGGATGAGCATCGAAAAGCAACGGCGTGCATGACGGTGTACTTTCCAAAGGTGATCCCGTTGGTCAGCCGCGTGCCGCATGTCTGTTCGGTGTTGCCCGGGACTTAAGTTTTCGGTGCCTGAGTGTCTGGAGCCTGTAGAGAGAAAAGTTCGCGTGGCATCGCGAAATGCACATGCTCTTCGCGAAGCACTTCTTCGGACACGACCGCATTGAAATTTGTTTTCAGGAAGTCCAGGCACTCCTGAACGACGATTTCCGGCGCGCTCGCCCCAGCCGTCACTGCAACGGTCTGCGCTTCGTCGAACCATTCTGTTTTGAGTTCGCCAGCGCCGTCCACGAGATAGCTTGGGACTCCTCGGGCAGCTCCCATTTCCATCAGGCGGCGACTGTTCGAACTGTTCTGACTGCCCAGAACGATCAGCACATCCGCAGATTCGACCAGCATCTTGACGGCTTCCTGCCGATTGGTGGTGGCGTAGCAGATGTCTTCTTTCTTGGGCGAATCAATCTCCGGATATCGTTTCCGCAGAGCCTGAATGACAGCATTCGCTTCATCAACGCTGAGAGTCGTTTGAGTCAGATAAGCCAGTTTGTCTTGCACAGAGAATGGCAGGCGGTTTACGTCTTCAGGAGTTTCAACCAAAGTGATGCTTTGTGGAGCCTCGCCCATGGTACCGATGACCTCATCGTGGCCTTCGTGTCCGATCAGGATGATGTTGTAGCCCTGATTGGCATACCGGATGGCTTCGAGGTGAACTTTGGTCACCAGCGGACAGGTGGCGTCAACGGTCTGCAGTTTTCGGCTGCGCGCGATTTCTCGGATCTCCGGGGAAACACCGTGGGCACTGAAAAGTAGAATTCCACCGATCGGAACCTCTTCCAGAGAGTCCACGAACTTGACGCCCTGGCGAGTGAAGCGGTCCACCACATATTTGTTGTGGACGATTTCATGATAAACATAGATCCCGGGACCAACTCGACGAATCGCTTCGTCGAGGCATTCGATGGCCATATTGACCCCGGCACAAAATCCTCGGGGACTGGCGAGCAGAACTTTCATAAGACTTTCCCGCAAAACCTCGATCCACTGTCTGATGGCAGCCTGTTGATTTCGTCGATTCATCAGCCGATGGACGCTAGCCCCGGTTGAGATTCCCCGCATTTCGTGGGAGAAAACCGGGACCAGCACGCTGCGGATGATAAAACCAACAGGCTGTTAGGGGCTTTTGCACTACGTACCGCACACCCAAAATGGGAACCGAAATAGTGCAGAAGCCTGTTTCCACCGGGCTAAACCCGGTGGCGAAGCTTGTTTGAACTCTAGAGACCTGTCTCCGTAGGAGCGACGACTCCGCTGGACGTCGCGACGTCGACTTGCGGCTGCTCGGTCGCAACGCGGCTCGGCTCGTTCGTTGACTTTATCTCTGCCAACCGCTGAATGATCAGCCGATTTAACTCCGGCAGACCTTTTCCTGTTACAGCGGAGATCAGAAAGACTTCTTTCCCAGTGACTTCTCGCAACAATTCGGCGCAGGTCGCGGCGTCCGGCAATTCGGCTTTTGTCACGCAGATGATTTCGGGACGCTCGGCCAGCGACTGATCGTACAATCGCAGTTCCTCACGAATCTGAGTGTAGTTGTCGAGCGGATCGGACTGGTCCATGGGATCAGGTTCAACCAGGTGCACCAGAAGTCGAGTTCTCTCCACATGTCGCAGGAATTCATGACCAAGCCCTGCTCCGGCATGTGCTCCTTCGATCAGACCGGGGATATCAGCCAGCACGTATTCGTGATCATAGCCAACATGCACGAGGCCGAGATTGGGATACTTTGTTGTAAACGGGTAGTCAGCGATTTCAGGCGTTGCGCGAGAAACGCGGCTCAGCAGAGTCGACTTTCCCGCGTTGGGTTTTCCCACGAGACCGACGTCGGCAATCATTTTGAGTTCAAGAATGACCTCACGATAGTCGCCGGGGTGGCCCGCTTCTGATTCGCGCGGTGCGCGGTTGGTTGGAGTGGCAAACCGCGTGTTGCCTCGACCGCCTCGACCACCATGACAAAGGATGACACTGTCACCGTGATTCTGAAGATCCTTCAGCACATGACCGTGCTTCAGATCTTTGATCAGGGTACCGGGCGGAACCAGGATCACTGTCGATTTTCCGCGTTTGCCGGTGCAAAGTGCCCCAAGGCCGTGCTCACCGCGTTCTGCGTTCCAGTGTCTGTGGCCAACGAGGTTTCCCAGGGAACCCTGATTGGTATCAGCCTTGAGAATAATGTCGCCGCCGTTGCCGCCGTCGCCACCATCGGGGCCACCGCGAGGAACAAACACTTCACGACGAAAACTGCTGCAGCCGTTGCCGCCATCGCCTCCGCGACAATACAGAATGACTCGATCGGCAAACATGAACACGACTTTCGGGAACAATACAGTGAACTTTTCCGGACGCGGATTGTAGCGTTTCTCCGATCGAGATGGTTGTCTTTTCAGCCGGAATCGTGGCCATTCTCCCTTTGACATTTGCGTCTGGAGGCTCAGAATCCCCGGATTCGGGCTCGATTCCGTATACCGGCAAGCCACTGGCGTCTGTGCACTGCGCCAATGTCTGCTGGAATTCTTACCATTCTCCTGCCTCTATTCTCGTGCCTCTGCGATGCGATCCCAGAGAGGTTTTGCTTCCAGAGCCGACGCTGCTTATGCCATTGGCGATATTGCGGAAGAATAAAGGCAGGAGAATGAATCGCAGCTGTTCTTATCTTAACCCCCAAGCCACTCAATCCTGGCCGAGCACGACATCATCGCAATGCAGGTCAAATCAAATTCGAGCAATGATAAGGGGGCGCGGGTGAAGCCGATTTCTGGATTGCCCGCCCAAACCAAGGCAGCTTCAGCCCTCATCCTCAGTTAATTCCGCAGAAAGAATCAGCAATGTCCGATTTTCAGACGGTCGCCAGGGTTGGAGATATCCCGGAAGGACAGGGGCGATCCTTTTCTGTGAACGGCACTATGGTCGGCGTCTTCCTGTCTCAGGGGAGGTACCTTGCAATTAACGATTTTTGCCCGCATATGGGTGCATCGCTGGCGGAAGGGCATGTGGAGAACGATGCCGTGATGTGTCCGTGGCATGCGTGGCGATTCAGCCTGACAGATGGCACCTGGCTGGATAACTCCCGCAGCAAAATTCGCAGCGCCTGCTACGAAGTTCGAGTTGAAGACGGCGCGATTCAGGTCAAAGTGCCAACCGAGTGCAAGACGGAGTGACTCAGGCGACTTTGTGCGGGAGACGAATTCGGCCGTATCGTTTGCCCGTGGCATCGTACAGCAGAACCTCGTTGGAAGACTCTGCCCAGACTGCGGCGAGTTTAACGGATCGCGGACCGTGAAGTACGAACTGATAGCCGCAACGGCGACCATTTTGCTGCAGTTCGAGTTCGCTCATGGGAAAGTGATGTTCGAGGAGATTCTCTTTGCGACACAGCATGATGTGAATGAAATGTCGCAGATGGTCCAGTGAGCGAACCTCAGCGGGTGTTTCGGGAAGATGTGGCGCAGCAACAGACTGACACATGCAGAAACAGCCCTTACTGAGAAATAAGGTTGAGTTTTCGGGTTCGGCGACGTCAGCAAATTGGGAAAGCCTGAGAAATGCTCCCCGGTCGCCGGTGGCTCTGATATCGGACGAGGCCTTTCAGGCACTTCCGGAATCGTTCGCGGCTCTGCATAGCCCGCACGAGCGATTCGAACCGAAACATCTGCCAATCCGAACCAGGCGGACGGTTGATTGGACGCTCATGTGGCGAAATCAGGACTTTAATCAAGTCCGAGGAATTACGGATTCGCAGGACGGCTCACCTGAGCATTGACCACGAGGTGGTTCGGTTGACGACAACGTCGGATTGGAGCGGCGAGCAACGGTCGGTGGCTGGAGAGCGGCCATATCCATAGAAACCACCGCATGGCTGGAAGATGACCGGAAGTGGCTTCAGCGGTCGTAGCGTGGCACGTGACTAAGGCTCAATGGATCCATGAGAATCCTGGCACACACAATGTCGTGCCTTGTCAAGATTCGAATTTCGGGTCGTGGACCTTGCTAAGGGTCCAGCAGCCAAGGGATCTTTAGCAAGATCCACTACCACCAACACGAATACTTTATCTTGACGGAGCAGTAGTCCGCGCGTAAAAAAAGCCTGCTTTGAAATCAAAGCAGGCTTGAATCAGACTTCAGGAGACTGGTGCGGACTAGTGCTTTGTCAAGCTTCAGTTTTGGGGTAGTGGACCTTGCTAAAGGTCCTCCTGTGTTGGGATCTTTAGCAAGATCCACTACCTCTACCCCCGTTCTTTATCTTGACAGAGCACTAGTATCGGAACACGGCCCCGACGTTGAATCCATTCACAACCATGTTCTGCAGTTCGACTCGTTGATTGATATCGGCTGATCGGTCACCGAGGCTATCCGTGACGCTATTGTAGTAGATGTTGTCAAACGGCTTGTTGACCGCGGTCAGCACCATAAAGTCGTAGCCGCCGAAAACAGAGAACTGTGGAGTCAAATGGATCTCTGCTGCGAGGTTGATCTGAGTCACCGTGCCAAAATCAACATTGCGATAGTCATGAGTAACTCCGTTCACACCTTCGATAACCGAAGAAACGGTTGAACTATTGTCGTTCAGGCCCAGCATCACTCGCGGCGTCGCACTCACGGTCAGGTATTTTGAGGACAGAGCCAGTCTGGCTCCGATTTCCGGACCGTAAAAATTGTTGATGCTCGAAGCGTTTACGGATGAGGCCGCAATGTTCACGGCTTTGCCAGTAAATCCGTAACCTTCATCCACATTCACGTAACGGAAACCGCCCAGCCACTGAAACGACGCACCTGCTCCGCCGGGAGCGTTACTGTCAGTGAGGAAGATGATTTCCGATCCCCACATCTGGGTTTCGAGTCTCTGTTCGAACGACTCTGAAAAGATCAGAGCGCCCACGTCAGCAACGGGAGCGACGTTGCCATCTGTCAGCAACGGCACTGCAGTATTCGGAAACAGTTCTGTGCCAAACTCCGGTGCGGTCGGCAGCCCAACGAACACTCGAGCAGCGCTGATGTCATCATCGACCATGCTTGAGGAGGACTGAGCCATTCCGAAGAAGCTCATTTCCATATCGGCCCCGTTGAGATCCAGCCCCCAGGTGCCGCGAACGCCGGGGATATCCTTTGTTCCGAGCATTGTGGCATTTGGAAACAGAGCATGGCCAGTGTCGACAGTGCCACCATTGAGATTGTCGATGAGCGGAACCGGAACGCTGTACCCTTCGAGCTCACCGCGCGAGTTCGCCTGAAGTCCGGAAACTGGCGCACCGATGTGGTCGTGGTCCCCGTTGTTATTCCACATCAGGAATTCCAGACGGATCCAGCTTCGGTCGGCGACGTTGCCAAGGAAGTTTTCGATTGGTCGATTTTCGTCCCACACGTCGGTGTTGCCACGGATGTAGTGGTCCTGTATCGGCGCCTGATAAGACGAACGAGGCAGACGAAAGGCTCCAGGATCACCGGGGCCACCATAAACACCCTCCTGGGCGCTGGCGGCGACTGGTGCAAGAGTCAGGCAGGCAACGGCTGCTGCGAAAGAACGCAGGTTCGGACGGATCATTCGAGCCGGACCTTTTTCAAAGAGTCAGATCACCCATAGCAGTCCGTTGAGAATCCCTTTTCAGGGCTCACAACGCCGATGGCAGACGAATCGGTGACTATGGACAAAACCCAACCGTGTGGAAAACACAGTCTGCTGTCGTCGATATCGTCCTGGTTTGACTTTGAACTTTGCTCCAATTGTTCCTAAGAGGTTGAATTTGACGTTTGGAACGGTCCTTTCGTTTGTGTGGGTCGTGATGCCGTTTTCAATGCCTGTCGAAGTCAGGCTGCGGCAGTTCCTGCTGGTTGGGGCGATATGGTCACCGACCTTCCATTGAGCCTGCCCTCCGCAAAACGGACTGCGAAGGAACACATGTGACAATCTCCACACCGCATTCAATCGCAACTTGGCAGTTTCTTTCAGGCGACCGCGAATGCGACGATGTTGCTGATGGTGGTGGAGTTGCCCTGTTCATCAAACGCACGAATCCATGCTCGCCATGATCCTGTGGTGAGCGGAGTGCCTGGCTGGTATTCATTCCCGGTGAGATCGCTCACGGTCGTTTGCGGGACCAGCGAGGCATTCGCAAAGACAATCTCATATCGAACCGCGCCGGCCACGGTTCTCCATGTGAACGACGGTTGACCGGGAAGTCCGGTGGAAGAGAGAATGAGACGCGGCGGCGAGTTAAAGAAGAACGGAAATGCTGTGGAAATCTGATGTGACGTCCCGGAAGAATCGACGGCTCGAACGTAGGCCGCGTACGAACCCGCCGTCAGAGTTGGCATTGCAAGACTTGTTCCAGTGACGTTTGTGTTTCGAATAAACTGTAACTGGTTCGTCGTCAGAT
Source organism: Planctomycetaceae bacterium (assembly GCA_044378235.1). GTDB lineage: Bacteria > Planctomycetota > Planctomycetia > Planctomycetales > Planctomycetaceae > SXXK01. The sequence continues at coordinate 17,758 of JBILXT010000042.1, forward strand.
TATGGATGCGCACGTCGTATCGTACGGCGCCCGCAACGGCATTCCACTGCAGAGTGGTCGGTTCGCCCAGTCCGGAGGCCGTCACCTGAATCCCGGCAGGAGCAATGCTGACAATGACCGTCGCAGCCACACTCCAGCCTGTTAAGTGCCCGGTTGCCGCCTGACCCCGAACACGGATCTGATACCGGCCAATCGGGAGATCATTGACGGTCAATGAATTGGTGAGGACGGCTGTGTCTCTGAAGTATCCAGGAGTTTGAGACGTCATGCGATCGATGATCACGTCGTACCGGGTTGCTCCGGGAATTGTTGCCCATTGGATAGCAAATGTCCCCGTGGTTTCTGTACGACCTGATCCTTCGATCGTCGTTACCGGACGCGATCGGATCAATTGTTTTTCACTGAGAACGCTGTTTAGTCCTGCAGCGGTTCGACCCCGAACTCGCACGTTGTAGTCACCGATCGGGAGATCTGATGGCATCTGAAACGAAGGAGTTGGAAGTCCGGCCTGTTGAATGACAAGCGGGGCACCAGTGATCGCTCTTGTAATCAGAATCTCATAGGTTGCGGCGTTCGGGATGCTGCTCCATGAAAACGTGGGCCGCGATGTTGTTGTCGTGATTGAGGCGGAGGAGAATGTCGGCGTCGTGCTCTCGCTCACTCGAACACTGCGGCTGACGGAAACAGCCCCATCAGCTGAAGCCTGAACGACAGCGTTTTGAGCACCATCAATCAGTCCGTCACTGACAGCTGAGACGGTGAAGTTTGCGGAACTCTGTCCATCCGGAATAACGACGGTGGCTGGAACAGTGATTTCTGTTGTGTCACTGGACGTCAGATTGACCGTCAACGCACCTGACGTGCTGCCAGTGCGAGTGACTGTAAACTGGACTGTGGAAGTCGGACCAGCCTCGGTCAATGTCACGGAGGGAGACGTCAGCGCGATCTCGACAGCAACAGACGTTGTGGCGTCGAAGTCAACCTTCACATTGTCACTCGCGACGGTCACATTGGAGGACATGGAGACCGGCACACCATTGCGATCAAACGTCGCGGTGACGACATAGCTTCCGGCCGGAACGATTAGAGCATACCCACCCGACGTGCCGATTCCGTCACTGAACGTTGCGTTGTCACTGATGCGTCGAGCAGTGATGGTGCCGGACCGAATCGCTTCGCCAATATCGTAGAAGTCAGAATTGTTTGTGTCGCAATAGACGACCCCCGTGATGATCGGATTCAGGTTTCGCCGCCCGAAGTTCTGGGTGACCAGTGTGGCATTGCCGCCGGCCGGGATAAAGGCGCCGCTGCGAATGCCGACGCCGATCTCTTCCGCTTCATCCATCAGGATGTTCTCGCGATGTCCGGCACTTTGAAATAACAGATCATGAGCTTCACGGGAGTTGGCGTTGATATCAACGCCACCGAAGTAGCCGATGTAGGCGATGTTCTCCGCGATCGTCCACCAGCTGTAGCCCGCAGCGGTCGCTCGACCACCTGGAGTAATCCCGCTGGGATTCGTATGTGCAAAGAAGTCGCGGTTGATCATGTCGACTGTGTGGGCGACAGAGGCATTCTGCAATTGCTGATTCAAAGCGAGTGGCTGTTTAGGTGTCGCTGTGATAGTGCCAGCCGGCAGCCCTGCATTCAGAGCAATTCCCAGCCGCGTTGCCTCAGCCTGCGGATTCGCTCGCGCGCGATTAATGAGTTCCAGAACGAGTTGTTCTTCGTCCGCGATATTCACTGCGGTCAACAGGATCCGCGATTCCAGAACGTCGACGATGCCAACAGTGGCAGACGATTTGAGCCGTCGACGATTATGACAGCGTTGTTCAAAGAATCGGGCTAAAAGGCGCATGGCGAATTCCTGTCTGTTGTTCAACTTCTGGTCCACCTTAGCTTCCTGTTCTGATGAAAGCAGTGGGTGACCCGGACTCAACAACCCGACTTATAGACTCGACCAGCAGTCTGAAACGACTGCGCCATTTTTACAGTGGTGACTTTCGGCAACATAGCGCCAAATCCGGGTTGGAGGAACAAAGACCGAATTTGTATCTGACCGAGCGGCAATTCCAGTAAAACGTTCGGCCGAAAGTGTTTCAGGCTCAGATGACACGGATCGGCGACACATCGTCGTCAATTCGTCTCACCTGAGCCTGAAAATGTTGGCTCGTCACCGCTGACCGCAGTGACTACCAGATCTGAATTCGTTCAGCCTTGGGCTTGTAAAGCTTGTCGCCCTGCTTTACGTCGAACGCTTCATAGAACTCATCCAGATTACTGACCGGACCGTTCGCGCGGTAGGTTGATGGGGAATGCGGGTCGATGACCAGACGGCGCACGAGTTCATCGTCTCGATATTTGCGACGCCAGATCTGGCTCCAGCCCAGAAAGAACCGCTGGCTGGCCGTCTTGCCGTCAATGACCGGTCCTTCGGAATTGCCGAGCGACAGCTTGTAGGCTTTGTACGCGATGGCCATGCCGCTGAGGTCAGCGATGTTTTCACCCAGAGTCAGTTTGCCATTCAGCTTGCGCCCCGGCAGCGGCTCATAGGATTCGTACTGAGCGACCAGGCGTCCGGTGAGTTCATCGAATGCTTTTCGATCTTCTTCGGTCCACCAGTTGGTAAGATTTCCATCGCCGTCATATTTGCTGCCTTCGTCATCGAAGCCGTGACTGATTTCATGGCCGATGACTGCTCCGATGCCGCCGTAGTTGGCCGCGTCATCAGCTTCGGCGTCAAAGAACGGAGGTTGCAGGATCGCAGCAGGAAAGACGATTTCGTTCATGCTCGGGTTGTAGTAGGCGTTGACCGTCTGAGGAGTCATGCCCCACTCTTTGCGATCAACCGGTTTGTGCAATCGATCAATCTGTCGGAAATGTTCTGCACGAGCCGATCGCAGCATATTGCCAACAAGATCGCTTTCAGAAATCTCCAGCTTTGAATAATCACGCCATTCGTCCGGGTAACCGATCTTCGTGGTGATCTTACTGAGCTTCTCCAGGGCTTTGACTTTGGTGGCATCCGTCATCCATTTGAGCCCATGAATGCTCTTTTCGAACGTCTTCAACAGGTTGCCAACAAGCTTCTCCATATGTTGGCGTGACTCGGCGGGGAAATGCTTCTTGACGTACAACTGGCCCAGGGCTTCGCCGAGCACACCGAAGTCACCAGCTCCTGCACCCGAGGTCGCATCGACAGCACGCTTCCAGCGTGGCTTCTGTTCCGGCACACCAGCGATTGTTTTGGAATGCAGTTCAAAATGAGCGTCTGCGAAAGCTTTGGGAAGATACTCGGCCGCCGCATCGAGCACCTGAAAACGAGCATACTGCTGCCAGGTAGCGACGGGAGTTTCTTCAACGATTTTCTCCAGGCCTTCAAAATAGCTTGGCGTGACAACATTGACTTCCTTGAGATCCGAAACACCAGAGGCTTTGAAGAATGTTGCCCATGGCAGCGTTGCTGAAAGCTCGGTCAGCTTTTCGACAGGATAAAGGTTGTATCGCTTTTCGGCATCACGCAATTCGGTTCGGGACCATTGTATCTTTGCCAGCGATGTTTCCAGAGCCAGCAGGTCCTTTGCGGCTTTATCTCCATGTGGAATCTTTGCGAGTTCGAACAGGCGTGTGATATAGGCTTGAAGTGCCGTCCGAGCCTTCGCGTAGTTCTCGTCATCTTTCAGGTAGTAATCTCGATCCGGCAACGTCGTACCGCTCTGAACGACCCCGGCCAGATAACGCGATGAGTTCTTGTCGTCTGTGCTGATAAAGAATCCCATCGGGCCGCCGATCCCGATGACACCTGCTTCACCGAAGTAACGAATTACATCTTCGGGTGTCTTGATCTGGTCGATCGCCGCGAATTGTTGTTTGAGTGGGTCGAGGCCCTTCTTTTCGATCAGTTCTTCGTTCATGTAGCTGCGATAAAAGTCTCCAACCTTCTTTGCGATGGGATCGTTCGGGTTCTTTGCCGCGTCTTCGATTATCGCGCGGATGTTTTCCCGAGCAGCATCATCGAGGGCCGTGAATGATCCGTAATTGGATTTATCCGCTGGTATCTCGGTGGACAACAACCAGCGACCGTTAACGTGCAGAAACAAGTCGTCCTGCGGGCGAACTGCGGTATCAAAACCATCCGGATCAATTCCGGAATGCTTTTCGGTGGCGAAAAGAGCCAGTGGTGAGCATGCCAGAAGTGAAGTCAAAAAGAACGTGCGAACAAGAGATCTCATATCAATTCCCATTGTGCAGCCAACAGCTGACAGGACTGAAACAGGGTCAATGCATCGGTGGCTCCGCATTCTGGCGCATGAATGGTGTTTTTTCCAACCATCCCGAGAACGAGACCTGCTTCCGCGCTGAATCGTTCTGTTACATGTTTTGTCGATTGCGGGGGCACGGCTGGCCGGCCTTGAGCAGCTGCCTCAATGTTGTTGACAACAACCACGGCTTATTGGTGACATCCGTGCCGTTCTCTGCCAGGATGCGGCAGAGCCGCGATCCCACCGCGAGGGCCCTGCCATCTCAGCTTCAAGCCTCCCTTGAGGCCTCAGCTTCGCCGTTTTCAACGTGATCGGAGAGTACTTCCATGAGCGTCAGTCGTTCATTTGTGCCCTTGCAGACGGGGTTTCAAAGTGCGTTATCTCGCCGGGGATTTCTGGCAGGCTCCGCGTTAGCTGCCCTGTGCTGCACCGGGGCTCGCCCGATCAAGGAAAGATCCGCAGCTCAGATTGCTATCACTCTGGATCTGGAGATGTCCGCCAATTTCCCGGCCTGGGAAGATACACATTGGAACTTTGAAAAAGGGAATCTCAACGAAGCGACAAAAGCGTACTCAGTTGAGGCTGGGCGCAGAGTGAAACAGGCTGGTGGATATATCCACTATTTTTGCGTTGGGCGAGTGCTCGAGCAGCCAGACGTATCATGGCTGACGGAGTTGGCCAAAGAAGGTCATCCGATCGGCAATCATACCTATGACCATGTGAATGTTTTGGCGACCAGAACTCAGGACCTGCAGTTTCGATTTCAGCGAGCTCCGTGGCTGATTGAGGGCATGACCACTGAGCAAGTGATTCGCGAGAACGTGCGTCTCACAACGATGGGCCTAAAGCATCGCGCGGGGATTGAAAATCGTGGTTTCCGAACTCCCGGAGGTTTTGCCGACGGATTGAACGGACGAGAAGACATTCAGCAACTGTTGCTGGATGCCGGGTTTCGCTGGATCAGCAGCAAGTACCCGCCGCACGCCAACTCAGAACCCATGAAGCAACCATCGGGCGATGTTTACGCGGATATCGTGGCGAAGCAGAAGGAAGCGCAGCCATTTGTCTATCCGACAGGGCTCATCGAGATCCCCATGAATCCCATCAGCGACATTGGTGCGTTCCGAACCGGTCGCTGGGAGCTACCATGGTTTCTGGATGCGATCGAGCGCTGCGTAAACTGGGCCATCGAAAACAAGGCCGTCTTCGACTTCCTGGCACACCCATCATGTCTCGGCTATCGTGACCCGGACTTTCAGGCGATCGAGTTGATTTGTTCGCTAGTAAAGAAGTCTGAGGGCAAAGCGCAACTGGTGACTCTGGATGAAATCGCCGACACCGTCGGCTGATTGATTCATTTCAAGCTTGACCGCGAATGGCGTGGATTCGAGGCGATCAGGGGCGAGTGGCGATCAGGGGATTGGCATCCCCGCTCGCCCTGATTCCACGTCTCTGAATTCTAGTGCTCCGTCAAGATATGGAATTCGGTTTGGTGGTAGTGGATCTTGCTAAAGATCCCCTGGCCGCAGGACCTTTGGCAAGGTCCACTACCCGAAACTTATTCTTCACGCGGGATGAAACGAGGCAGGGTGCTCGCGGGATTCCGATATTGCAGACTGCCTCAATGGTGGCCGCGTGCAGAATAAATCTTGACAATGCACTAACCCAGCGGATCCGGGTATCGGAAGGTCTTGCCTTCGAAATTGCGAAGCAGCAGATCGTCGCCATCGCGGCCGATGACAGTATCCGGCTGCAGTGGAATTTTTCCGCCGCCGCCGGGAGCATCGATCACATAAGTCGGCACGGCATATCCCGTCGTGAATCCTCGCAGGCCCTGAATGATCTCAAGCCCCTTGGAAACCGGCGTACGGAAATGCGACGAACCGCTGATGGGATCGCACTGATAAAGGTAATACGGACGAACTCGCATCAGTAACAGCTTGTGAACCAGCTGCTGCATGATGGATACTTCGTCGTTGACACCTTTCAGCAGCACGGTCTGCGAACCCAGCGGGATCCCGGCGTCGACCAGGCGAGTACACGCCTGCTTTGCTTCCGGAGTACATTCTTCCGGATGCAGAAAATGTACGCTCATCCAGATCGGATGATACTTGCGGAGCATATTGCACAGCTCCGGCGTGATTCGCTGAGGAAGCACAGCCGGCATCTTGGTGCCGATGCGAATAAACTCCAGATGCGGGATGGCTCGCAGCCGTCCCAGAATCCAATCCAGCTTCTCATCACTGAGTGCCAGAGGATCACCGCCGGAGATCAGTACGTCGCGAACCTGAGTCGCCTCTTCGAGATAATGGAAGATGGCTTCCAGACGCTGCACGTTCGGCTGAATTTCGCCGTGCCCGACCACTCGTGAACGAGTGCAATAGCGGCAGTAAGTGGAGCAGAAGTCCAGCGGCAACAGGAGAACTCGATCGGGATATCGATGAACGAGCCCTGGCACGGGGCTGTGGCCATCTTCGCCCAGCGGATCGTCTGCTTCGCCAGCCGTGCGGACAAACTCTCGTGTTGTCGGGACGACCGTTTTTCGCAGAGCCTGAAGTGGGTTTTCCGGATCGAGAAGACTCATGTAATACGGCGTAACTGCGGTCGGCAGCAATGTTCCGCCGTCAGACAGCACGTCTCGTTCTTCGAACGACAGATCCAGCATCTTCTCGAACTGTTCGAGCGTTTTAACGCGGTGTCGAGACTGCCAGCGCCAATCGTCCCATTCGGTGTCGGTGGTGTCGGGATAGAAGCGTTCCCGGAACTGTACGGTCAGAGGGTTCTCAACGCGTGGTGAACGACCGGCGACATGAGCCAAGTCAACTCGAACACCATTGCGTTCCGTTCGCGAAGCCGATTCGGCATCAACGTTAGCGGAAACAGTGCTTGAGGAATTCGTCGTAGGCGGTGCCATCCCGGCTCGACTTTTCAAAGCCGTCGCCGAGGAGAGATTTCTTGCCTGATTGAGAATTGAGCCAGCGTCAGAGCGGTCCAGGGTGGTTGTTGCAGAAGCTTCTACAACAGACAGAACAGGCAGTAGACCCGATCCTGGGGGCTCTTCCTGTTCTGTAACGGCGGACGGAGGTTCTGAGCACTCACAACCACCGTGCGATGATTCGTCCATCGACAAAGATCTCCATGAGAACTATGTCTCTGCAACGACCTCCATGTTTGTAATCCCGCGGATGTGCTTTCAGTCAATCAGATCGGGATCAAAGAGGGGCAGACAACATTCCTGAAGTCGGCAGACTCGCATCAATCCGGCCGACTCCATCCCGGGCTGATGTTCAAACAGATTGAAATGAGTCTCTTCCTGACGGACCATGCTCTTCAGCACAACCATCAGGGCGAGGGAAGCAGACCAATTGGCCGAACCCCTCTTCACCTCCAAACAAAATCACCTGTCTTTACCAAAATTCTTGCGCGGCGTTATATCTCCAGCCCATTTCATTTCAATAGACCAGTCACTACAGATTTCTGGAAACAAAGAAAATTGGTCAGACCTGAAATAGGGAGGTCGGTCATGTCCGGACATTGTCCACGCTTGTCGTCGCGCAACAACGAGCGTGATCGGGCGACCGATCGGCCTCACTTGTGTGGGTTCATGCGGGCATTGGAATCCAATCCACCGGGCTGGTAAGCTTCGCGAGTCATTCGATTAATTCTCGTTGGGAACCCTTGCGTGCCGCGTCGATCCGGGAAGAAGAAGTCATCACAAAAGCCGTCACGGTCCATCGCTCCAGTCGCTAAGCAGGACAGCGATACGCCTTCGCCACAGGAGGTCATTCGTGAACTAATGACCAATAAGCCCGGGGCCTTCGGTTTTCTGCTAAGCTTGCTGCAACTGGCGGGTCATGCCACCTGGATTGCTCTGGTCTGGTACCTGAGCGTCACCGGTAAAGCTGAGAAGCTGGATTCCAGCTCGCCGCTGTCATGGATTGTGGTCGGAATTCTGGGCCTGAGCCTTCTATTGACCGCTGTGTCCCTTTTTGTTTGCTTGTACTACGGTCTGAGACGAACGCCCAGACTGTTGGCCATTATTGGATTCTGTTTGTCGTTTTTTGTCGGCGTGATGGCGTCGGCCGTGGTCTTCATGCAGGGGCTTCGAGCCATGGCGGGGTAGAAGTGTTGAGATTCCGTTTTGTAGCGGAATCGGCGCGAGCCGTCCGGTGGCGTTGTGTCCTCGATGGCCATTGCCGACATGCTGGTGGCCGGTTGGTTAATTCCCTGGATATCAAACCCCGAAACGTCAGTGAGGGATTACCGTGACAATGCCATGAGCGGCACACCCTTCCTCAAACTCGCAACTTCAAAACAGACGCTTAATCATGGTCAAGCACATCGTCCAGCGCCGTCTGAGGGACTCTGGTCCTTGCTAGTGCTCTGTCAAGATAAAGAACGGGGGTAGAGGTAGTGGATCTTGCTAAAGATCCCAACACCGGAGGACCTTTAGCAAGGTCCACCACCCCAAAATTGAAGCTTGCCAAAGCACTAGTAGAGAATGAACCGTTGAAGGGCCGACCGACGTCGACACTGAAATTCGGCCTAATTCCGCAAGTCGCCAAACAAATCCGCGTGGTCAGCGAATCAGGTGCGACACTCGGAAAAGTTCTTCTGCTCTGATGAAAGTTGTACTATGTCGGCACAGCTCCCGAAGTCCCTCCGCTTCATATTGATCGTTCTTTCCGCCGTCTGGGCGCAGATGCATCTTGCAGACGTCTGCCCGGCACAGGAGGCCGCTGCTCCGGCTTCCAACATGAAACTGGACGGACGCATTGCTGACCAGCCGATTGTTGTCGGATATGCCAGAAATATCGGCCCAGCGCGAGCCATCGGTTACATGAAGGGGCTGACACAACGCCTCGAAATTGGTAAGTCGATGCGTGAGGCGATGGAGAATGAGGAGCAACAGGAGCGAATCACGAATTCCACCGCGAAAGTTGATGAACCGCTTTACGGCTTCGCGGGCTACATGGTTCAGAGCCTGATTCCGTCCTATGAGACTCTGAGTTTCCAGCAAGTGGCTGATGAAGAGGACGCACGACGAATCGTGAATGCTCGGAAAGCTCAATGGGGCGGAGACCAACGCACTCTTGAAGATCTTGGTAACGGTTGCTTCAAAATCGAATATCGAAGTGAATCTTCCTACCCGCTGCCAGCAGGAGCCGACGAGAAACAGTATACGAACGTCAATTCGCAGCAGCAAAGAGGATATGAGTTCTCGCAGCAGGTCGTAGAAAAAGACGGCGTGAAGATGGTACAGCACAAACAGGTCATGACCGACCTGTTTCGCTATCACGACACCATCTTGTACGAGGCGGAATTTGAAGACCTCTTCACAATGGAGCTACCCACTGCGGAAGGAATCCGCAGTGCGATTGACGGCTCCACCGACGTCGGCTTCAAAGCCTATCTGGATCGCATTCCGTTGGGCATGCGTCAACTCGGGTGGAGCATGCTGTCAGCAGCGGCGGGAAGTCAATTGCAGCAGCGCGACGACGAGTCGGAGACCAGCTATAACATGCGTCGCTCCAGTGGCGATATGGCTCTGGCGTTGATTCAGTCTGTAATGTTCGATGTGGATTCTTCGGACGGCTGGGCTCGTTTTGCTAATTCCGAGGATGGTTCACTTCGAGGCCAGTTACGAGTTCGTGCCAGAAACAACAGTCAACTCGGTGGACGACTACTGGAAGCCGCCGGAACCAGTCGATTCGCTCCAATCCTTAGCGACGATGCCGCCGCGACTTTTCATGTGTGCGTGAAATTGCCCGAGGATGCTCCGGCGGCTTTGCAGGCAACCGCCACATGGCTGAGTAAAACCATGGGAGATGAATTTAGTTCAGATCCGCAAATGGTAGCCGGTGCAGAAATGTTGGCCGGAGTACTCACGGGGATCTCGGAACATCGAAATCTGGAACTGTTGATGAAAGCCGGATGGACAAAAGCCTCCGACGGCGTCTTCTACGGTGGTTTGCAGTTGAACGAGAATCCAGAACTGCTGAAGAACGTCCATTATGTTCTGTTGCACCTCCCAAATGCCGATGAAGCGATCGAAAAGATGATTACTTTGGAGGATCGACAGGGGCTGCAGGTTATCGTCTTCCGCTTTCCTGACGACGTAGTTGAAGGAATGCGGCAGACTATCGGAGCCAATATCACGCACATGTATTTGGCTCATCAGAACTCGTGCCTTTGGTATGCCGCTGGAACAGAGAACGCCGTTGAAATCATCCGCCAGTCCGTTGAGCGATGCACGCAGAATACTCGTGCCGCACGGACACCGCTTGTCAGTGGGCGTTTCGATATGGAACGTTGGCTCGGGTATCCTCAGGATGATCCCGCCAAGATTACGTCGATGCTGCATTGGCTGGATGAGAACGCTTATTGGTTCCCGCCGACGCCTATGATGGCATTGACCGGGCTTTCCAATGCTCCGCAGAAACCCAGTCCGTTGATTCAGCGAGTCTTCGATCTCGGTGGAGCCCAGCAGGTGGATTTTTCCCTCGAGGCTGACGAAAGCGGATTGTTGCTGCAACTGAATCTGGGCGAAGCCGTCGCCAACTATATGGTGGCTCGCATGATCGATGCTCAGGAAACCATGATGCAGGAGCAGCAAAAGAACGCCCTGGAAATGCAACGCAAACAGGAAGAGGCGTTAAAGGAGGCGGCTAAGAAAGTTCAGCCGCCGCCGCTGCCAAAAGAATAGACGGTTGAAAAAGGGAAAAGTGCCCGGCGATCAGCGTGATGCCGGGCTTGGGTGAAAATATGTCGCATATGTCGCATAAGACAGGCGAATTCAAATCTGAAGTGCAACGAGCGAGGGAATAAGAAGTCGGCATCGAGCTGAGACATTGGTTAGATTGGGTGTACGAAAACAAGCACTCAATTTTGCCAGGAG
>JBILXT010000330.1:0-8076 GCA_044378235.1 Planctomycetaceae bacterium
CGTTGGCAGACCTGCGAATAGAACTGACGAGTTTCCTCATCGGGGCCATCCGCTCCTGCATCGATCGCCTGAACAACATGCAGAAACGATACCGAGGCCTTGTTCTGCACGGCCAGCTCGAAGGCCACATCCACCGCCGCGTGACTGCTGACAGCGGTTTCAAGAGGAACAAGGATGTGGTGAAAGCGAGGTTGCATAGTGAGTTGGCATGACAATAATGGCGGAGCAAAACGTTTGATCTTGTCACCTGAACACCTGATCGCGTCGGTTCAAGCATCGTCGGCAAGTGTTCAGGGCATCAATCCACTATGCATTGGAGCAATCTCAATGCCAATACCGTTCAGATGGCGGTCATACGGGTTGATAAGCAGAAAGCGTGCTGTTTCATAAGCGTTGTGGCAAACATCGTGTGCAGAAACGCACGGTCGTCCCGAAGACGCACAGCCGCTCAGGGCCAAGCATTCCTGACCAATCCTTGCGGATAGCACCAACGAAAACAGGGTTCAGGCAGAAAGCCCGAACCCCGTGACAGTGATTTCAGATGACGGTAACAGGCACACGCCGTGTGCTGTCTGCTCTGTACCTCGATAGCAAAGGCTACTAACCACCCTGTTGCACTTCTGAAGGCAGTTACTTCGTAGCCCCAGTCAGCTTATGAAACACAATAATCGAAGGATTACCGACGGCCGCGTAATGGCCCGTGAAGTTCAGTTCACCGGTGGCCTTGTTGACCTTGAAGATCGCGACGTTGTCCGCACGCTGATTACAGCAATACAGAAACTCACCCGTCGGATCAAAGTTGAAGCTGCGCGGATAATTGCCGCGTGTCCATTCATCAGCAACGTGTGTCAGAGTTCCGTCCGCTCCAATTGAGAAAATACCGATGCTGTCATGCAGACGATTTCCCGCGTAGACGAACTTGCCGTCGGCGGAGACCAAAATCTCCGAACAGAAATTGCTGCCTTTGAATCCTTTCGGCAGCGTGGAAATCGTTTGCCGAGCTGTCAACGCACCTTTTTCCGCGTCGTAGTCGAACAGCACCAGCGTTGAGCCTTCTTCCTGAATGGAATAGAACCACTTGCCATTCGGATGGAAGTGAAAATGTCGAGGTCCATCACCCGGCGGCAGCGAAACAGAAGGAGTTTCGGCTGGACTGAGCTTGCCCTTTTCCGCATCAAACTTCCAGATCAGGATCTGATCGGTTCCCAGATCGACGTGCAACACAAATCGCCCCGAGGGATCTGACTGAATCATGTGGGCATGAGTTCGGTCGTGGCCACTGAATGCAAAACTTCCCGGAGGTGCATTCACTGCCTTCGTGGGACCAATCGGCCCCGCATCGCTCTTCACATCGGATGGCTCGGCAAGTCGTCCATCGGGAAGAAACGGAATCACGGAGACTGATCCGCCGAAGTAGTTGGCGACCAGCAGGAACTTCCCGGACGGATGAATACTGACATACGTCGGACCAGCACCACCCGAACGAACGGTATTCAGCAACTCCAGTCCGCCCGTCTTTGCATTGATCGAAAAGGCACTGACCGTTCCCTCCTTTTCAGCGCCGAGGCGATCGGTTTCGTTGGCGGAGTAAAGATGAGTACCGGCCGCGTTGACGACGAGACAGCTCGGGCTGGTCCCCATCTCGACCAGTCCCGCTGGATTGAGTTCTCCGGTTTTGCGATTCACTTCAAACAGATGAATGCCGCGACCGTTTCCCGGCGGAAGATCGACCTGAGTCGGCAACGTGTCTTTCAGCGGCGAGCTGAACGTTCCAACGTAGGCCATCAGAGGCGGTTCCGGATCGGCAGCAAACGCGAATGAAGATCCAACCACGAACGGCGAGACCAATAATGCAGCGGTTTGAAAAAATGAACGGCGAGAAGACTGTAAATTCGTCATAAGTTCCTCGGGAGCGAGTGTTTGCGGAAACCGCGTCTTGATCGATTTCGGAGCAGGCGGTAGCCTTCCGGAATCAACAGACTCATAATGCCAGGCGCATAGGTTAGACGCCCCGCCCAAAAGTTGAACTGAACGCACCAGTGGCACGTCAAAAAATCTGTTCTCGACCACGGAAGGTTGCCGCATGTCAGATCCCGCGAGCACAAAGAATCCAGCCACGAGTCAATTGGAAGCTGTCACAAAGAAGGCCAGTCCGCTCAGGGTTGCTGTTCTGCTGGCGGTTCCCTGTTTAATCGCGTCTCTGTTTTCGATGCGTGAAGGGACGGCTCCGCCGCTGACTTTAAGTATCGATCGCCCATCACTGGTCTTTGACACCTACATGCGCCATGAAGGGCTTGATCCGATCCCGATGCAGCCGTTGCTCACGCCGTACTTTACCTTCGTCAACAAAGGACTCGAGACAGTCGTGATTGAAGAAGTCAAAGCCGGATGCAGTTGCATTTCTCCGGAGATCACAGGCAAGGAAATTGCTCCCGGGCAACAAGGTCGTGTCATGCTACCCATCAAAACTCGCAACGAGCCCGCCGGACTCCGCGAATACATCACGACAGTCAAATACCGCGACCCGAAACCTCGTGAGGTGACACTCACCTACAAAGTCGTATTGCCGGAAAAGCAGGTTGAGATTGAACCTCGAGTTGTCATGCTGATGGGAAAAATTTCCAGTTCTGACCACACCATCATCAACATCAATGATTACCGAACCGAGCGATACGCGGATCCGATGAAGATTCAGTCCGTCGTGAGTTCATCGCCACTGTTCAAAGCGGAGCTGCTTGGGCAAACATCAAACGATGGTGTCAGCCGCACGACGATCGACGTGCGATTTGTGGATGGGATCCCGATGGGACAGCACCGAGGACTCGTGACGATTACAACCGGCGATGAATCTTATCCTGTGATTCAGGTACCTGTGATTCTGGGTGATCGCCGTCGTCCGGAAGATGAAGCGGTTTCACTAAGTCCCGACGCGGGTCGTGTCATTGTCCAAAGTTCTGACGCATCAAAGTCCGTTGGCACATCCATCACCTTCACGATCCCGTCGAAGTGGAAAGTTTCTCACGTCGACACGTTTCCATCACAAATGGTCGGAAAGATCGAGAAGACCGAACCGCTCGGAACAGACAAGAATCAGGTCGTCGTGAAACTGACGATCTCCGAGCTGCCAACAAAAGGCATTGAACAGGGCAATCTGACGCTCTTCGCCAAAGATGGTGAAGACTCCGAGATGGTCACAGTGCCGATTACACTGACCTGGCGCTGATGCATCGTGATGATGCTTCGTCAGACTCAAAACCGTAGGTTGGACATTCTTGTCCGACTGCCTTTCGACGGGCATGAATGCCCATCCTACGAGAAGTAGAGGCTTAAATAGGCTTTATGCACCGGCTCGAAATGTCGAATCGCTGCCTCCCCCATTTGCGACGTGTACGCTGCAACGTTCGAACGTAACCCCTCCTGAACTCGAACGGCGTATTCCGGCAAGCGAACAACGTGAGCGTCATCTCTGGTATCGGGCCGGCAGGCCAACCGGGTCAAGGGCAATGCCCTTGCCCTTGTTAAGCACTCGCTCGCATTGAACCGGGCTGTGTCCCGGAACGCATATCGTCGAGACGCTCAACAACGCATTGCAATGCTGTCGCGATCATTTGCTGCTGATGTACGACCTGCTCAAGCACGTTGCAGATTTCATCCAGCCGCGTTTCCTGAGACGACAAGCGATTCAGAACCTGCAGATAAGAATCCGACTGCGGCGTGGATTCCGGAGCTGCTTTCTTCGCTGCATAGTCGGCGAAGCGAATTGTCTGGGCGAACTGACAGGCATCAACAGCTTGCTGAGCAGCCTTCAACAGCTCACTGATTCGATCAGTCCGATTACTGTCCGCATCCAGCAGGTCCAGTTCGAACTCAAGACCATCAATCAGCTGACGAGCCGACAACTTGCTGTGTTCGAGAGGCCGTTCGGCCGCAACGGCAGCCGAGTGATTGCAGAGGAAGAATGCCAGGCGAACATCACCGACTTCGATCATGTCACCATGTTCGAGGTGAATTCGCTCAACGGGTTCGCCATTGACCAGCAACTCTGGTGTCTCAGCAATCTTCGAGAGTTCCGCACCAGTTTCTGACACTTGAATGGCCGAATGAATGGCCGGCATGTCTTCGAGACCAAGTCGAAGGTCGCAGCCTGGGCCTTGCCCAATCAGGAACAGGCCGGAACTGATCGGCCGAAACGGGAACTTGCGTTCGTCGTCCGCCAGTCGCAGGTAGGCGACCGTATCTCCCGGCAGAAATGGTGTAATCTCTTGCACGTCGGTACTCTCAAACGACTTCGAGTGCTCCAGTTCCTCACTCTGGGGATCGTCTAAATGAGCGTTGGTCGTGAGTATGGAGGAGAGAAAAACCTTCCTCGGGGGAGATTCATTTTCCCGATCGAGGGTCCCTGTTCAGAGACTGCTGAGTATGACTCCACAACAGCATATTTCTGCAACTCAAACGGCAGTTTCTGCCGGAGAACTGCTTCAGGGAATTCAGTGTTGGTCATCGTCCTGCGGAGGCAATTTCCGCACCGGCGTGACATCACAGCAACGTCTTCGTCTCTGGCTGAGAACATTGCTCCTGGGGACAAGTCTGGGGTGATAAAATTTGGGGGTTAGCTGCGCGTGGGATTACACAAGTTCTCGTCCGTTAATTCCGCCTGTGTTTCGCAGCGTAGCTGCGGCAGCATTTAGCCCCAGGCTTCAGCCGGCTTCAGCCTGGGGTGGGATGCGAAAAGACGATCCATCAGCCGTGAAACGGCGACAGCGATGATTTTTCAACGACATCAACACATTGCATTCGCCGCTTCACGGCTAAACGTTCATTCTCAGACGTATCTTGCCCGGCTAAAGCCCATAGCCACCTGCTGCCGCCTCTACCACACGAAATCAGAACGATAGTTGTCTCACGGAATCTTGTTGCAATACCGAATTTTTTTGACACGTCATCGCAAGCCCCGCTGCGGCAAGTCGAGCTTAAATCCACGCCCTTCGGCCTTGTGCCGATGGCGAGATGGTTTGGCAACCAGCAAAACGTCCATTATGAATCTCCCGCCAAACTACGGGCCTGCGGCTTAAGTTTGATGGGCGATTGACATCGAGATTCTGCGACAGTCGAAACAGCCTGAATGACCGGTGTTTCCGTCAAAGTTGACAAATCAGGTCGATGCACGTGACGTGGGCCGATCACAAAGTTGACCGGAAACAGCTGAAATGTTGCCTTTCTGCAACGCCAGTCCGCTATTTCTGAGCGACCGAGAAACCATGAAGTAGGCTCAATTCAGTCGACTCTCTGAGTGTCTTCCTTGATCCTGATCAACAACCCTTCGATTTACGCATGTCCCGCAGGGCCATCATCTTCTGGGCACTTCCCGCGCTGTTGCTGATGCTGCAGGTGCCCGTGTTTCTGCAGATGCCGTTGACGCCGGATGCCGTCCTGTACGATCTGCAGGCCCGCTGCCTGATGCGGGGAGGAGTGCTCTACCGCGACATCGTCGAGCCCAACCTTCCCGGAGTTGTCTGGATCCATGCCATCGTTCGCAGCCTCTTCGGCGACTCAGACCAGGTACTGAGAGTTTTCGATCTTGTCATTGTCCTCAGCATCACGGGAGTACTCTGTCGCGTTGTTGCTGATAAGACAGATTCGAAAAAGCTACAGCACGCCTCAATGGCTGTGCTCGCGTCATTGCTATGCATGTTCTACCTCGGTAATTCAGAATGGTGTCACTGTCAGCGAGATACATGGATGCTGCTGCCATGTTTGTTGGCGATGGCCACCCGAAGGTTCTGTTGCGATCAGCTCGGGCATGCGGATGCACAGAGAACGTTTCCGTTCGGCACAAACTCTGAGCGAACTCTTCTGCTGCCGGGATTCCTTGAGGGTACCTTGTGGGCCATCGCATTCTGGATCAAGCCGTTTGTTGCACTTCCCGCTGTCGCCGTGACGCTGGCGTCGCGAAATCAATTTCCTTCGCTCGGGACGTGGCTAAAACATTCGAGCTATATGATTGCCGCCGGTGCCATCGTGGGATTGCTGGGAATACTCTGGATGGTGAACGCCGGATGCTGGACGCACTTCACAGAGATGATGACTTCATGGAATGGCGATTATTATCAGGCCGGGCGCAGTCGCTGGAACCTTGAACGCCTTCACGCTCATGCTTCACGATTCTGGCCCTGGGTACTGATCCATATACCAGCCATCGTCATCAGTATCAGGAACCGACGATCACTAATTTGTGCCTGTTATCTGGGATGGCTGCTGCAGGCTGTGTTATTGCAACAACTCTTTGACTATGTCCATGTGCCCGTAGTCATTCTGGCGATTGCAATCTGTGTTCGCACATTGACAGAGCAGCTTCATGGTGCACACCTTGCTGCCGATTCTGAAGTGAGGCCAGAGGCTGCCCCGAGATTCCCGTTCAGCCCTGTTTCCTGCGTGGCCAGCGTGATTATGGTCATGTCCGTCGTGAGCTCTGTGAGCAGCATTCAAAGCCGCCTGGCGTATGTTCAGCCCTGTTTGTCTGCCTGCATTTATGGTTCATTGCCGACCGATGTCAGAGATTCGATCTCGCAAAGCCCCTTCCCGACCTGGGCGGAACTCGAACCGCTAATCGATCAGCTCCGCGAAATGAAGATTTCCGATCGCGAGTTACTGGCGTACAACGGAAATCTGATTCATCTTTATCCGCAACTGAAATTTGATCCGCCCACGCGATTCGTCTACGTCGACGTTCTGGCTCGCTGCTTTCCTCGACGACACACCGAGATGTTGCAGGAGATTGAACGCGACAATGTCCGGTACGTCGTGGCAAATCTGAGGGAAGATGGCTGGGATGACGACCTTCCGCCGGGCAAGCTTTTACCTGCTGCTTTGGAAGCCAGCAGACGGGAACTGTTCTTTCCGTATAACCAGCGTCCTATCTTCCGATCAGGCAGCTACGTTCTGTTTGAGGTCAACAGTCCCCCCGGTTCGCTGACGAGCGAGTATTTCCCGCTGTCGCAGTTTCGCGGGAAGTTCATCGCAACGGGAGAATCAGATCGTCTCGAATAGTCTCTCGGCAGTTGATCGATTGTGAGCCGATTGCTGTTGTCGTCACGGCTAACTCACAGGCGTCAGCGTGGCTGTAACGCGATTCTTTCGTGTGTTTCGTGGTCACCAAAACGTAGCCGTCTCGCTCCGCCGAGACGAGTCCTTGCAGCCAGCCCGTTGCTCAAGAACCCTACGCCGATCCAGAGCACCACTTCATCATCGTATCTGCGTTTTCCGCATTCATGAAGCACATGAGTTAACCACGAAATACTCGAAACACACAAAAAGGTGGCAGGGGCACTTCAATGCGATTCTTTCGTGTTTTCGTGTCTTTCGTGGTTCCAAAAACGTAGCCGTCTCGCTCCGCCGAGACGAGTCCTTGCAGTCAGCCCATCGCTCAAGAAACCCCACGCCGACCCCCAGCACCACTTCATCAATGCGACTGCATTTTCAGCCTTCGTAAAGCACGTGAGTGCACCACGAAACACACGAAAAGGTTCCAGGCATCAGCGTAACTCCAATGCGATTCTTTCGTGTATTTCGTGTCTTTCGTGGTCACCAAAACGTAGCCGTCTCGCTCCGCCGAGACGAGTCCTTGCAGCCAGCCCGTTGCTCAAGAAACCCCACGCCGATCCCCAGCACCACCTCATCAACGCATCTGCGTTTTCCGCATTCATGAAGCACATGAGTTAACCACGAAACACACGAAACACACAAAAGGTGGCAGGGGCACTTCAATGCGATTCTTTCGTGTATTTCGTGTCTTTCGTGGTTCCAAAAAGTGACTGAATCGTTTTGCCCCCCGGCGATTCTCAACGTAGCCGTCTCGCTCCGCCGAGACGTGTCCGTGCAGTCAGCCCATCGCTCAAGAAACTCCGGGGCGATCCCCAGAACCACTTCATCCACGCTGTGTGAAATTGGCGGCCTGACTTGGCAATACAACGTGCATCGCATAAGGCTCGTCTCGACGGAGTGTTTAGACTGGAGAGATGGGTAACAGGTGTTCGGAGACATGGGTAACACATTTATGTCAAGCTGCTGATCCTCGGA
>JBILXT010000043.1:0-20000 GCA_044378235.1 Planctomycetaceae bacterium
GCTGTTTCGCCGTGTTCGCCTGAGTCAGAGCCGTATTGGCCTGATTAAACTCCGTTACCTTCTGCTGGCTGTCCTGCTGTGCCTTCTGGGCCTGCTGTTGAGCATCCATCAGGATCTTTGCGATACGCTCCTGTCGCAGTTTAGCTTTCTCAGCCAGCTCAGGATTCCGTTTGTATTGCAATCCCTGATTGAACCCGGCCAGATAAAACGAATATGTCCCCGGAACGGTGTTGGCCTGAAAGCGGAGTTCAAACTCGCCCTTTTCATTGGCGGCGATATTCACCTGCTGAGCATTTGTGTTCGGTGGAAAGTCATTGGGGAATCCTATCAGATTGCCCGCTGAACCCTCAACTCGCTTAACGGTATAGGGAATCTTCAATATGCCGCCACGTGACGTCTCCAGCGGCTTGCCATCTCCGATCGTCAGCACTTGCGGAGCAACTTCTTTCTCTGAAACACAAATCTGCAAGCGTTCGATCAGTCGCGATGGCACACTGGGAACATTGGCGTTCGGCTGATTGAACTGAAAGGGAACCAACGCCGCTCCGTACCGCGCCGGACGGACAACTTCCGCGCCGTTAACAACCGCTTTCGCTGTGATCAGCAGTGTTCCTATTCCCATCGGTGCCGCATCACCGGCCGACAATACCAGAGTCCCATGATTGTTTCCGGGACCAATTGTGATTTCTTCCGTGGTCACTCCCTCTGGCAATCCCGTCGCCGATACTCGGATCTCACCATTAAAGCCGTCCTGGCGGTAAGCGGTGACTCTCACAACATCCCGTCCGCCCTTGCGAAGTATCAGACTCTCCGTCGATCCTCCCGGGATCGCGACAACATGAAAGTCAGGCTGAGGCTTTCGAATGGCCAGGCGATAAATCAGTCTCGGATCACTTTGCACAGCACTCACGCTGTCCTTCAGGAGGACTCGATAAATCCCGTCAGCCGGAGCCTTAAACTGATATGAGGGATCCGCTGTCCGCTCATCAAACTCATGCCGACCCGATCGATTGTTGATGTTCAGCTCGGGAACGTCATCCAGAAAACTCACGTCCGTAAAGACTGTTTCGCCCTTGTCATTTGTGCTGATTTGCTGAATCAACAAAGCAGGATCGATCGAGCGACCAAGCCGGTGGGCATACACGTCGAAAGACCAGACATCATCCTTTTTGGCCTCAAAAGAGTACCAATCCACATCGCGCTGAGGATAAAACGAGCCTGCAACTTCACATGGCAGAGTCAATAACTGTGGGGCATTAGGATTGTTGTTGTCCGCAGCCTCGCGCACAACCGGGGCTGTTGCTGGTGTGATAAGCACAGAATTGGATTGGAGACCGTTTGCTGTGACTCGGTATTCAATTCCATCCATTCCTGCCTGATGAGGCCCAATCAACGAGGAATAAGTGAGCTTCCCGACAACATCACCCGGCATCGGAATTCTCACCGCCAGTTGCTCCAGCGGACGACCATCCAACTGATACGGTGACGGCTGACCTCCAGGCAGATTGCGACCGAAAATCGTGAACTCTTCGTTCGACCCCGGCAGGCTCGCCGGAGGAAATACGAAGTCCAGATACGGCAGGGAGCCGACAGTCAATCGATAGATGTATCCCGAGCCCTGAGCAAAAAGCGCGTCGTGAACTTTGATGAAATAAAGTCCGTCCGCAGGTAGCGTCACATCCGTGATGGAATCATTCGCTTGCCCTGTGCGCGACTCACCTACGATGACACCGGACTCGGTAAAGATTGTCGCAGCGAGATCCATCCGCGAATCAATCCGGCGACATTGCCCATCCAGCAACACGCGCTGCCCTGCCTTTCCGGCAAACCGATACCAGTCCACATCGGGCCCACCTGTCGACTGGCCGTTAATCGTGACGGGCAATGTGATTTCGTGGGCAGGATTTTCTCGGACTCCGTCCTTCTCAATCCAGGCCGGAACATCATTGCCGCCATTCGGTTCTGTCTCCACGAACTCAGGAGTGGCACTGACAACAAAAGTGCGACGATTCGACAGCCCGTATTTCCCCTGACATCTCACATCGTAGTTCCCAGGAGGAACTCCGGGAGCGACCGTAACGAGGAACACGTTCTCAATCGGCTGAGGGCCTTCATCAAACGGTGTCACCTCCGCCATCTTGCGTGCCATCGAGATTCCGTCATGACTGAAGACCAGTCGGTCGACATCATCAAGATCATTCCCGGTAATCGTCACTTCCACACTCCCGCCCGGTGCAGCGCCTGCGGGAAAGACGCCATCGAGCCTTGCTGTTGGCAGTTGAGCCTGCACAGGTTGCAGGAAAGAACACGCGGCGAGAAACCAAAGGAAGCAGAATTGTCGGCTCATCGTTGTCAACCTGGTGGGAGTCAGGGCAAATCGAAAGAGTCAGAGGCAGGATCGTCACCCATCAGGATAGCTATTCCGAGCAGAAAGGTCACAAGGAAACAGCCGACTGAGGCAAAACTTTTGCTGCCTTAATCAAGCCAGTTCCAGCCAGCGGAACAAGAACTCGGGAACATCAACGCCACAGGCTCGCTCCAACCCTCGCCATCCGGGGACGGCGTTGACCTCAATAACATAAGGCCGCTGATCGTGGTCATACATCAGATCGACGCCCGCAAATGAACATCCCGTCGCCTTCGCTGCAGCGATCGCCAGCTCAATTTCTCTGTCAGAAGGGCTATGAAGAATCCCGGTTCCCTGCTGAGAAATATTCGCGCGAAAATCACCCTCTTTCGGAATGCGTTTCATCGAACCGACAAGCTGGCCGTCCAGCAACAGCACTCGAATATCGAATCCCGGCCCATCGAGAAATCTCTGAAGGTATAAGACTGAACCCAATCGCTCTAAAGTGCGAAAGGCTCGCATCGCCAGTTCGGGATCCGAGACACGAATAATGCCTCGACCTTCGGCACCGAACAGCGGCTTCACGACAACATCGCGCCCCAGTCTCTCAAATGCTTCCAATGCAGCTTCTGCGTTCTCACAGACGATGGTCTCCGGAACCGGCAATCCCGCCAGCGCGAGACGCTGAGTTGTCAGGTACTTGTCGACGGCACATTCCAGAGCACGCGGTGAGTTAACAACGCGTGTCCCGCAGGCCTCAAGTCCGGCCAGCAGATCCATCCGTGCAACCACCTGCTCTAATGTTCCGGGAGGCATCGTCCGCACGAGGACAGCATCACACTCACGGACGTTGTGTTCTCCACATCGCAGCTCAATCCCCTGCCCCGAGACCCTGCTTTGGAACTCTTCAAACTGCAGCGGCCACATCACATGCCCGCGCTCAGAGCCGCGACGACACAGCTCATTGACGTACCAACTGCCCGGATTTCCAAAAACACCGATGTGCATTAAAGATCTCAGCCAGTCGAGGAGTATGCGGTTCTAGCCCTTGCCCACAAATCGGCCCATCAGATCCCATCCATTGGGGAACGCGACGGACGAAGCGGCGGCGCTGACTTCGCTGTACGTGGTGGCAGCATCGGGCGTGATTCCGGAACCGCACATCGCGAACGGACAGTAACCGTGACTGTGTGTGCGAGTTCTCAGGAACGTTGGATGATCGGGACAGACCAACAGTCGATAGTCGCCCTGCTGTTTCAACCAGGCATGAAGTGGTCCCACGATATGTCGATCGATATTCTCAACCGCTTTGATCTTTTCGTGAACATGCCCTTCATGAGAAGCCTCATCGGTCGCTTCCACATGCACGACAACGAAGTCTTTATCAGGTCGCGACAAAGTCTCGATCGCTGCTCGACCTTTCGCGGCATAGTCCGTATCCAGATAGCCCGTCGCTCCTTCGACTTCGACAACGTCCCAGCCGATTAACCGCCCGATCCCACGCAGAAGGTCGACAGCCGTAATCACGGCACCGCGAACACCATAGCGATCCACAAACGATCGAAACGCCGGACGCTGGCCCAGTCCCCACAACCAGATCTGAGTAGCCGCCAGTTCTCCGGCTGCAATACGTCGACGGTTCGGTTCCGCATCCGCCAACAACTGTCGACTATGATCCATCAACCTCAGGAGTTCGTCGGCTCCCGGGCCCTTCGGCAAATGCTCAGAGACCAACTGGTCCGTGATATCATGCGGCGGAGTACTCTCCGTCTGCTTCGAGAACGGCGCGGCGACTCCGCGAGAACGATACAAGAGCAGATTGCGATAACTCACCCCGGGCTGAAACTTCCAGTGACTGTCTCCGCACTGATCTTTCTGCAAAAGCGTGATCAGCTCGCGAGCCATCTCATTGGGATACTGACCGGCCGTAAAGCTTGTCATCCGCCCATCAGTGATGTTCACCAGATTGCAGCGAATCGCCCAGTCACCGTCGTGCAGTTCAATCCCCTGCGCCGCTGCTTCCAGCGGCGCGCGGCCGGTGTGAAACTCCAGCGGACTGTAACCGAAAAGGCTCATGGTCCCGACGTCACTGCCGGACGGCATCGACGCAGGAACATTGTCCGTCTGCCCGACCATCCCCAGTCGCGCCACCTCATCCATGTGAGGAATTTGAGCAGCCTGCAGTGGCGTCAAACCAGATAACTCCGGCTGACCTTCATCAGCAACACCATCAGGAATAACAAGAGCGAATTTCATAGCTGTGGTCAGATCAAAATCGCGGAGTAACAGCACGAAGCTGCATCAGTCGGAGAACACCAGCCGCAGTCTAATGAGCCATTCGCTATGAAACAATCAGAGTAATCACCGTGGAAACTCGAGACTACCCACAGGAT
The DNA here is from genome assembly GCA_044378235.1 of Planctomycetaceae bacterium. Taxonomy (GTDB): domain Bacteria; phylum Planctomycetota; class Planctomycetia; order Planctomycetales; family Planctomycetaceae; genus SXXK01. The sequence goes on from JBILXT010000043.1 coordinate 4,741, forward strand.
CCGCGTCCTGGGTGACTTTCGGGACAACATGATTGTAGGTTGTGCCAGACTCGGCATGAATTAAGCGGACTTACTCTCCCGCCTCACCGGATTGTGGAACACTCCGGTGAACCCAGATCCATCGGAACAAATAGCCCGCGAACGCAAACGCCACGAGGTTCACGACACCCGAGGTCACTACACAAATAGACGGGAACGAAGTGTATGCCCAAAAGCTCTCTATCCGCGTCGCAGCGTACCCTCCAAGAAGTACTGCGATACAATGTTTCGTATCGAATCCCTTCTTCCGAATATTCCTCGATAGCATCCAAGCTGCCGCGATTAACAGAGCCGTATCGGAACTCAATCGAATGAACCGTGCGATATTGCTCGTGAATGTGTGGTTTCCGCTGAATCCGGCGATGAGCGATTCCGCTGACGATATCAGCAAGAGGCCGCAACAGAATGCAAATGTTACCGCGCCGCAAACGACGGGAGCCGGCGCCGCAATCGACTCCAGATTAATTGGAGAAATGCGCTTTGCCTGCCGTCTTGCAGCGACGAGCAATCCAACCGCGATTGCAATTCCGACGCTGGCCTGAAGCCAGGAAAATGCCAGCATCCGAACGTTTGCCTGAATAAACTCCGCTTCTTCGAGATATTCGCCCCATCGAATGAGAACCACCACGACACCGCAAACACCAACCTTCCAGGACGAAAGCCAACTCTGCCTTTGGTGTGGAAAAAACATCTCAGTGATGCCGATCAGAAATGCGTAAGCAATCAATCGGAATGAGAACTGACCTGGAAGTAGCCACCAATAAGTTTGTGGCGGGGAAGATCCCGAAACAGTTTCGAGAAGTTGCTCTACTCCGGTGGCGGGAAGTGACCTTTCGATTTCAAGAATTGGCGGCGCTAACACAACAGAGCCTGGCACAAAAACGGCAAGTGCGACGAGGACGAAGCTCCTCCAGCCATTGAGCCGATAGATGATCTCACGAATCAAAACCGCCTCGAGGATCCAGAATGATTCCGCTGCAGCGATGAGAACAATACGCCAGATTTCCCCAAATGGATCGGCGTTGTCCGAGTCACTACCCTTAGCGATTGTCAACGTCGCAAGAGGCATTACGGTGGGCACAACAAAGAGCAGTAACCCGATCGCAGTCAAGAATAAGATTGGAAGCCATCGTGTGGCTGTCGTTTCGTCACTCTGATGCATTTTCCCGAGCTTCTGGGAGACAGGCCTATTGTCCGAAAACTTTGCGACGTCTGCTTCCGGCCCACTATCTCTTCAAATGCTTATCCGCGAAAGAAATATACTGTTCCCAGTCGAAGTCTTTCACGTCGTGCTCGCCTGTACGAACGTGGTAGGCTACGTCGGCCATGACGGGCATATCAACGGCCGGCATTTTTTCGGATGGCAGCGGCTTCTTGCCCAGCAACTGGTACACCGGACCCGCGTGGTAAACGCCAAGAAATTCTCCGTAAGGATCCGCCCATTTGTCTTCCTCGGCACTGGCCACATAAACCGGTCGTGGCGCTGATAGAGCGATCAGCATATGGTGGTCGATCGGCATGGCCTGTTCGTTATTGTTGTATTTGCGATGGTTCAGACAGAACCAATGGGGGAACGAGGTATTAATCCGGGCCACCGTTTCGCCGTACCAACGTTTGCTCAACGCGGCGCCACCGCAGCCGGACTCGTTTGCGATGATCATCGCAAAACGAGGATCCGTAGCTCCAGCCCACAACGATGTCTTGCCAAGCCTTGAATGCCCAAAGACAGCCACGGACTTTGCATTGATTTTGGAATCGGACTCCAGAACATCCAGGGCACGACTCAATCCCCACGCCCAGGCACTGATGGAACCACCGGCATCGCCAGCACGCGGAGCATCACCTTTCTCAAACAGCGAATGAATTCCGTTCTTGAAGCCATCGTCGAAATCCGGATCAACGTCGCCGTAGTAGATCGTGATCAGGCCGTAACCACTTTTCACAATCTTCTCTACGGCCCAACGGCTGGCTTCTGATCCTCGAGCGGCATCGGTCGACTTGTTGTTGTCAATCCCGTAGTCCTTATTGTTGCGAACCCAAGACTCCGTAATATGCAACGCGGGGTCTTTCTCGACGGAATGATTTCCGTTGAAGTTGTAACCCAGGAATGCTGGTACGGGACCTTTGGCATTTGCTGGCGTATAGATCAGGAGATCCATCTGCGGACCGTTGTCGTCCGCCGAGAAGTAAACCGTCACCTCCCGCCGCATTGCTGCGCCGTTGATCGAGTTTGGGTTTTCTGAACGAACCTTTGTTCGCAGCTTCACATCACCCTGCGGTAGTTTTCCGAAGACGTGCTCCTCAAACATTCGCAGCAGCTCCGGACGACGCTTGCTGGTCCACAGTTCCGGAGTATCAATCTTTGTGCCATCTTCAGCCTTGAGAACATCGGGCAAGGTGTAGGCTGGAACCCTGGATTCGTCGTAGTTGTACTCTTCATCGGCTGACTCGGCTGCGTTCATCGATAGAAATCCGACAAGGAATAACAGAGCCGCGATCAGGCGCGGTGCAGGAAACTGTTGCCGCGATTCAGAGTGCGACAGGGAGGGATGCAACATGATCTGGAACTCCGAATGGTGGAAGCGGAATGCTGTTCAAGCTGTCGGCCGTATGCTGGCCACGGGAAGGAAGTCGGTCTTTTTGTGGCGAGTATTCAAAGTGAAACATGCGGCATCGACTCAAACCTTCAGAAAATTATTTCTTTCCGGCCACATGCTTCTCGCGAATCAGCGGTGCCAGAAATTTGGCCGTTTCATCGCCGATCACATGATAGCCAGCAAGGTTAGGATGTCGATCTCCGAACCAACCCGGCAGATGTCCGAAATGCGCATCCAGACGATTGTCCAGAACCTCAACGGTCGGCTTTGCTCCGGGCACGATAAACGACTTCACGAACTCACGCCTGTTCTCAGGAATCTTCTCCAGCGGAAAGCGGCGATAGTTCAACATGTCGGGGCCTCGCTTCAGCTCCTCGGCATAACGCGGGTAGATGTCGAACAGTGTTAGTCCCTCGGCTTTGGCGACCTGTTCGTTCAGCTTGTTGAGTCGCAAGCACAACTCTTCGCTGCCGTACGGAATCACTGTCATGACGATGATCGTGGCTTGCGGATGGTCGACCTTGATTCGCTCAATCAACTCGTGATAGTCCTTCGGAAAGTTCTCTTCCAGATTCTCGCGATAAGAGTTGTCGTTCAGACCATACCGAATCAAAACATAATCGATACCGGGTAACTTTGAGGCTTCTTTCTCGTAGCGACCGGAATCAAGCAGCCTCCGAATATACTCGCCGCTCAATCCCAGATTGATCACATTTGTTGGCGGCAGATCTTTCTCTTCCGCCAGAAGCAGCCGAATGACATCTTCCAGATGCGGACCTTCGGGCACATGACGTCGAGGAACACTTCCCTCCGTCGTACTGTCGCCGAGCAACAGAATCTGAACCTTGCCTTCGTGCTCTGCCTTAAGCGGTGAGCCGTTGATTAGGAGAGCGAGCACTGTGACAAAGAGGATCCGCAAGACGGGCAATCGCATAGAAACAGCTCCGAACGCGAGGGCAGGAAAGGGACAGAGTCCGAAAGAGACCGACTCAGGAGGACCCGAACTCTAACATCCGCAACGCCAACCTTGCAGTGTGCCGAAGAACGAGATCGACGGGTTCAGGTAGAATCAACTGCCTTCGGACTATCTCTGAAAACAGCCACGCTGAGCCGTTGAGGCAAGGAGAATTCATATAAAGCTCGCAAAGAAACTGTTGGTTCCTGAGAAGGAAGTGTCGACACAGCGATCGGTTCAGCCTGCTTTCTTCTCATGTTGAAAATCCCTGTCGGCTGACGGAGGAGAACGAAGGCTGCGTCTGTTAGAGTGGTGCGGTGCGGATTGTCAGCCAGTGTTTTGCCGAAGTGGATTCGGCCGCAGAAGGCTGGTCTCCCACGCAACACTACTGGAAACGTGTGATGACAACTCCAGACGAAAAACCATCGTCCGCCGTATACGTCGGCAGCTTCGATCCGATGACACTGGGCCATCTGGACATCATTCGGCGAGCAGCCAGAATCTTTGAACATGTCACCGTGGGTATCGGGATCAACCCTGACAAGAATACGCTGTTCTCTCCGACTGACCGGCTGGAGATGTGCCAGGCTTCCGTGCGAGATCTTGTCAACGTTGATGTGCGCACGTTCGATGGTCTCGCCGTGGAGTTTGTGAAACATTGCGGCAGCCGGATTCTGCTCCGCGGTGTTCGCACGCTGACAGATATCGAGGCGGAGTTTACGATGACTCTGACCAATCGAGTGCTCGATCAGGAGATCGAATCTGTTTTCCTGATGTCGGCCGAACGTTATGCTCATATCTCCAGCTCACTGATCAAGCAGATCGCCCAAATGGCAAAGGCGGATGTTCGATCTCGGCTGAAGGACTTTGTTCCAATGGCTGTTATTGAACCGCTGATCGCACGAGTCCACAAACACTCTTCGTGAACACGCGAAATCACGAGCATTCGCAGACCGCTTCACCTTTGAATCATCAACCTCTGGCTTAGAAAAGAACTTCCGAATATGGTCAAGACTGCTTCCACGATGCTGAGCCTCGGAACTCAGGCTCCCGAATTTTCACTTCCCAACGTCGACGGAACTCAGGTTTCCCGATCACAATTTGCAGGTAAGCCACTGCTTGTGATCTTCATGTGTAACCATTGTCCGTTCGTCATTCATATTCGCTCGGCGCTGCAGCAGTTTGCTGCCGAGTATCAGAGCAAAGGGCTGGCGATTGTTGGCATCAGCAGCAACGATGTCGGAGCGTATCCTCAGGATGGGCCGGACAAGATGAAAGAAGAGGCCCGCAATGCCGGCTACACATTCCCCTATCTGTTCGATGCGACGCAGGAAGTTGCGATCGCCTACAAGGCCGCGTGTACTCCGGACCTGTTCCTCTTCGATGCCGATCATTCCCTCGTCTATCGCGGACAGTTTGACTCCAGCAGGCCGAGCAACGGTCTTCCCGTCACCGGTGCTGACCTGAAGAGTGCCTGTGATGCCGTCTTGAGTGGCCAGCTTGTGGCCTCAGAGCAACGCCCAAGTATCGGCTGCAACATCAAATGGCGTGCTGGTCACGAACCGGAGTACTTCACGGGGATCTCCGCCACCTGAGATCAGGTTGCGGTCTTCGCATCAGAGTTGGATGAGTTGTTTCGTTTGAGTTAGTTTGAAAGTGAGTTACCAAATGGCATCTGAGATGTCTGTCGCTCTGAGCAATCTCCATCGTCTCTTGCAGCAGCAGGCCGAAGCTGAGGCGGCTTTGGCTGATGGTCCGCGTGCCGTGGCTCTGGCGGAAAAGCAGGTGGCTCAGGCTGAACAGGCGATTGAGGAACAAAAGCAAACGATCAAGGCCAATCGAAAGTCCGCTGATGATCTGAACCTGAAACTCAAGACCAAAGAAGCCGAACTCGCCAAACTCACAGGCCAGCTTAACACCGCGTCATCCAACAAAGAGTACGACATCTTCAAGGGCCAAATCGAAGCCGCAAAGAAAGATCGAGGAGAGATCGAAGAGACAGCACTCGGCGCCATGGAAGAGATCGATGCGGCTCAGGCCAAACTGAAACAACTTGAAGCAGACCTGCAATCCCGAAAGAAAATCGCTCAGACGGCAAAAGCCAACTTCGAAGCGTCAAAGCCTGAAGTTGATGCCAGGATCGCCGCTATACAGTCTCAAATCGTTGAGGCAGAAAAAGTCATTCCTGGCGAAGGCAAAGCCGCCTGGGATCGATTACGAAAAGCTCACGGAGCCAGCGCCCTCGCGGTGATGGAAGATGGTTTCTGCGAAGCCTGCAGCACCAAAGTCACGAATCAGGACATGGTACGAATCCGCATGAGCGACTTCATGGGATGCCGCGGCTGCGGACGAATTCTGTATTTCACAGAGTAACGCAGCTGGCAGCGGACGCTCGGACAACCTGACGCCATGAACGCCATCATTTCGCTGAAGAGGCATCGACGGCCGTTACACGGTCCACGAACTTCAGAAGCAATGGAAACGCTGGACGGACCATCTGTCCGTGATCGTAACCTCCCAGCTCGTGAAGCGTAACATCCGGATGCTTCAACTGCTTCAGCATTCGCCACGTGTATGCGTTTTCCTCGTAACGCCCAAGAAGTTCCTGTTCCCGATCGCCCGTGACCAGCAGTATCGGAGGACTGTTGTTCCGAATGTGGTTCAATGGTGCATAGCCATCGATGACCGGTCGAGTGTCCTCGATGCCATTCTCTTTTCGAATCGTGAAATGAGTAATCATCTGCCCGCTGATCGGAGCAACTCCGGCCAGGGAGTCAGCGTCGACACCAAAGGCCTGCAGGTACTTCTTGTCAAAGGAAGTCATCGCGGCCAGATAACCTCCGGCCGAATGCCCGCTGACAACAATGCGATCAGCAGAGCCACCATGCTCTTCAATATGCTTCACGGTCCATGCAATCGCGGCGGCCGCGTCTTCGATGTAGGCCGGAGCATTGACGTCCGGGTGAAGTCGGTAGCTGGCTGCAACAACGGCGATTCCACTGCGTTCCAGTTCCGGTGGAATCGACCGTTTTCCGCCCGTCAGTCCACCACCATGAAACCAGACAATTGTGGCAAACTGTTTCTCGCCGGCCGGGCAACTGATATCCAGACAGCACTTGTCCTTCATGCCGGGCGTCGGATTCTCGACATCAGTGCGGTAGAAAACATCCTGAACACGAACTCGGCCATCGTCCGCTGCAGGCAGAGCACCGTTCAATGCAGCCACAAGAGAAAGGACTACGCCGACAATAAGTGGTCGAAGCATCTCAGACCCCCGGACAAATATTCGTTGATGCGCATCGGATCAGATGGCCCTATCCCGAGCCTGGAACATCGAAAGACCAGACGGCCCCGACTTTGGGTAGTGGCAGCGCGGACCAATCAGACGGCCGGAACACTGTCATGGGCGAGAACCGTTTCTTCTACCTGTGTCTCTCTGTCGGAGACAGGAACCCATTGCAGGCAGGCATGACCTGCCGACATGTGGTCGCTGATTTCTTCCATGCAGATCCCTGCTGCCAGAAGAATAATGTGGTCGCCTTCGCGAGGTGGCTGGAGCCCATTAGCTTCAAGCACCTGTGGCAGACGAGAAAGAATCGTCGGAACAGAAGACGAGATTGTATTCCCATACGTCTTCAGGTTGTTCAGATATTCGAAATCCGGAAACTCAACCCGCGCCGCAGCCACCAGTGCTTTAAGGAGTTTCCCACTTGGCTGATGCGGCACCACAATGACGCGCTGCCCCGGGAGGACTTCGATCGAAGACGCCGCTGTCCGCAGTCCAGCCAACATCAGTTCTATTCCGTTCAGAAATACGGGCTCGGCATTCATCCTCATGACAGTCCTGTGAATAGGCTGGCCACGAAAACAAAAACCATCCGTTGTATCACGGCGAAACAAAGGGTCAGGATTCGGCCGCAGTTGATCGGGGACTGGAAAATCTTCGGACCGCACAGTTGAGACAGGGATACCTCGCCCCCGTTCCAAAACCATGGCTGTGGCACCGGCGGCAACGATCCCACAGAACAAGCGATCTGAGGAATCATGCCATGTCTCTGGCGTTTCAATGTTCAACAATACGATGCGAGAAAGATTGTCATCCCCAACCAGATGAATCACGGCCTCATGCAACAGTTTCAGGAAACCGCTGCAACCAAAATTGAAAGCCAGCAATCGGCCTGCAGAAATTCCAAACCGCTCTGACAATTCAACGGCCAGTCGCTCACATGCGGACGGATCGGTATTTGAGTGGCACAGCATAATGAGCGGGAACTCACGCAGCAGTTGTCCAGACTCCTGCTCAAGTCGTCGTCCCAGTGCAACACCAACTTCAGCGGCCGTCATTCCAGGGCGCAGAATCCGACGAACGGAGATCCCAGTAGACCGGCTGACGTTCTCCGGACTTGCGAAACCCGCTGCACCACCAAGGCGAGAGAGCTCCACAATTCGTGCGTTGTCGAGGAAATCATAAAGATCATCTCGGTCATACACATCCACGATGCTGGACAAACCAAACATCGATTCTGTTTCTGGAAAGCATTGTTCCACAAAATGCTCCGAAGAGACCACCGGCCAGATCAACAATCCCACCCGCAGGAACTACTACGATGCCTGCAATACACAAACCTCGACTACTCACACCTGAATTTCGTAACCCTTACGCTGCTCACGTGCCTGCCAGAGTGCAGCCTGAGGATCGCCGACGATCTGTTCTTTGTCAGGATCCCAGTTCAGTGTTCGATTCAGTCGAATGGCAATATTCGCAAGGTGACAAACGGTCATCGCACGGTGATGGCTATGGACATCGCTGATTGGCTGTGTCCTGTCGACAATACACTCGAAAAAGTTCTTCATGTGATTGCCGGGCTGTTTGCCCTTGTACAAAGTCTTCAGTGTCTCTTCCCTCAACGGCTTCTCCTTCATGCTGTCGACTGCAGCACCTGTCAGCTTGCCACGATTCACGAAGATGCGACCATCTGTTCCTTCGAGCATCAGGCCGTTGTCAAATCCAAGATCATCAGCGCGGTCACGAATGTGCAGGACCGCATTGTTGGCAAAGGTCGCCGTCACATGGAACTCAGTCGCAGTGTTGTACTGCGTTGGATCGGTCGGCATACCATTTTCGAATGGCACCGGATGCTTCGCCATCACAGGCTCAACTTTGACAGGGCCCGTGTTCTCAAGGTTAAACGCCCAGGCTGCGATGTCGACATGGTGCGCGCCCCAGTCGGTCATCTTGCCACCGGAGTATTCATACCACCAGCGGAACTCATAATGGCATCGGGAGTTTCCGTAACGACCGTCGGTCTTTTTGAAGCGGTAGTCAGTCATTGGGGCCTGACCCAACCACATATCCCAGTTCAAGCCTTTCGGGATCTCGGCGACATCAATCGGGCCACTACTCGGTGCTCCACCAATCGCAACAGTGACCGTCTTCAATTCGCCAATGCGTCCTTCACGGATCAATGCAACGGCATGCAGGAATCGCAAATCCATCTCACTGCGCTGCTGTGTCCCTACCTGAAAGACTCGCCCTGTCTCCTCAAGGACTTTGCGAATCTGCTTTCCTTCTTCAATCGTCAGCGTCAGCGGCTTTTCGCAATAGACATCCTTGCCAGCCTTCATGGCTTCGATTGCAATCTTCGTATGCCAATGATCCGGAGTGACGATCGTTACGACGTCTACGTCCTTGCGATCCAGCACCCGACGATAATCTTCATACATGTCGACCGTTCGCTCAGCACCGGGCTTGCTCTGCAGTTCCAGAGCCTTGGCTTTTCCCTTTTCAACATGAGCAACGTCAACGTCGCAGACGGCCGCACAGTCGGAAAACTTCATCGCATTTGGACCGACCGCATTCCAGCGGTCACCCGTTCCGATACAGCCCAAAACCGGACGCTCATTGGGACTGCGGAAAGCGGCCGCCATTGACTCAGAAGAAAACCAATACGGCAGTGAAGCCGAAGCAAGACCGGCAAGACTGGCAGACTTTAGAAACTGGCGACGATTGGTGGATGACATCATTCACGGCTCCGGTCATCGTGTGGGAAACTGGACAGGAATACTCTTCACGTGCTTTTTCGATCACCCCCAGTGATTCCAATCTGCCTCGAGGCAACCTGGCCAATCCCTTTCACTCGAGAATATCCGCAAATCTGCCTCTTGATGCGAAGGAGGCAAAATCGCGAAAAAAGCGCGTTTTGAGGGGCGACAGTCTACGCTGGGATCGGGGCGACTTCCAAACGTTAAGACCTATTCACGTGAATGAATGCTCAAAGTACCACCAACGCAACGATCAGGAAGGATGAGATTCCTGCTGCCAACGAATTCGAGTGCTCCGCCATACAGAGGCCCAAAAAACCTATGCAGAAACGAAAACAGCATTGTCAGCTTAAGCTAACAATGCTGTTTTCAAGGATTCGCTCGCAAAAGAAAAGATTCAGGAGAACAGACTGATCATCTCCATATGAAAATCGCGAGCATTGTCCGGACCCCCCGGACATAGGATGGAAACCGCCTGAATTGCCCAAAAGACTACTCAGGCGAATGAACCCAGATAGGAAACGGGACATGCACATTGATAGCGGACCTGAACACAACAACGCTATCCAAAGGGCAACCCCTGAACAGCAATCTCCATTCCACAGCCAGCGTTTTTAAACGAAAATCCGCCAAATACTGTTCATTCGACCAATGGTACTGCAGATATTAGCCATCTTTCTGATGCTGCCAAGTGCAGAATGCAGGAATTCAGGGCATCGTGCGGGGGCTCCGAACCAAGTCGGGAGACTGTTTCAGGATACAACGGCCAAGCGGCGTTTTTGCACACTTCTTTCGGGCAACGGGAACTGGTCTCAACAGGGACTCGCCGATTACCTAGACTCCGACGAGGTCTTGGGGGCCGCCGGGTATTCTCGAAAACGGAGTCCCACCACCGAAAACTCATTGGGGTTGAGATTTCTCGGTGAACCACGATGGCCGCGGAGTCCTTAAGCCAGAAAGAGACCTCTCGCATATTTGCCCCATATCTGAGGTACGGAGACCCATGAAGATTCGCTCTCGATGGCTAAACCTGATTCTGTCGTGGACAGCTACAGTTTGTCTTCGACTGCTGTTTCTTCTCGTACGAGTGGAGCACCACTGTGTATCGCCCGAAGGTACTCCGTATGTGAAACCAAGAGGAAAACAACGATTCACGTTCAGCATGTGGCATGACCATATCGTGCTCGCAGCTTTCTCATTGAGAACATACAGCCTCGCGGGCCTGATCAGCCAACATCGTGACGGTGGCTACCTGGCAGATTCCGTCATGATGGCCGGCATTCGCCCGGTTCGCGGCAGTACCAGTCGAGGAGGACTTGAAGCCGTTCGAGAAATCCTGAGCTTGCCAGAACTCCATCTCGCAATGACACCTGATGGACCACGAGGGCCTCGACGTCAGATGAAGGAAGGCATCATCTACATCTCATCACGCTCTGGTCGGCCTGCCGTGCCGTGCGCGTTACTGGCCGATCGATTCTGGTCTGTGGGCGGTGGCTGGACGGATATGATTATCCCTAAACCATTCTCCCGAGTTGTGCTGATCGCCGGGACGCCACTGGTTGTTCCCGAAGAAACACAACGTGAAGACCTGTCCGCATGGGCCGAATTGTTGCAGTCCGAAATGTCGCGACTTGAATCCATTGGTCAACAGATTCTGTCCGGAGATCGCTCAGCGGTAAACACGATCGATCGCACCAATGACTCAACCTACAAACCACACTTTCCACAATCCGACGTATTGAAGGCCGCTTAATTCACAGCCGCGCCTGCAGAAGTTATTTCAACGATTCCCGCGCAACTCGCATGACGTTGCCTCCAATAATCTTGCGAATCTCGTCATCGGAGTAGCCTCGCTGAACAAGCCCCACTGTAAACAGTGGCCAGTTCGTCCAGGCAAGACTCGTGGTCATTTCCGCTGTCTCCGCAAAATCATCTTTCGGCCACAACGATCGAAAAGGCTCCCTTGAGCGAGAGCGTTTCGGAAGCTTGCGATTCTCCAAAGATGAATTCTGAGACGAATAAGCGACGTCCGTTCCGATCGCCACATGATCAACGCCGTATTTCTTCGTTACGTATTGGATATGATCCAGGAGCGCAGAAATATCACCGGCGCCTCGCAGGAATTTTGAGATGCAGCAGATCCCGATATATCCCCCGGAGTCAACAATCGCCCGAATCACCTCGTCCGGCTTGCTCCTTATATGTGGATGGATTGCCGCACAGGTGGAATGACTGGCAACAACCGGTCGAGTTGAGACTTTGGCTGCCTCAAGACTCGTTTGCCAGCCCGAATGAGCACAGTCCGGAATGACACCAATGCGGTTCATTTCTGCAATCGCGTGACGTCCAAAGTCACTGAGACCAGCGTTGGAAGTCTCGCCACACCCATCACCGATCATGTTTCTGCGTTGATAGGTCAGATGCATCATCCTGATGCCCAGTTGGAAGAAGATCTTTACATAAGCCAGCTCGTCTTCTTTCGAAACCCATTCCTGAGTCAGGGGGATGCCATTCCCGGTCATGTAAAGCGCATGCCTTCCGGCGGCCTTGGCCGCTTCGATATCACCTGGGATCGCCGCCTTGCAAACAAACTCACGCATGAGATCAGTGGCAAAACTGAACCGAGCTAACCGTTTTATCAACCTCAGTGGATCCTGACACTCCTGGCCCGCGTTCTGAAAAATGCAGGTGACTCCGGAAGCACGCCATGCGTCCCTGTATTCCTGTTGCTCGGCTGCGTCTGTTACATAACGAGTCATCGTCATGTCTTCCTGCAGATCCTCTACCTCCTGATCCGACGCTCCCGCTTCGATCTCGGCGCCCAGCACTTCTCCATTAATTGCAGCCCGGGGTGAGAATCCATAGGAATCAAACACGATCGATTCGGAATGCAAACGCAGCCCTCGTTCCAACTCGGACATGCTTGGCTTCAATATCGCAAGAGCCACATCCCGTGCATATTGAATCTGCGGATTCAAATGACTTGTGAGACGATCAACGGAATCTCCCTCTGCTTTTTCTGTCGCCAGGCCGGCCTTCGCTCCTTCCGCTGATGCAAGAGAGGCCATTGAAGCCAATGTCGATGCTTGAAGAAATGACCGCCGTTGCATTCTTCCACCCTTGTAAAGGACCGGATATTCCTGGATTGCCTCGCAACCACTCCGGAATTGTTACAAGAGTTTGTCTGAACCGACAGGAGACGGGCCATTGCCGCAGCGTCATTTTTGGCTCGTCAATCTTTGATGCCAGGAAACTTTCTGCCGAAGCCAGTAATCCTACGGCGACAGCATTCATCTCACAGAAGAACCCCAAATGCTTACAAGCATTCCGGTTTATTTGACCGCGCGATTTCGTTCGATGCACTGTTCGATGCGCAATAGGAATCGCTGCAGAACATTCATGGGAATTGTGTGGGGGCCATTGAATTCCACGAACTCGACATTAAAGCCAGAGCTAGCCAGCATATTTTGTAGCTCGACGGCCGGAGCAAACGGCAGGACAAAGTCCTGCCGGCCATGAGACTGAAGCACATCACAGCCGGAATGCGCCGCGGCAAGTTTCTGCCACTGCTCGCGGTTCAACAAAGTCCCGGAGAACAACGTCAACAAGGCCGGTCGCAGATTTCTCGTCAGGACAAGGTTCGTGCTGACCATGGCCCCCTGAGAAAAGCCGCCAAGAATCAAACGAGTTTCATCCAGTCCGGAAACGGACATAGCGGCCGTTACGGTCTCAAATAGTTTCTCTTCGGCCTCTCTCATACCGGGCGGCTCAAGCAGCATCAACTGGTCGTAGTCTCGAGTTTGGTTAATCTCGGCCAGCTTCGCCATATTGATTGGCCACCATGCGCGACCTCCTGCCATTCCCAAAGGAGAAAGATCGATCGGAGCTTCCGGGAACACAAAGCGGCAACAAGACTGAATCTGCCGACTTGAATCGATCAGCATCGGGCCGAAATCGGCCAGATCATCTCCAGAGGCTCCAAAACCATGATTGAGAACTACCAACAACTCTGGTGTGCCTCCCTCATCAAGCGAATCGATCGTTCGGCATTTCAACGAACCCAGTTGCTGTGTTGAGGAATTGATCCGCATGAAGTCATTCTCATTCCGGTGAATATCGATCAATGATTACCGCGAAGACTCTATTCCGCATGAGGCTATGAGACCAAAATCCCAAAAGCATCCTGCATACATAAGGCCTGAATACACAATGAACAGTGAATGGTCTCGACTACTTCCGCTGCTTTTCCACCGCTCGAATCAGATTCAGAATGCTTCCGGCAAGATTCTTTTTCTTCTCCCGGCTGTCGGAATCGGGCTTTACCACATCCTGGATTAAATCCGAAATGGCCGTTGGCACCCCCGCAGGCTCTTTCGTGTACTGTGCCGGAGTGACTCTGCGGGAAACCTCGCCCAAAAAATCCACCCCTTCCGGCAAGCCAACGACTGGAGATGACACCGTTCCCTTCACTGCCAATACGATTGGTGAGGCCGAAAACCTTCGCAGAAACTGCAACGCCGGTCGCTCATCATCTGATGGAACTGGAAATTCCACCGAAAGTTCCAGGTCCAGGGTTTCATCCAGGAAAACGGTTCCGGAAGAAACCACTTTGAACTCTGGAGACATCTCCGGCAACAAAAACGTTGTTCCCTTGTGATGAACACCTCTCTCTGTGACTTCAAAGTCAATGGAGCTCTTCTCAAGCATTGAAATCTGCTCGGGTATCTGAAGTCCCGAAAAAGTGCCGCCCAGAGCAGAAAGCTGACGGGCCCATCCGTCCCGAAGTTTTGCTTCGAGAGATTGAAACTCAGCCCGACCCTTTATTGGGAATGGGGAACTCTGGCGGCCATCCAATGGAATCCGAATACTGTCCAGCCACACAGACGCGGAACCCGAGACCTCCATAGATTGAGCCAAAATAGGGGCAATCAACGCCAGATTCTGTTCGCACTGAGAATCCGAAACCGGTTCATGGTCGAAAACCTGCATCGGCTCAACCACCAACCATGAAGCCCCGGACTTGTCTGGCCCAACGCTCCCGGCCATATCAACACCCCGGAGGTCAACAATCGGAATCCGCCGCAGAGGTGATGTGACCTTCAAGGAGCCCTGCTCAACGAGAAAATCGGTCGCTGCTGCGGAATGCCCAGAAGAACAGCTCGGCCATTCTCCCTCCTCGGAAACCTCAATCTCTATCGACGGCCGAACCAAGGTGACCTTTCTTCGTTCCGGCCCACCGCCAAACATGTCGGTCAGCGTACAATTCGTCCGCACCTCGGCAATCCGTCCTGCCAATCTGCCTTCCGAATCCGAAACCCGCACATCAAAAAAAGTTACGGGTACAAACCAGCCCCCGGTCGCTGAGTTTGACTGCACCGACCATCCTGACTGGCCAACGGCGTCCTCCAGTGATCTATCCCGAAGCGATGATCGCAGAGCGAGAAACGGAAAGATGACTCCACCCAAAGTCAACAATCCCCCGAGCAGCGGGATCCCCACGACAGCGCGCCTCAAAATCATCTTTCGCCGAACCGAATCATCAACGCTCGCCCCACCCGAAGAAATCGCCACTATCATCACTCCGTTGTTGAATCCAAGGTACACCGAGAGCAAGATTGTACGCAATC
>JBILXT010000043.1:22500-28895 GCA_044378235.1 Planctomycetaceae bacterium
CCGGATCATTATGCAAAAGGCACGCCGTTACACAACAATGTGCTACGACAGCTTGTAAGCGTGTGGTTTCAGGTCCTTTTAACTCCCCTTCCGGGGTGCTTTTCATCGTTCGCTCGCGCTACTTTTCACTATCGGTCGCCAGAGAGTACTTAGCCTTAGGAGATGGGCCTCCTGGATTCAAGCCGGGTTTCACGTGACCGGCCCTACTCGGGGTATCTCACGGAGTCTGATCAGTTTTTGACTACAGGACTTTCACCTTCTATGGTTCCGCATTCCAGCAGATTCCTCTAACCGTCAGATTTGTAACTCCACATGTGAGCCCCACAACCCCGCCGGACAAGCCGACGGTTTGGGCTATATTCCTTTTCGCTCGCCGCTACTAGGGAAGTCGCTATTGCTTTCTCTTCCTATGGGTACTGAGATGTTTCAGTTCCCCACGTTCGCTCCGTATGCCTATGTATTCAGCATACGGTCATTCAGGGATCCCGGGATCAACGCTCGTTTGACAACTTCCCCGGGCTTATCGCAGCCTTCCACGCCCTTCATCGCCTTCTGGCGCCAAGACATCCCCCACACGCCCTTATGTATTTGGCCACATTGATCAACAGCCAGAAAATCTTCCGACTGACGATCTGCCAACACATTACGATAAACATCAGCCAGCCTTTCGACCAACTGCTCTTCTCGTGAAAACGTTTACAGATGCCACTTAGACTTCATTAAATTGTCAAAGATCACTTTCGCAGTTTTGTTCCTTGCGGTTCAAAATTGCGAGCGGGGCAGTGTATCGAGGAGTAAACCTCCTGTCAACACTTGGCTCAAGAAAGTTTTTAACTTTTCTGAACCAACCACTCTTGGTCTTTTCAGACCACTGGAGACGATCGGGATCGAACCGACAACCTCTGCCTTGCAAGGGCAGCGCTCTCCCAATTGAGCTACGTCCCCTCAAATTCACCGGCGCTTTCGCCACAGTGGGCGTACGTGGATTCGAACCACGGACCTCAGCTTTATCAGAGCTGCGCTCTAACCAACTGAGCTATACGCCCCGAATGTGAGGTCATTTCGGGGGGGCACACATTTTGGCAGCAGTTGGACCGGATGTCCAGCCACTCTGCCGCTGCTTCGCAATTTCCTGGGCTTTTCACCATTCGACTTGCGAATTCAGCTGTGTCCAGACATCAGTTTTCCGCTGAGGTTATGGTCCTTTCAGCCGGTTCGGTTGAAGGACACCTGATTATCGTATGATCGAAACTCCAAATTGAGGCCGTTTTCATTTTTTGCCAGCTATTGCCAGAATCACGATCTCCCAACCAAGTTTGTTCCTGCTGGAGCCGTCCTCTTGAATCGCATTCGCATTCCTACCCATGTTATCCGGGCCTATGTGTTCGGTGCGGCCTTGGCCATCGGACTTTGCTCTCTCTCTGCAGGCGAAACATCTAACCACTTCAGGCCCAATATTCTGATGATCGCAATCGATGATCAGAACGACTGGATTGGCTGTCTTGGTGGCCATCCTCAATCGCGAACTCCCAACATCGACCGGCTGGCCAAACGCGGCACGGTCTTCCTGAATGCTCATTGCCAGTCACCTCTCTGTAATCCATCACGCGTGAGCCTTCTCACCAGCCGCCGGCCCTCTTCAACCGGCGTCTATGGGCTTTCGCCGGCTCTTCGTGATGCTGATGGCCTTGAGGACGTTGTGACACTGCCACAACATCTTCGCCAAAGTGGCTACAACAACCTGATGGCAGGAAAGATCTATCATGGCGGCTATGGCCGTCGTCCTGTAGACAATGAGTTTGATGTCGTGGGTCCTCCCGCAGATGTTGGGGCGCGACCAAAGTCTCCACTTGTCTCAACGCCAAGCGGTCATCCTCTGGTCGACTGGGGCACCTTTCCGCACAAGGATGAAGAGAAGGGGGACTACAAGTTGGCCTCATGGACTGTGAGCCAACTGCAGATGACTCACGATCGCCCATTTTTCATGAGTGTTGGATTCTTCCTGCCACACGTTCCCTGCTACGTAACACAGAGCTGGTACGACCTGTTTCCTGCAGAATCGCTGCAGCTGCCGGCCGTCATGGATGATGATCGAGCGGACACTCCGAAGTTCAGCTGGTACCTTCATTGGAAGCTTCCCGAGCCTCGCCTCAAGTTCCTGCAGCAATCAGAGCAGTGGACAAATCTTGTTCGCTCATATCTTGCGAGCACCGCATTCGTTGATGCGCAGATAGGACGAATCCTGGACACGCTTGATGCCAGCCCTTATGCCAACAATACGATCGTTGTCCTCTGGTCAGATCATGGCTGGCATCTGGGAGAGAAAGGCATCACAGGAAAGAATTCCCTCTGGGATCGCGGGACTCGTGTGCCGCTTATTTTTGCGGGTCCCGGAGTGAGTCCTGATTCTCGCTGTGCTGAGCCTGCAGAACTGCTGGATGTTTATCCCACACTTTCGGAACTCTGCCATCTGAAACAACCGGAAGGGCTTGAGGGGCACAGCTTGCTGCCGCAACTTAAGGACTCGGCCCAGGCGAGAGAATGGCCGGCTATCACGACTCACAACCATGACAACCATGGCATCCGATCTCGCGACTGGCGATATATCCGTTACGCTGATGGATCTGAGGAGCTGTACAACATGGTTGAGGATCCGAACGAATGGACGAATCTGGCGTCTCGCCCGGAACACTCTCAGATTATTGCAGAACACCGTCAGTGGATCCCGAAAGTGAACCGCAAGCCCGTGCCCGGGAGTCGCGATCGCATTTTGCTGTACGATGCGTCGACCGGACGAACAAACTGGGAGGGTAAAGACATCCTTCCGAACAGCCCCATTCCGGAGATCGAAGACTGAGCTCCTGTGCCGAATTCAGAAGTCTTCGCCCCCGCAACAGATAGCAAACGATATGTGGACAAAGATCTGCGGTGTAACAACGCTTGAAAGTGCTCATTCTGTCATTGATGCCGGAGTGAGCGCTGTCGGCTTGAATTTCTTC
Organism: Planctomycetaceae bacterium; assembly: GCA_044378235.1. Lineage (GTDB taxonomy): Bacteria > Planctomycetota > Planctomycetia > Planctomycetales > Planctomycetaceae > SXXK01. The sequence continues at coordinate 25,500 of JBILXT010000043.1, forward strand.
ACCGGGTCAAAGCGATTTGTATCGGTCTCCGCCGCAGCGGAGATTGCAGAAGTCATCCGTGGTAAAGGCACAGAGAACAGCATCCCGGATATCGTAGGTGTCTTTGTTAATTCGCAAGTCGCGGACATCGCGAGAACCGCCGACGAAGTTGGTCTGACAGCCATACAATTTCACGGAGATGAAACAACGGATCTGATCTGTCGACTGCACGAAGCACGGCCTGAGCTGTCGATTATCCGCGCTCTGAGAGTTTCCCTGGAGCAACTGGATCAGCACCTGCGAACCATCGATGATCTACAACAACGCGTGCCACTGTCCGCCTGCCTGCTGGATGCTTTTGTAGCCGGAGAGTTTGGCGGCACAGGAATGACCGTCGATCTACGAATAACGAGTATTTACCTGCAACAGGCACGACCTCGCCTGATCCTGGCTGGTGGACTGACCCCTGAAAATGTTGCTGGCATTGTTGAGCAGGCAAATCCCTGGGGAGTCGATACGGCCAGCGGTGTAGAGACATCTCCGGGCATCAAACACCCTGACCGTTGTGCCATGTTTGTCCATGAAGCAGGCAAACTCCGTGGACCGTCAGGACAGCGCCTTGCTTCCCGCTGAGACATACAATGGGAGGCGCTGACACGTGTCCAAACGAAAGACCCAAATGCTGAATGATGTTCCACTGACAGAAGACTCCGGCTCTGTATCCGATGCCGATGTTGCTGTTCAGGTTTATTCTGATATTGCCTGCAATCGATGCGGCTGCGTCTGCGATGATCTCTCCATCAGTGTGGCGCAGGATGGCGTTGTTTCGTTTCAGCCGGATTGCTCTGTGGCGACTCCGTGGTTTGAGTCACTTCGTACCGCCCTGCCCTCGTCACCAGCAGACATCAATGGCCGCGCTGTTGATCTGGAAGAGGCTCTGGATGAAGCGGCCCGGCTGATTCGCAACTCGCGGGCTCCGTTGTTCTTTGGATTGTCTCGCAGCAGCACCGACGGCCAGCGAGCGGTCTGTGAACTGGCGGATCGTATCGGTGCCACAATCGACACCACAGCCTCGATCGGGCATGGGCCATCGATCGTGGCGTTTCAAAATGCGGGCGAGTCCACATCGACACTGGGCGAAGTTCGGCATCGCTCTGACGTGGTGATTTACTGGGCCTGCGATCCGCTGACCAGCCATCCTCGACACATGGAGAGATTCGTCGAAGCGTCGGGCTTGTCAATACCGAACGGCCGACAGGATCGTCACGTGATTGTCGTCGATTCTGAGCCCACAGCGACATCCGCCAAAGCGGACACGTTTCTGCGCATTCAAAAGGGCTCCGACTTCGAGGTTCTCTGGACGCTCAGAGCACTTCTCAAGGGCGTCGAAGTCCCTGAGCTGATCGTCGGAGGTGTTGCTGTAACATCTCTGCGACAACTGGTTGAACGCCTGAAGGGCAGCCACTACGGAGCAGTCTTCTTTGGCGTCAGCCTCACAGAATCACCGACCGGAAACACGAATGTCGAAGCTCTGCTGCGATTAGTCACCGATCTGAATATGTTCACTCGATTCGTTGCGCGACGTATGCGTGTGCCGGGTGACGTGACCGGTGCCGACAGTGTTTTGTGCTGGCAGACAGGTTACCCGTTCAGTGTTAATCTCAGCCGCGGTTTTCCACGCTTCAATCCCGTCGAATACTCCGCCGGGCCAATGTTGGAGAGAAACGAAACCGACTGTGTCATTCTGGTCGGTGCTGAACGAGTCGATCGGTTCTCAGATGCAGCTCGAATCAATCTTCGCAACATTCCAGTGATCCTGCTGGACCCGCCAAACGCCAACTGGAACGTCCGCGCGGATGTTCGCTTCAATACGGCAATCTATGGAATTCATCGCCGAGCCACAGCCTACCGAATGGACGAAGTACCGGTGCCACTCCGTCAAATCATGAACAGCTCTCTGCCGTCCGATGACGAAGTCCTGCGGGCGATCCTGAAACGAATTTAACATGTGGGTTCCGATCATGGTTCGCGCCACTAAACAACGCTTCAGGATCCTGATAGTCAACTCTGACAGTCGCAACAAAAAAGAGGTGCCCATCTTTACGACGGGCACCTCATCATTCAAATCTGTCGTTCTGAACAACTCGGATCAATAACCGGTTTCCAGAGCTTCTTCGAACGGCATAAACGGATCTCCACCTTCGCGACCAACGGCTGGCAGAACAAAGTTGTCATCCAGGGCAACACCGTCTTCGACTCCTGAGTGTCCGTTCGGCAGAATCAGTTCCGGATGATCGAACGGTGCTTTTCGGAACTTGACGCGTTCGTCGGTGAGGTGATTCATGAACTCAACCAGAGCTAACTGATCGGCTTCATTTCCCTGAAGCTCAGGAATTCCCCCAACATCCGGATCAAGATCCTGAATATTTGTCTTCTTGAAGTCTGCTCCTCGAACATAAAACTCGACGACTTCAAGAAGGTTCTTTGCACCACCGTTGTGGAAGTATGGTCCGGTCAGTTCCACATTTCGCAGTGTCGGCGTCTTGAAGGCTCCGTTCACCGCAATACGAGCACCATTCGGCACTTCGATGCCATCAACATTCCGACCGTTCTGCTTCTGCTTTGAGTAAGACAGTGGGCCAAACACCGGATGTGAAGCACCAACAGCGATGTCTTCTTCGGTCTGCCGAACGCCGATGTTATAAAATCCGCCATCATAGAACGCTGAGCCGCGAGCCATGGCCATGTTCTCAATAGGGCCATCATTGCTGATCACTCCACGAATTGCACTCACCGTCGCTCCAGCGAACTCAGGACCGCCGTGACAGTTGATGCACTTGCCTTCGTTCAGGAAGATCTGCAATCCGCGTTTCGCATTTTCACTCAATGCGCCATCGTCACCTTTTCGGTAACGGTCGAATGGCGTGTCGTCAGAAACGAGGGTCGCCTCGTACATCATGATGGCCAACACCCGCAATGGTCAAAAATAACAATCGCGGAGTCATCACTGACTGAACTCGTTCAAGTCCTTTCGCAAACTTGTCGGCGACGGAGACATCCTTAGCATCGTTAGAGGTATTCGAAAACTTCTCATGCAGCGAAGCAATCAGTCCCATTGCCATGAACAAAATGCGGCAAAAATCGGGCAGGACTAAATCTGTTATGACCGGCAGAAGACACAACAACCCGGCCCATCGAAGCGGCTTCGACACGGCGTTACAGCGAAGCTGGCGTCCAAACCAAAACGCAAGACAAGCGGCAAAAAACACCGGGACTTCCATGCCCGCCGAAAAGGGGCGATGCGCGCTGTCCATTTGTCCCAATGAAACAAGGGCGTTAATGGCACCAACCCACATCAGGATGGTACCGATCCCATGGCTTCGAGCTCCCAGCAAGTTGACGGCGTTTCGAAAGAGT
>JBILXT010000132.1:0-17066 GCA_044378235.1 Planctomycetaceae bacterium
CATCCCGAGACTCGTGTCTTCCCTGCTCCTATTCGCGTCTATTCGTGTCAATTCGCGGTTCAAAAACAAAGTCGTGCTCAGGCCGTAGCGCCGAATCGTCGTGGTGTCCACGTCAACTCGCAGCGCTCAGTGCGTCTAGAAATTCCATTCAGGCGAGAATAGGACAAGAGAGAACCGCGAATGGGCGCGAATCGACGCGAATGAAACACAGGGGACAGCTCATCCAGCGACTCGTGTCTTCCCTGACCTTATTCGCGTCTATTCGTGTCCATTCGCGGTTCAAAAACAAACTCGTGCTCGCGCTCAGGCCGTAGTGCCGAATCGTTGTGGCGGCCACGTCAACTCGCAGCGCTCAGTGCGTCTAGAATCTGCATTCAGGCGAGGAAGGAGAAAAGAGAACCGCGAATGGACGCGAATTGACGCGAATGAAACACAGGGGACAGCTCATCCAACGACTCGTGTCTTCCCTCCGAATGCTCGAGATCATCTGGTCACATCAACCCCGGGGGCAAAATAAGCAGTGGTTGATACGTTTTCTGGAGTTGATCGAAACGACTCTCATCAGCCCAGGGAGCCAGATGAAACTCTTTTCGCAGCGCTGCGAGCACAGGCTGCTTCTCAACTTCTGGCAGCAAATCAGGATCGGCCTCAGGATGCTGCGGATTGACCAGTGTGCAAAGAGTTCTCGCCAAATCGTATGACAACTGCTCCATAATGAAGAAGCCACAGTGATAACCTAACGACAGAAAGTCTCTCAGGTTCTCCCCGACGATCAAACTCGCACCAGCTGCTGCAGGGTTTGTCATAACGACAGGTTGAAGCGATACATCGCCGGACGGAATCTCGAGCAGACTAAAATGAACACCGTTGCCACCAGTGTGGGCGAATGGTTTGCAGTTCCTCGGAGTGCACCAGCCGTAAGGTTCAAACCCTAGATTTAATCCAATCGCTTCGAGTCCAGACCCATAGTAAGCTGGCAGTGAGATTTGCTCGCGGACCGAGATGTCCAGACGATGAAGATCGTCCAGCACGATCGATTTAACGATCCTGCTCTCCGCTCTGGCAGCTCCGTCACGATGCCGGCTTTGCTGCAGGCCAATGCTCATCAGCGAAAGGGCACCCAAACTTGCCGAAACGACGATTTCCCGACGCGAAATCAAGTCAGACTCTCCTGCGATTCTTCTTCCCCGTTTAAAGTTCGGATCAATCAATGCCGCGGCGATTCGTACATCGCAATTCGAATTGCAGCAATTCGCTTCCAGTCGACAAGGATACTCACCCAGTTTTGCCCGTACAATCAGGCATGAACGACTCTGGATGGACACAGCATGGGCACTTCAGGCGTCTACTCAACAGACAGGATTCAATTGCCCAGTTTGCCGAATGACATTCAGTTCCAAAGACCACAATCCCGCGTGATGGAACTACAATTGCCCCCAATAACGAAAACAGGGAAACCAGATTTCTCTGATTTCCCTGTGTTTTGTCGTCTCAAACAAAAAGCCGCCGAAAGGACTTGAACCTTCGACCTACGCTTTACGAAAGCGTCGCTCTACCAACTGAGCTACGGTGGCATGAATTTGCTGGACACCAGTTCCCGGAGGATGGTTCGTCGCAAATCACGGGCGGAACTTTAGCGTCCATTTCGACGCGGGGCAAGATCTGGAAACCCCAAGTTTTGTTCACTCCTGAGTTGCGGAGAGAAGGCAAACTTTCCATCGTTCGCGGGATGCGGTCGGTCGGGTCGGTAGGCATTCTGGCCGTAGAGCTGGCCTCAGCCAGCATTCCGCCGCGGATTTGAACGCCAATGCCGACTGAAGTCCGCACCACGAAAAAAAAACACCACGCTCAAGCGGGCTGAAATCGGCTCGGATGATTCACTCAAAGGCTGTTGGAGCAACCACCATGGCGGAAACTCGCTCTCAGATTCTGGATCGCCTCAGGACGAAAATCGCTGCCGGAATTCCCATTATCGGAGGCGGAGCTGGTACCGGCATCAGTGCCAAATGTGAAGAGGCTGGCGGGATTGACCTGATCGTTATCTACAACTCAGGCCGCTATCGCATGGCGGGACGTGGTTCACTCGCGGGCCTGATGCCCTACGGCAACGCTAATCAGATCGTCCGCGAGATGGCGTACGAAGTGCTCACGGCAGTCAAATCAACCCCTGTGCTGGCCGGTGTCTGTGGTACGGATCCGTTCATGCTGCGAGATCACTTCCTGAAAGATCTCAAGGAGCTGGGATTCGCGGGCATTCAGAATTTCCCTACGGTCGGATTGATTGATGGCGTCTTTAGAGCCAACCTCGAAGAAACCGGCATGGGGTTTCAATTGGAAGTGGACCTCATCGCTGCAGCTCGCGAGATGGATCTGCTGACAACTCCGTATGCGTTCGACAACGATCAGGCGGCGGCTCTGACGAAAGCCGGAGCCGACATCATCGTCGCTCACATGGGCCTGACAACCAGCGGCACGATTGGAGCATCAACCGCCCTGACTCTCGAGCAGTGCGTGCCGCGCATCGCCGAGATGACTCAGGCAGCTCGCGAAGTGAACGAGGACGTAATCGTCCTGTGTCACGGTGGTCCCATTGCAATGCCCGAGGATGCTCGGTTTATGATGAATGCCGTTCCGGCCATCAACGGCTTCTACGGAGCCAGCTCGATGGAACGCCTTCCGACGGAGATCGCTTTGACCGAACAGGTGCGGAAATTCACCGCGATTCGATGTAACGTATGATGGCGGGACATCAATGCCGCTCGTGCTCTGAAGCGTCTGGGTTGTCACCCCAGTTGGCTTGTGTTCAGGTGAACGTGAGAGGTTAATCCGCCAATACAACTCAACGGACCGTCAAAATCCGCGATTTAAGCGTCCTGCTCGCCGATCAAATTCCTGAAGTCGATGCCAGGAAGGGCTTGTCCCGGGGGGCAATGACGACCAGAATCCGTGATGCGGTTCGACGTTAGAGTTTCGTTGTTGACGACGGGCTTGAGATCGAACTGTTGTAACCTGACTCATTTGGCTGTCGATAGTCGCCGTTGAAATCCGCAGGAAACTAACATGACAGATGCGTTTCAGATTTCGTCCATGGGTTACTCTTCGCGACGCGAAATGCTGACGCGGACTGCGGCTGGGTTTGGAATGGTCGGGCTGGCGGGGGTTTGCGCGGCAGAGCAGCAGGCATCAGATCCGCTGACGCCAAAGTCATCTCACTTTGCGGCCAAAGCGAAGCATGTGATCTTCCTGTTTATGAACGGAGGACCATCCCATGTTGATACATTCGACCCGAAGCCGGAATTGAAGACTCAGGCGGGCAAACCGGGGCCTGGTGGCAATTTTATGCCATCGCCGTTTGCGTTCACGAAGATGGGGCAAAGCGGAATTGAGGTCAGTGAGCTTTACCCTCACGTTGGTGAATGCATTGACGATATTTGCGTTGTGCGTTCGATGTATACGAGTACTCCAAATCATGAACCAGGATTGTTCATGATGAACTCGGGCAACCAGCAACCGATTCGACCATCTCTGGGTTCGTGGCTGACATACGGACTTGGGACCGAAAATCAGAATCTGCCAGGCTTCGTAGTGCTTTGTCCGGGGAAACCAGTTGTTGGTCCGGCATTGTGGTCCAACAGTTTTTTGCCGGGAATTTTTCAGGGCACGCATGTTAACAATGGCAGTATTGATCCGGCAAAAGTGATCGGTCATTTGAAGAATACGGGGGTCACAACTGCGTCACAACGGCGATTGCTGGATCTGATGCAGCAGATGAATCAAAAGCATCTGGAGAAGCGTCCGCAGGATACTCAGCTGGAAGCTCGTATTCAGTCCCTTGAGATTGCGTATCGTATGCAGTCAGAAGCGCAGGAGGCCTTCGATATCGGACGTGAATCAGAATCGATTCGCAAGGATTACGGCAGTGGAGAATTTGCTGATGGCTGCCTGATTGCTCGCCGGCTTGTCGAACGCGGCGTACGAATGGTGCAGGTCTTCTACGGCAGTGGGCAGCCCTGGGATGCTCATGGCGATATCATGGACCATCGTCGCGACGCGTTGAAAAGCGATCAGCCGATCGCAGCTCTGATTCGTGATTTGAAATCTCGTGGTCTGTTTGAAGAGACACTGATTATCTGGGGAGGCGAGTTTGGACGCACGCCGACAGCTCAGGGGGAGAAAGGCCGAAATCACCATGCCACGGGATTCAGCATGTGGCTGGCCGGCGGCGGAATTCGAGGAGGCATGACGTACGGAGCCACCGACGATCTGGGGATCAAGGCGATTGATAAACGTATGAGCGTTCATGACCTGCACGCCACAATCCTGCATCTGATGGGGATTGATCATGAAGAACTCACGTTTCGTTATTCCGGACGAGATTTCCGCCTGACGGATGTCTACGGAAACGTCGCTCATGAAATTATTGCCTGAAGCTATGCTCTGAATTGCTTGAGAGTCCGGCTGTTGTTGCCGTAATGCAACACGGTCTCTCGCTCGATACAACCTGTCCGGAAATTCGTGTCCTGGGCAGTGGCGGAAATGCAACAGAGTGAGAAATGTCCTCTGACTGCAGATGGCCGCGATTATGCTGAGCCGCCTTGTCCGGGTTTTTACGTCAGTGAGCCCTGTACAGATTAGACTTCAGTATCGCCAGAAGTACGCTAGTGCTTTGTCACATTTTAGTTTTGGGGTAGTGGACCTTGCTAAAGGTCCTCCTGTGTTGGGATCTTCAGCAAGGTCCACTACCTCTACCGCCGCTCTTTATCTTGACGGATCGCTCGTCTTCTGAATCGCAACGCCTCGGCAGCCAGCGGAAAAGTTCTGCAATGTCTTCAATCAATTCGCCTGTCACCTCGCCTCTCCCGAATCTCGTCGGGCTTGATGTTGTTCGAGTGCTCGCGATGATTATGGTGGTGATCCAGCATACGCTCAGTCTCGCTGATCGAGAAGACCTGACCGTGATCGCCGGCCTTTCCATCGGTCAGTTGGGCGTCGCGATTTTTCTCGTGGTGAGCGGACTCCTTTCCTGCGAAAGTCGACGAACACCTGTTGGCTGGCTTTCGCAACGCTTATGTCGAGTTTACCCCGCGTTCTGGATTGCGATGATCGGCAGCTTTTATCTGGCAACAATATCGGGCTACAAGAACGCATCGATCGGACAGATTGCATCGCAAATGCTGGGCACAGGTTTGTGGACGCATGCGGATGAACTTGTGAACTCACCGACCTGGTTTGTTTCTCTCATTCTTGCCTGCTACTTCGCGACATTTTTGTCTCGAGTTATCGGTCGGCCTGGACTTGTCGCAGCCGTCTGCAGCATTGGACTGACGATCGCGGTGGCCTGCGACGCGGCTCCGTGGTTGTTGTCTCACTTTCTGACCTATGCCGTGTCCTGCACGATCGCAGCCTATGCCTTTGGGGCTACTCGCAATGCGGTCACTCTTACGATTGCCGCAGCGTTCGGAATCATGGCTCTGACGATTCAACCCGCATTTGCTTATACAGCATTGAGCCTTATGCTTGTCGAATTGTCTCTGCAGCTCCGGAGTCGTCCACGAGCCATCAAACTGGCGGCTGATTACTCCTATGAATTCTACCTCGTACACGGAGTTGCTCTGGCCGGTGCTCTGACGATAATGAAGAACGCTCCGGTGCTGGCGGTCATCGCAGCCCTGACTGGCTCCGCAGTTGCGGCCGTCATTTTGAATCATGTGGCCACGTTCATCGTGCGGCAATTACGTCCTGCAAATTCAAGCCAGACTCAGGTGAAGTCCCCCACCCGCACGATCAAAGCAATCCCGCAAACCTGACCCTTGTGCCTTCGCCACCAAGCACCAAGCACCAAGCACCAAGCACCAAGCACCAAGCACCAAGCACCAAGCACCAGCCTACCCGCCGATCGAGTACATCGGGCGATCGGGCTGAATGAAGCGCGCTGTATTGATTTCGTGCCCTTCCTTCTTGGCGGCGATACTGCTGAGCATTGCCTGAGCAATCAGTTCATCAGCGGAATCGGATCGCAGGAATTGCTTAATGTCGGTTTCGTCATGACTGAACAGGCAATTCCGAAGACGTCCGTCAGCGGTCAGACGGAAACGATTACAACTGCTGCAGAACGGCTGACTCACGCTGGCAATTAAACCGATGCGACCTTTGCCATCCGCGAATTCAAAGTCCTGCGCCGGAGCGTGAGTGATCGCATCGGCCTGCGGAAGTAAGCTCGTCGTAATGCCACTCGCATGACCATTTGAAACGCCCGGCGAATCGATGGCTCGCAAAGCACCAAACTCCGCTTCCAGCCTAGCAATAATCTCGTGAGCAAACAGCACCTTGTCGCGTTGCCATTGGCTGTCCGCATCAAGAGGCATGAATTCAATAAATCGCACGACGGTGTCAGTTTCGCGAGCCAGCTTGCCGAACGGAATGATCTGATCTTCCGTCAAACCTCGCACCGAAACCGCGTTGAGTTTGATCGGCGAGAAACCAACATCGCGAGCCGCCTGAATCCCGGCCAGCACTCGTTGATAGCCTTCTCGGCGAGTCACCTTGCGGAAGATCTCCGGATCCAAAGCATCCAGACTGATATTCAAACGCTTCAGCCCGGCATCACGCAGTTCCTGAGCCTGCTCCTCCAGAAGAATCCCATTGGTCGTCAGCCCGATGTCGATGATTCCCGGCACCGCCGCCAGTTTCCGCACCAGCACATGCAGATCGCGGCGCACCAGCGGCTCACCGCCCGTCAAACGAACTCGATCAATCCCCAGCGTCGTACCAATGCGAACGACGCGTTCAATCTCTTCGAAGGACAGCAGATTCTCCTTCGGCATGAATTCGACATTGTCCGCCGGCATGCAATAGAAGCATCGAATGTTGCAGCGGTCTGTCACACTGATCCGCAGATTGTTGTGAACTCGACCGAACGAATCGATCAGCCTTCGCTGTGAGATCTCTCCGGACGTCATGATTTCGCGCCTTCGTTGCTGGCTTGTGGAGTCACTCCGGGATGCTGCCATTCTTCACGGCCGTCCGCAAAGTGTTCCTTCTTCCAGATGGGCACTCGTTCCTTCAAGGTGTCGATCAGCCATCGTCCCGCTTCAAACGCCTGATCTCGATGCGGAGCGCTGACGGCGATGGCGACGCTGATTTCTCCCAGAGCCATCGGGCCCGTGCGATGAGCAATTGCGATCTTCGTAACGGTAAACTTGCCGCGGGCTTCCGCTTCCAATTCTGCCATCGAGGCCCGCGCCATGTCAGGGTAGGCTTCATACTCCAGCCACGATGTCTGCACACCGCGAGTAAACTCGCGCACCGTTCCCAGGAACAACGTGACAGCTCCGGCGGCGTGATCTCGCACAGATTCCGTGAGTTGATGGTGGTCGATTGGTTCTGTGGTGAGTTCAATCATGGTTCACCCTCCGCTCACCGGAGGAAAGCAGGCGATCACATCCGAGCTTTGCAGAATCTGATCACTTCCGGCATAGCGATTATTCACGGCCCACAGCAACGCCTGAGACCATCGCTCAAGCTGCGGCGTTCGCTGGATCATCATCTGCTGCAGGTTGGCCACCGTGCATCCTTCGGGAACGTCGACAGTAACACTGTCGGTCCCGGCCGCATCACGAGCCGCTGCAAAAAAGAGAACTGTAAGATTCATGAGCACAGGATTCTGATCAGGATCATGACATGCTCAATCCGGATGGTCGAGCTTTCAGGCGTTCAGCAAGCCGCGGCATCAGTCCGTACGAAAGTGCCAGCAGCTTGATCGGGTGAATTGTAGGGATCCGGCTGGCTTGTTCCATCTGCATTCTGCAACTACTGCAATCGGTGACTCCCGCATCGGCGTCAATCGTTTTCATTTCCCCAATCAATTCCGCTCCAATTCGCAGGGACTGTTCGAAGTTCTCCGCGGCCAGTCCGAAGGTTCCCGCCATCCCGGTGCAGCCTTTTTCGATCATCTGGAGCTGCAGGCCCGGAATGAGTCGCAGGATTTCCAACAACGGCTGCCCGCGCCGCATGGCGCGGGTATGACACGGCGTGTGCCACGCAACCTTCATGGCGAGCGGAGTAAAGTCCTTCTTAAGCTTTCCACGCTTCTGCAGGTCCAACAAGAATGAACCTGCGTCAAGAGTTTGCTGCGCCACAACTTCCGCATCGTTGCTGGACAAGAGCATCGGATACTCCTGAGTCAAGCACAGCGCGGCGGAGGGTTCGGTACAGACGATCGAATAGCCTTCGCGGGCCGGTTCCGCTAGTTCACGAATATTCTGCTCTGCCGCCAACCGCGCGGCGGAAATGTCGCCGACGGTCAACATGGTCATGCCCGACACGGTTTGACCACGCGGAATGAAAACGCGAAATCCATTGTGTTCCAGAATTCTGACGAACGCCTCGGCCAGCTCCGGATCATGGTTGTTGGCAAAGTAGTCGACAAAGTACACAACAGTCGGGCGAGGACTTCCGGGGCTTCCGGAATTGTCCTCACGCTGAACTCGCAACGACGCCAGAAACGGAGTTCTTGCAAACTTCGGCAGTCGCCTCGCGGACGCGATGCCCACGAATCGCTGCAGCAGCTTTCGGAACAACGTGCTCTTGATCAGTCGGTTCGTCAGAAACGAGAACCGCGAGGCCATACGAGCATACGTGTGAACTCGCGAAAGCAACCACGCAGTCTTGCTCAACCCATGCGCCTGCACATGCTGCGCGCGAGCTTCAAGGACGAGATGTGGAATATCGACTTCAGACGGACAATCAAGCTGGCATTGCTTGCAGTTAAAACAGCTCTCCAGAATCTTCGACGTCGAATCATCCGCCAGCAGCTCTTTGCCAGACGTTGAGCAGATGGCGCGGCGAAACAGATCGGCTTTGGCGCGAGGTGACAATTCCTCGTTCCCGTCGTTTTCGACGAACGGGCACATCCGGGACGGTTCGACCTGAATGCGACACGTGCCGCATCCATTGCAGCGGCTGGCTGCATCGGCCGCATCGTTAGCATTCCACGCCAGCTGCATCACGGGTAGCAGAGAACCTCCCGTGGAAGTCGTTGCCTGTGTTTCTCGAGGTCGAATGCGGCGCAGATACTTGACCGTCAGTTGAGGATCATTACTGATGATTTTCTCCGGATTCATCATACGCTGCGGATCGAAGATCTCCTTCAATTGCTGAAACGCACGGTACAACGGACCGTACTGAGTTCTGATAAACGCGGTGCGCGAAAGCCCGTCGCCGTGTTCGCCGCTGATTGATCCCCCGACCTGCACAACTTGTCGGTAGAGATCTCTGGCAATGGCTTCGATCTGAGTATCATCGCCGTTGCTGGGCACAGGCAGGATCGGACGAAAATGCAGTTGTCCTGAAGCCGCATGGGAGTACAACGTCGCTGTGACTTCATGCTTCTGGAAGATTCGCTGAGCAGACACGAGGAACTCGGCCAGCTTCTCCGGAGGCACCGCAACATCTTCCACAAATGGCAACGGTCGCGAAGAACCTTTCAGGCTCGCCAGCAAAGAAACAACCTGTGAGGGCAACGCCCAGAGCAATTCCACATCTTCCAGCGTCGTCGCTTCACGCGTCATCTGAAAATCGATCTCACGATCCCGAAGCAGAGCCTGAGCATCCCGCAGACGTTCTCGTATCTCGCGCTCACTGCTGCCTGGGAATTCAATAATCAATCCTGCTTCGGCTTCCGGCAGAATCATATCGCGAAATCGCAGGTCCGTTCCCCGCCCCAAACTAAGTACTCGCCGATCCAGCAGATCGCAGGCACTGGGCTCCAGCGGCAGAAGAAGCTGCATTGCCAGAACAGCTTGTTCGAGCGATTTAAACATCAGGCAAGCCGCCGCGCGAAACGGAGGCAGCGGCATTGTGAACAGTGTCGCCTCCGTGAAGAGGCCTAGCGTACCTTCAGATCCCACCAGCATGCGCGCCAGATCCAGTTCCCTTGATTGCCGAATGCCTCGCAGCATATAGCCGCAGCAGTTTCGCAATAACGGCGGCTGATACTGTTTGATGACAGGATCAAACTCCTGCAGCAATGAGCCAACTCGTTGAATCAAATCCGCGCGGCGAGTCGCCGGAGTCATCGCGGATAACTTCATCGCGTCCGATCGCATCGCCGCGCTGACAGTGGCTCCGACATTTGCCACACCGGTCGCAGCACCACCAACAGGTTCCAGGTCGACGACGCGTGGATAAGCTGAAGGATCGAGTTCGAGAGGTTCACGGCCGAGTTCCATGCGTTGCCCGCCGGAGAGAACGCATTCGATACTCTCGACGTGGTCACGAGTCGATCCATAGCGGACCGCGTGAGATCCGGCTGCATCCACGCCCAGCATTCCACCAATCGTGGTGATGCGACTATTCGACGGATCCGGTGCAAAATATCGGCCGTGCTTACGTAGCTCGCGATTCAGTTGTTCGCGCACAACACCCGGCTGAACGCGAACACGATTTCCATCGACCCATAACACTCGGTTCATGTGGCGAGAAAAATCGATCACGATACCGCGTCCGATTGCACCGCCAGCGAGTCCAGAACCCGCACCACGCGGAATCAGCGGGATATTATTATCGGCCGAGTACGCCGCGATCACTTCAACGTCACGAGTGTGCGCAGGAAAAACAACGGCGATCGGCTCGATCTCATAAAGACTGGCGTCCGACGAAAACACAGCGACAGCCGCAGGATCGACTCGCAGTTCGCCTTCGATCGTGTCGCTGAGATCCTCAACCAGTCTTCGACGCAGTTCTTCCACAGGTGCTATGGTCCAAATCATTCGGGCAACGGAGCGACGATTCTCGACGCTCAACCCGGCTTCGACGCCTGTCGCTGCCGGAGATCCTGCTGACGATAACGTTCTGCGGTCTCCAGGTCGAACCTGGGATGCTCATCCGCCATTGATGTTTGCCGATGTCGTGCTCCACAACGGTAGCAAACCAGCATGTCGCCCATGAACGAATACAGTAACATATCAATCAAGGCGGCCACCATCAGAATCGCCAGGGCGATGATCGGCTGGTATTTTGCGTAGGCGATACAACTGAGAATGGCTGCAGTCGCTACAAGCGCCAGACCCATCGCGGGTGGAAAATCCTTCTGACGCCACAAATCTTCGCATCCGCAGATTCGGCAACGGCACAGATTGCCATTGGTGAAGTCTCCAGCCCCTTCGTTACGGCCCCACTGGCATTCGTCGCACTTGACAGGACCGTCGGCAGGTTCCGGAGACGTCACACGTCGATGCTGACACGCAGGGCATTGAAAAATGATGTGGGTGGCCATACCAGTGGGTCTCAGCTTGAGCCATTCAGGAATCACAACACACGGCGACGGGAGATTGCCGCAGGTTGTTTTTGTCACTATGACCGCTCGCCCCGCAGGAACAAACTGATCTGACGGGGATTCTCATTTGCAGAGCCATCAGGCGGTGTAAACAACGAGTGGCGAGAATTTGAGTCCACGATCTGCCAGATCTGACTGCTTCGTTATGTATAGAACGTTGGATTCAGCATTCCAGGTTGCATTGTGAGTGTTCCCGTATACCGCCCAGCCGCAGGCGCCGGCTCTGCGTCATTGATTTCATGGGTTTTCATAACCCGAAACGTCAGTGAGGGATTAAGATATGCCGCGTTTTCAAGAACGATCCCTTGCTGACGCAGTGGATCGGGATTCGTCGTCCTGCGCAGAAGCCGGCGCCTGCGGCTGGGCGGTAAACAATCGGCTGTTGAACGCGGTCGTCCGGCTACTTCTTCCCGTGCGACTCTGGCGCAGAAATTCCCAGCTGAACCAGCGGTGTTACTTTAATCGCAGCGGCTGGATCTCCACCGGAGCAGCCACCACAGGAACCGCATCCCGACGGCGATGATTTCGAAAACATCTGACGGAATCGACGCCAGACAATTGCTGTCGCGAAGCCAATCAGTAGCAACGTGATCAGAGTCTGAAGAGCCATGGGCCTACATCCTGATACCAATCTGATACGTCAGGAAAGCACCGATCCACGCCAATGCTGTCATGTACACAAACGAAAACACTGGCCAGAGCCAGCTGTTGGTTTCTCGGCGAATGACCATCAGTGTGGACACACATTGTGCACACAAGGCAAAGAACACCATGATGGACAAGGCCACCGGGATCGAGAACACCGGAGTCCCATCAGGCCAGGTCGCCGCCGTTAAGGTGCCTCGCAGTCCTTCGTCTTCTTCGCTGACATCACCACCGAGACTATAGATTGTTCCAAGAGTCGCGATCACGACTTCTCGAGCAGGAAACGATGCGAGCACTCCGACGCCAATACGCCAGTCCCAGCCCAGCGGCTTGAACACAGGTTCGATGGACTGCCCAATACGTCCGAGCACACTGCCTCGCAGCAGGTCACCATTTACCTGATTCAACTTGGTTGTCAAAGCCGTCAGTTCTTCCCCTTCCGGATCTGCACCGGAGGCCTCCAGAGCTTCCAGCTTTGCAGTCAGTTCGTAGCGTTCTCGCTGGTCACCGGGGAATGATCCGCCGGCCCAGACCAGAACACTGGTCGCAAAAATCAAAGTGCCCGCCCGAGCGACGAAGGACTGGCCGCTTTCCCAGACACGTTCCAGAACAACTCGCAGGGATGGGACTCGGTAATCCGGAAGTTCCAGCAGAAACGGTGACGGCTCACCTCGAAACAACGTCCGTCGCAGAATCATGGCCACCGGAATCGCGACGACCAGCCCGAGTGTGCTCATGCCAAACAGCACCAACGCCTGAAGTGACAGCCATCCGCCGAAGAATTGTGTGTCTGGTATGAACGTATAGATCATCAACACGTAGACCGGCAGTCGAGCCGAACAGCTCATCAACGGTGCGATCAGAATTGTGACGAAGCGGTCGCGACGATCATCGATCACTCGAGTCGCCATGATACCCGGCACAGCGCACGCGAAAGATGACATCAGGGGCAGAAACGACCGTCCACTGAGCCCCAGAATTCCCATGAAACGGTCCATCATGAACGCGGCCCGTGCCATGTAACCGCAGTCTTCCAGCAATCCGATGAACAGAAACAACAGACAGATCTGAGGCAGGAACACAATCACCGAGCCGACGCCATTGATCACGCCTTCCGTGAGTAAGCTACGGAGAGGTCCGGGTGACATCGATGAGGTCACCTGATCGCTGATCCAGCCGAGCATGGATTCGACGCCATCGCTCAGCGGTGCAGAAAACCAGTTGATCGTGGAAAAGACCAGCAGCAGCACCGCGAGACAGATCAGGAATCCAAAGAAGCGATGTGTCAGGACCGAATCAATTCGGTCGGTCAAACGAGTTCGCGAGTTCGGTGTTCGAGTCTGAACCTGTGCCAGGAGTTCGCCAATGTAGTGATACCGCTGACTGGCTTCTGTGGCTGGAATCTCCAGGTGCTGTTCCGCAAGTTTGCGACGCGAATCCTGAAGAGCAATCAGGTATTGCTGACCGGCCGCTTCGGTCAGCATCAGTTCAACCGATCCTCCAGGGTCCAGCAAACTGCGAGCCACCAGAAAGCCACAACGCTTCTCCTGCGAGACGCTTGCGCTCTGCAGAACCCTGCAGAGTCGCGTGACTTCTTCCTGAATAGGCGTCGACAACAAAGAATGCCCAAAGCTATCGGAAGCCAGTTGAACCGGACCACCTCTGGCTGTCAGTTCATGAATGACGGCATGTTTGAGTTCCGTCAAACCTTCGCGGCGACTGGCGGACGTGGGCACGACAGGAACGCCCAGCTTCTTCGAAAGCGCGGAAAGATCGACGCGGACTCCGGAACTCTTTGCAGAATCCCACATGTTCAAACAAACGACGACCGGAAGGCCTACTTCCAGGACTTGAGTCGCCAGGTAGAGATTTCGTTCGAGGGCGGCAGCATTACAAATGCAGATGATGAGATCCGGTCGTGGTTCCTCACAGCAGCCCGTCAGAACCTGCACAGCGACCATTTCATCGGGCGATTTCGGGGAGAGACTGTAGGTTCCCGGCAGGTCGCTGAGTTCAATCTCGTGACCGTCCCAGGTCACACGAGCCAACCGTTGCTCAACCGTCACTCCCGGATAATTTCCAGTCCGCACTCGCATGCCCGACAGCGCGTTAAAGAGAGTGCTCTTGCCCGTGTTCGGGTTACCAATAAGGGCAACTCGCAATGGGCGATGATTCTCTGCAGCGTGGGATGGTTGATTCGTCACTGACGGGGCACTAACCGGCAGCCAATTCAAGCTGGCTGGACGCTCTGAGGGCAGTTCGGTTCTGCAAAGAATCTGTCTCAACAGAAACGCAGGACGCTTCGGCGGATCTCATTGAAACCGAGCAACCGTGCACACGGTATTGCACAGGTCCACCAAACGGAGCACGGCGGAGCACTTCCACGATCGTTCCGGGAACGAAGCCCATTTCCATCAGCCGTGAGGCAACTCGGCCAGCCCCGGAAATAGCCGTGACAACCGCCGATTTGCCAGGTGTTAAGTCAGCCAGACGCAACGTGTTCACAGCAGCACCGTCCATAAAAACGTGAGGAACGACGAAACTGAAAGACTTCGAACCACTGAACCCATGATCAAAGACTACCTGCCTATTTGCAAGTGTGGAGTGAGACTCAATCTCACAATGCCTGAAAAAGAGTATCGCAGGTTGCGAAGAGTTGGCCACATCGCAGTTGTCCGATTCCTCAAAAATTCGACGCTTTTCTGATTGTGAGACCACTAGATCAGTAATGTGGCGGCCGTTCGGAGCCCGGATCACGTCTTTCCGGGGATTCGCTAAGCAGTTCCAGAGAACCCTCGATCTTTCCAAATCGCGATTCATATTCCTGCAAGCGGCGGAAATGCACCATCAGCGAAGCATTCAGGCAGTCAATATCGTGCTGCAGATGAGCCATCGCCGATTCGATTTTTTCGAGGCGTGCTTCCAATAAGCTGGGATCAATTTGTGTCACGACGAGAAACTTTCATCAGACAGAGGGCTGAGCGGCTGTTGTTCGATAATAGGGCAATCGCCGGTCTGTTGCACGAGCGCTGGGAACAGCGGAGCGTCGATCGCACTGGCGCCAAAGTTGACGCTCACTGTTCAGGGTGTTTTTCGTCCCCGATCAAGATTCGTTTTCAGAACAGCGTCTTCTTTCCCCAGAGTCACGGTTTTTGAACTTCGTTTCTCGTCGGGTGTCCCTGCGTGTTGAATGATCTCCACAACCGCTGTTCCTGAGACGGCCTTCCCAAGAACAAATTGAACACGAAGTTCATAGTCGCCAGCGGGAGCAGAGTGACACACATAGGTCTCTCGATGTTTTGCCGTTGCTGAGTCCCCCGGTCCATCTTCACGCACCAGGCGGCCACGATTTTTAGTCAGTTTTTGTTTGCGACTGCATTTTTCACCACCGGGTTCAACAACGCTAAGGTCCAGATCTGCGTCTCCAACCCAGACGAGATTCACAACGAGATCGCGAGCCTTCGCGTCAGCCAACTGCTTGCGGAAGTTTGAGGCCATCTCACTTTGCTTCTGCTCCTCAAGGTTCCTGCACAGGTCATTCACAACCTTCAGAGCCTCGTCATGATGGGCTTCGAAGTCTGTACCCCAGTCGTAAGTCAGGATACCACATCGAAAAAAGACCTGGGCCTCACGCTGTTTCGATTTGTCCGCGATGCTGCGGCCGAGTAGCCAGACCTGGGGAATCTCCGGATTGAGCTCAGTCGCTTCACGACAGATTGAGATTGCTTCTTCCCACGCTTCGAAGCGAGAAAGCAGAGCAGCGGTAATCAACAACTGTTGGACATCCGATGTGCTGAAGTCGATCCTCGATTCCAGAACTCGAGCGATATCTTTGCCCGGTCGGCCAGCGAGTTTCATCTCTAAAGCCAGCACATCGTAGACCCACGGCGCTGATCGATTGTTGCGGATGGCACTCTGCAGGCCCTCCACGGCAGCTTCGTAATGCTTCTTGTCATGTAGATAGGCAATCGCATCGGCGATCTGGTCATTGGTCAGATTCTCTCCGGCCAGAGCCTGATCCCACGCCATGATCACGTCGGGCTGAGCGAGAATCCTGCGAGCAACGGAGGCTCCGGATTCGGGTTTTGCGGCTTTATCGCTGGACTTTTCTTTGACGCTTTCGTCAGGCCGCTTCGCATCTTCCTTCGACGGTGACTTTGGAGACTTCTGCGCGGAACCTGTGCCGCAGAGAACATAGGCATCCGGGCGCGAAACAAGAGACTGAGAACGCAAAGCGGACACGTCCGCACCAGGTTTTGGTGCCGACATGTCCGTTGCAGATCGCCGAAGTTTCCCGGGTTGACTTTCAGGAACTACTTCACCGGTTTTTTTTTGAGAGAGCTATTGTTCAGCTTGATGCCGTTGTCAGCGTCAGCGGCAGGTTCTGGAGGCAGACTCATGAAGCCGCCACCACCAAACTGACCACCACCGCCACCCATTCCTCCCATGCCACCGCCGCCCATGCCTCCCATGCCACCACCGCCGCCGAACTGACCGCCACCACCACCAAGGCCGCCTCCACCCATCATTGGCTGAGTGATGACGACGAGGTCAGCAACATCATAAATTCGGGTAATCAGGTTCTCGTCGGAGTTCGCAGTATCCGTTGTGGTGACCATCATGACTTCGTTCTTGATCATGATTGTGAGACCTGGATCCTGATCCTTCACCTTGGCAAAGATCAGTTTGAAGGCGTTACGCAGCGAGATCCCTTTCAGATCAATATCGCTCGGAACTTCCGTTGTCGTGAGGAACTGAGGGTCTGTTCCAATATCCGGGTCGGTTTCATCGAGCATGATTCGCATCGTGTACGGACCCAGCTCTGTGAAGTAGTTCTCGATATCGGTGAGAATGTCTTCCAGCGGAGTGTTGGCTGGATGCTCGAGGTCGACTGGCTTGTCGAGCATTTCCTCCAGCCAAAGTTCAACTGGTTTTTCTGATCGCAATGAAACCGACTGATGCTTCTCACGACTTCGAGTCAGCAGACGCCAGACGTCAGCTGGTGGATACTGAATCGGTGGCTCATCCGGAAAAGGCACATGAGAGAGTTCGACCTGATACAGAACTTCAAGGAACCGGTCAGCTC
>JBILXT010000223.1:0-11711 GCA_044378235.1 Planctomycetaceae bacterium
AGGTTAACCAGTTCATAGGCTTTGCTCAGCTGGCCGGAAGCTTCTGCCATCACAACAGCCGCTGACGCGGTTCCATTGCCTGGCTCCATATCGAGCGCGGTACGAGCTGCGATTTCTGCTTCCTCGTAAGCCGGGATGTCACCATGGCGAGCACGATCCAGAAGACCGCGAACCTGTGAAATCAGTGTCTGCAATCGCTGCTCTTCAATCTGAGCTTCCTGCAGCAACCGGTCCATTGCTTCTCGGTTAGCAAGCTGCTCAGACTTATCACGCTGCCGAATTTGATTTGTCTGTCGAGTCGAGTTGACGGATGCATACGCGTCAACAACGCGACGATCCAGTTCATTTCGCTTTTCAGGAGCCACATCAGCGCTGCGGATTGTTTCCAGCATGTCCTTCAGAAGGGTCAATGCATATTCCGGCTGCTCGCCAGACACGCGATTTGCTTCGTCGATTGCAGCCTTGACTGACTGAACCAGCAACTGAGTTGCAATTTCTCGTTCAGCAGCAGCCCTGGACAACACATCTCCATCCGCAGCACTTGGCGGCCCGAGTTTGTCGTTGCCGGAATCAACCAATGGCTCGGCGACTTCCTCGGCCTGCACACCAGGGGCCGGAGAGGCAGCGTCGTCAGCAGGTTCACCATCCTGTAAAGATGCCGCCAGGCCTGTCAGTTTTACATTGCCGGCATCCAGCAAAAGTGCATTGCGAACAATCGCGAGTGCTTTGTCTTTCTGACCAGCCTTCTGGAAGCGTTCAGCGGCGGTGATTGAATCTGTAATCGTCAATTCGAACTGCTGAGAAGAACTGGCGAGTCCTTCAAGCCCAACAACAGAGGAGTTCAGGCCATCAGATTCCGCAGCACGAGTGAACAGAACTCGAACTTCTTCACCAGCTCCTTTCACCGCTCCTGGTGCCGACTTCCAAACCAGCTCACTTCCATCAGCGGCGTGGCCGGACACTGTGACACTTCCGGCTGGCGTTCCCTGACCGAACAGGACTGTATGCCGATCAGCTCGCAAAGCAACACTCTCGCCTGTAGCCAGCCTCAGATCAGTTCCTGCGACTTCCACATCCTTCACCAACACAGGAGCAGCAGACATCTGAATGGCTAATCGCTCTGCCGAGGCAACAGCATCAAGAGCGACAGGCTGCTCAAAGGTTCCGCCCGTCTGATTCGCGAGAATTCCCGGCAGCTGAGTGTCGATATTTGGTCCCAGCAGCAAGGCATGGAATGACACACTGTGCTGAAGAAGATCGTCGACGAGTGAATCAAGATTCTTCAGAGACAACTGATCAGCGGCACTGATCCCATCCCCAATGTAAAGCACTGACATCGGCTCTGATGTCTTCTCTGCAAATGCGGCACGCAGTCCTGACGTCAGATCAGTAGCCCCCATCGGAGTGCGAGAGGCAAGTGATTTGACTGCCTGCGTAAGTTCCGAGGAACCCGTGGCCTGAAAGCCGTCGGTTAAAGGCTCGAATGTTGTATCGACCGCCGCCACCTTCACCTGGTGTCCAGCTGGCATACGCTCAATCAGAGCCGTCAGCAATTCAATGCTGCCGTCGCGAAAGCGTCCAGTCTGACTGGCGGACGTGTCAATCAGGATGACGTGCCGACGAATCTCTGCGGGGATCGCCGACGATCGAATCGCCACCGCGAAATGCTGCTGACCGGCGACCGCTGGCGTCCGAAATACGATTGCATCCGGAGCTTTTTGCTCCGCATTCGTGTCCGCCATAACGGCGTGGCAAAATGCCGAAACGCCAAGACCAAATGAACACAACGAACCCGCCAAATGCCGCATGAGAATTCCCCTGAGGTTCCGCAGAAGCAGACCGTCCGATGGACATGACTCGCTCAACGCTCACCAAACCGAGCGCAGTGCGCGAAGTAGTCTACAGTCGTTCTCGGATGAGCAGGAAAGGAATTCCCGGTAAAAACAGGCAGAAGAAAGAGGCAGGGCAAAACTCCGTGCAATTCGCCGTGCGAGGTGGTCAACTCGTCAAACTCCGCTGGCAAAGAATTCTGATTTTGCGGTTGTTTTGGTTCCCAGTCCGGCGATTGAAGTCGCTCAGGGCCTGGTCCCTGAGCACTCTCCCTACGCCTCGTCGTCCCCAAAAGAACGTCAAAACAGGTGAATTTTAACGGTTGTAACGCCGATACTCGTCTCGGGGGCGGTATGAGGCAGAGGCAATTGGTGAATACCTAAGCCGGATGCCGCGTGGGGTGGGGACCTTCAATGGTGCGGCATTCCGGCTTTTTCACTTCTATTGCAGCGGTCTTGCTGGCTGCGTTCTCCGTCTCAGTTTTGGAACGGAGATCCGATGGAAGTTCAAAAAGCCGTCGGGAAGTCTCGGCCGGAACAGTGCTCAGGGCTCCGGGGTTAGATTGCTTTCCGCGGCACTCGTCGGATGGGAATGAAGACTTAGCTTATACTGCTATGACTCGGCCCGGTACGACCATACGATTTCGGGTGCCAGAGAACTCACTGGTTGTCATTGGCAGTTTGGATGTTTCCGGTGCTGCTCACTCGCTTTCGATCAGGTCCACTGCTGATGGCGGTGAGGTTGCAGACGCTACCAGGAGTTCGCCCCATTTCGCCGATCTCAAGTACGTGGACACTGAGAGTCTGTCGGATCTTCGGCAAAGTTTCCTGGATGCACCGCAGTGCCAGCTTGACTGCGCCGTGCCAGAAATCTCGAAAAGACCTGACCAGCCGATCGTCGCCCATTCACTCCATGACGAACTGTCTCGAAGATTTCTGATTCCTCACTTCGAATTCGATCAGGTGATTCAGCAGCCCAGTGAAGCTTCACCGATTGCCGAGGGATCTCGTGTCAAAGTCTACGTGGACCTTTGCTCCGCCGACGGCAAGTCTGCCCTGCCGCAGCAGCATCTGATGCGTGAAGAGGCACAACGGGTTTGTTCGATCATTGAACGAGAACTGCTGCCGCTTATCGAATGCTGGATCGGCCGAATCTCGGATCTCGATGGAGATCAACACTTGTCCGTCGTTCTGACAGATCTGGATCGCAGAGAATCATCCGTCGATACACCAATTCTTGGTTGCGTACGTCGAGGTGATTTCGTTGCGGACGATCATAATTCTCTGGCTGGTGACATCGTCTATCTCGATCGGAGGTTGCCACCTCGGGATCAGTTGCGTGCTCTGCTGGCCCATGAGTTGACTCATGCCGCGATATACTGCATTCGTCACGAAGCTCCGCATGGCTCGCCGCTGAAGAATCACTCGGTTCCTTCATGGCTCAATGAAGCCGCAGCACATTGGGTTGAACGCCAGTTTTGCCAAACCCCATCCGGCTATGAGACGCGTGAGGCCGCATTTCGACAGCGTCCCGCTCTTTGTCCGATCATGCTGAAGGATGACGACCACGATCAACCGGCTCGAAGATCCGGGAGTCGTGTCGCCGGTTACACTTTCCTGCAGCAACATCTCGCGGACGTCAGTGACTTGCGAGAACTTCTCGAACAATGCACGCCATTTGAACAGTCCATCTCCGCCGTTGCTGACGCACCGTTCTCACAGCTCTTCCGCCAATGGTCCATCCGTCAGGCTGTTGGAGATTATGAAGAATGTTCACCTTTGGAATCAAACCTCAGTTGCTGTTCACTGACGACAATCAACAGCGATCCCGTCCGACGAAAACTCCACGGCACAGCATTCCTGACGCTGTACTCTGAAGCCGATCAATCAGTTTCCATTGAAGCTCATCGAGACGCGCAACTGCAAATCACAGTTCTGCATCAGGTGAAAACATCGAGGGCTCAACATTCCTCTGATCTCCCAACCGCCACACGTCTGCACACGGCGGATCTAAAGAGCCGCCCCCGCGGTACGATACGGTGAAGCTCTTCTGGCAGGAGCTTGTGGCCGTCGCCACCTATGCCGCGTTGTTGGTACTTGCTCGAGAGACAAGTTTTGCCGACAAAAGGATCAACGCGACCGTTGCCATCACCGTGACACTCAGGCAAGTCAGCATCGATGGTAACTCGGGAGTGACGGGCAGCGACTGTTCATACAGGAGCCGCCGCAGACCAGCGACTC
This sequence comes from Planctomycetaceae bacterium, assembly GCA_044378235.1. GTDB lineage: Bacteria > Planctomycetota > Planctomycetia > Planctomycetales > Planctomycetaceae > SXXK01. The sequence goes on from JBILXT010000223.1 coordinate 4,071, forward strand.
CATAGGTCAGCGGGTTGACTCGAATCAGCCAGAACAGCCAGCCTGAGTCACCGCCAGGAAAGAAGGCTCCGGATACCAGCCACATCGGCATCAGGAAGATACTCATGATGGCATGAAAGCCCTGAGTAGAGTTCATCGGCCACGCAATCACAAAGCCGAGTGCTGTCAGCTCGGCGGCAATCAGAATCAGAAATACGGCAGCCATCACCATGCGCCCCGCAGACCATGACACATGAATGTCAGCCCCCGCGCCGATCCACGACAGCATGGGACCAATCAGTAAGAACAATCCGGCCTGAAGAATGGCGAGAATCGTTCCGGCCGAGATTTTGCTGAGCACAATCGCCAAACGCGAAACAGGCGCGACAAGTACTCCCTGAAGAAATCCTTCGCGTCGATCTTCGATGATGGAGATTGTCGAAAAAATTGCGGTGAACAGCACGATCAAAGTCGCCACACCGGGAAGGAAATACTCCTGATACGTCAGATCGTGGCCCAGATCAGCAGCCCATGATGGGGGGCGAAACGATGTTCTCAATCCAGCACCAAACAGCAGCCAGAAGATTATTGGCTGTCCGAAGGCTCCAATGATCCGAGTTCGCTGACGAAGGAACCGAATCAACTCACGCTGTGTTAACGCAATAATCGCTCCGCTATGCATGGGCATCCTCCGAAACCATAAGTGATCGCCCCGTCAGTTCGAGAAAGACGTCGTCCAGGGAAGGTCGAGTCAGCTCAAGGCTCAGAATTTCACCACGAAACTGGTTCAGCAGAATCGAGATCTGCGTGGCCGGATCATTGACTCTCACCGAAAGTTGATTCCCGTGGACCGACACGGAAGACTTGATCGACAGTTCGACTGCCATCTGCACCGCCGCGGCGTCACGCATTCGCAACGTTAATCGCTCACCAGCAAGCCGGCTTTGAAGCTCAACTGGCGTTCCTTCGGCAACTTTCTGCCCTTGGTCCAGCAGCAGGAGTTGATCGCATAACTCCGCTTCACTCATCAGATGCGTCGCAACAACGACAGTCGTGCCGGAGCCACGAACCTGATTCGTCACCAGATCCCAGAACTCCTGACGTGCCCGAGGATCCAGCCCTGATGTCGGTTCATCCAGCAGCAGGACACGCGGACTGTGCATCAGGCCTTTCGCCAATTCAACCCGCCGCTTCAAACCACCGGACAATTGCCCTACCAGGGTCGAAGCTCTGTCGGTCAGTGAGAATTTTTCCAGCATTGACTGCAATCGTTCACGGAGCTGCGATCCATGCAGGCCATAGACACGACCATGGCAGCTGAGGTTTTCATAGACCGTGAGACGCACATCAACGGCCGGCGACTGAAACGTTACTCCCAACTGCTTGCGAACCTGATCCTGACTGTCAGAAACATCAAGTCCGCAAATCTCCAGACGCCCTTTTTGGACAGGGATCAATGTACTGAGCATACGAAATAATGTCGTTTTGCCGGAGCCATTTGGCCCGAGAAGCCCAAACAGACATCCCTCACCTACGGAGAAACTCAATTCCTTCAACGCGGTGTGTGCACCGTAGGAGAAACGCAGAGATTCCGCTTTAATCGCAGTCGAAGACATGGCTCCACGCCAGAAAAAAATAAGCCCGGCATCCAGAGGAGGCCGGGCTGAACAAATTCCAAAAGTCAATCCCCAAAACTTATTCTGCAGGAGCAGGCTCAGCAGCTGGCTCAGGCTCAGCAGCAGGAGCCGCGGAATGATCTTCAGGGTGTTCCGCTTTATAAGTTTCAAACTCGCTGATCTCAGAAGCCCAAACACCTGTCTGAGGTGCAACATTAGTGTAATACGAACGACCGATATCAGGGAACAATGCCAGCGGCAAACCGATTGCCAGAATTGTTGTTGGAGCCAGCAGAACGTACTTCCAGTTGCCTTCAAACTTCAGGTGCATAAAAAACGCCATCACGCACGCAGCCTTAGCACTGGCCACCGCCATCACCAAAACAATTGTCAAAGCCTTCGGCATGTGAAGAACGTCAAAGATCACTGACAGCGCTGTGCAGCCACAGAGCACAAAGAAGATAGCCAGGTAGTTAACGTGATGCGTGGCGTGATCATCGTGAGACATTGGAAACCCATTCCAGAACAAAACAACTACTGAGCCAGAAACACCGTCGAGTGAAATGAACTGTCAGATGATATACAGCATCGGGAACAGGAAAATCCAGACAAGGTCCACGAAGTGCCAGTACAGACCACTATTTTCGACAAAGTCGGTCCACTTCTCGTTCAGGCCACTGCCCTGCTTAAGAACAACTGCGAAGAGAATCATGCCCACAATTACGTGGATCGCATGGAAGCCCGTCATCAGGAAGTAGCAGGAGGCGAAGATGTTTCCGAACACAATCGGATGTGGGTCGAACACTCCGGCACTGACGTAGGATCCATACTGCGCGTTGGATTTCATTTCCTTCAGCAGGTCCTTTACTTCGTCATACTTCAGCTCAGGAAACTTTTCCCCTTCTTTGAGGCTGTCGCGTGCCGCAAGGTAATCCGCAGGAAGAGCAGGAACGGTCAGCGACACATTGGCCACAATATGCTGATGCAGATTCATCCACTTGCGGAAGAGTTCGAGATCAGCAGGCGCTGTCGCCTGATACTCCCGAAACACGTAGTCCGGCATTCCCTCTGGTGGTTTTCCATCCGGGATTGCAGCAATCAGGTTGACCACGTTGACGATGTCATCAGGACGCTCAGTGACAACCGCACCGCCGTCAGTGTATTCGCGGAAGCGACTTCGAACGACGACTTCCATTTCGCGGCTGACTTTGCTGATCGCCTGCGTGGGAGTTTCAGCGATGTGCCCCGGCAGAATGTCGTGTTGAATCTTGCCGAGATACTCGACGGATTTAATCCCGAGGAAAAGGAATGCAAGAATCATCGTTCCCAGGAGGTAGGTACGAGCCTTGCCAAAGTTCTTCTGCGCCATCGCTTCGTGAGCCACAACGACCAGATAACTGGAAACGATCAACACAAAGGTGTTGACCCCGCCCAACAACACATTGATGTGCGTATCAGCAGGATCAACCGGCCAGCCCTTCGACCCCAGACGCAGCACAATGTACGAGCCGATGAACGCGGTAAAGAACATAATTTCTGTACCGAGGAACAGCCACAGTCCGAGTTTTGAGTTCGGAATGGGGATCCCCATCTTCAGGGCCGGAGGTGCTGCAGTGTGTGACATGGCGTTCAAGGCAATTCAAAAAGTCAGTCTCAGCAGGTGAGACGAATTCAGGACAATGAGACCAGCCGAAGATAATCGGCGACCAGACAAACCAACATCGCAGGAAGACAAATCAATGAACCAACCATCAACTGACGCGCTGTCAGGTTGGTGCGTGACAGGAAAAATCGTACCGTCAGCCAGAGGTAACCCAAAGACAGAATCAAAGCAGCCGACAGATATCCCGATCCGGCCAAACCCACAAATCGAGGTAGACAACTTACAGGGACAAAGGCAATCGCATAAATCAATGCAACCCAGCCCGTTCGCCGACCTTCGTCGGTGAATGAAGGCAGCATCTTCAAACCTGCAGCCTGATAGTCGTCTCTGTATATCCAGCCAATCGCAAGGAAGTGGGGGAATTGCCAAACGAAGAAGACGGCAAACAATGCCAACGCCTCAGCCGTCAATCCACCACCAGCAGCAAACCAGCCCAGAACTGGCGGCATTGCTCCTGGAACAGCTCCAACTGTTGTGCAAAGCCCACTGACGCGTTTCAGCGGCGTGTAAACCAAAACGTAGGACAACATCGTCAGGAATGACGCGATGCTGGTGAGTTCATTAACGCAACCGTAAAGCACGCCCGCACCAGTCAGGGACAATGCGACACCAAAACCGGTCCCCTCAAATCGAGACATCCGCCCCGAGGCTATCGGACGATCGCCCGTTCGATCCATTCGGGAATCCGTGGATGACTCCCACACCTGATTCAAAACGCTCGATGCCGCGACCAGACAACAAATCCCAAACACGGCGATTGCCAACTGTTGCCAGGCGACTGTAATCGGGGACGCAAGAACAAACCCAGCGAATACGGCGGCCGCTGCCATAACAATGATTCGGGGCCGAACCATTTGACGGTAGTCTGACAGCCTCTGGCTCAAATCCAGACCTCGATAGCCAACATCCTGAACGGATTCTTTGCAATCGGCGATTGGAGAAAGGGTACTCATACCGCTGTCCCCTTTCCGCCAGCCACGCTAAGATCAATTCGCAAGCCAGCCAGACTGCCTGCACGCCACAACTTCAGCACACTCACCGCAGAAATAACGGTTGACGAGAATAGAAACATGCCGCCAACAGTATGCAAAGAGCAAATAACTGCCTGAGACAGAGAACCGGATGTGGCAACATAACCAATCATCGGCAATCCGAATCGAGTCACGTAGGAGCCAGCTCCAAGAAGCAATTGCACGATCAGGGCCGCTGAGATTCCGACCCCCGACTTCCGAAGCAACGAATTTTCGCTCCGCAGCAGGCAGAACGAAGCGGAGACACAGACAACCGTGGCAACAACGGCCCCAAGAAGGTGCTCGTTGAGCATCATATGCAAATGACGAAGCAAACCACCAAGGCCATACTGACCCAGCACAGCAACGGGAGCCAGCACGACGAGAGCCGCACCCACCGGCGTGAGCCGCTCATCTCTTTGATTCAACCAACACGACCAACGCACCGAACACATCAGGCGGAAAATCACACAGAGGCAGAAAAAGCTCGCGCCGGTAATGCTATGGACCATTGCCAGATGCTGACGATCGAACAGAACTCTAGCGCCGCCCAGCAAGCCCTGCAGAATCACCGCGGCAAGAATCGTAGACGCAAATGTACGTACCCAGCCCCTGCCAAGACGAAAGGCTGCTGCAAATAACACAAGACTAACCAATCCAATCAGCATGCCGGCCAAGCGATGGCCGTGTTCAGTAAACTTTTCCGGGTTGGTCGCAAAGTCGCGGAACCACGGATAGAGCAACATGTTGTGCCCATCCGACGAAGGCCAGTCTGCGAAAGCCATCCCCGCTTTCAGCGTAGTCACGAGCGCGCCAATGCCGATCGGAAGCAGCGCCACGACACATGTGGTCGTGGCCAGCTTTCGAATCACGGGATGGACTGTCGCATCGGGAGTTGACACTATCAGCTTTCTGAATTCGTCAGGACTAATGACCGTGACTCAATGACGGCTTGTACCCAGCCGGTGGTGGAGACGTTTGCAGAATAAAGTCCTGCCCCATCGCCTCAGCTTCTGGAGAAGAATATTCGTATGGACCTCTGTAGCAGACAGGAGGAACATCGAAGTTACCGTGCCCAGGAGGTGATGGCGCTGACCACTCAAGACCGTTGGCACCCCACGGATTACGCCCAGCCTTTTTCCCGAAGAAGAAGCTCAGGACAAAGTTTCCGAGCAGAAGAAACTGAGCAAATCCCATGATGATCGCGGAGATCGTCATGAATTGATTCATTGGCAGCAAATGCTCAAGATATCCGTGCAGATATGGATCCGCATAGCGTCGAGGCATCCCGGCAATCCCCAGCAAGTGCATTGGGAAGAACGTTCCGTTCATTCCGATGAAAGTCAATGCAAAGTGCCACTTCTGCACTGTATCGTTCATCTCACGACCAAACATCTTCGGGTACCAGAACTGAACTGCCGCAAAGACTCCAAACAGAGTCGCTCCGAACAGTACATAGTGGAAGTGAGCCACGATGAAATAGGTATCGTGGAAGTAGATATCCACCGGCACAGCGGCCATAAAGATACCGCTCAATCCGCCCACCACGAACAAAGCAACGAAGGCCGCACAGTTCAGGAACACTGCATTGAACTTAATGTTGCCGTCCCAGATTGTACCGATCCAGTTGAAGACCTTGATCGCAGATGGCAACGCAATCATCATCGTGGACGTCATGAAGGTCATGCCCAGAGCAGGATTCATCCCGCTTGTGAACATGTGATGCCCCCAGACGATAAAGCCAAGTCCGGCGATCGCCGCCATGGAGTAAACCATCGGCTTGTATCCGAAGACCGGCTTGCGGCACATACAGGCCAGCATGTCCGAAACCATCCCCATCGCTGGCAACAGCATGATGTATACCGCCGGATGAGAATAAAACCAGAACAGGTGCTGCCACAGCAACGGCTGCCCGCCGCCAACCGTAGGGGCGGCATTGTTCACAACGATCCCTGCCGGAATAAAGAACACCGAGTGAATGTCAGTTGGGAGCAAACCGCTTAGTCTGTCAAAGACCAGCATGAAACCCGCTGCCGTCAGAACAGGCAGAGCAAACGCCTGCAGGATCGCGGTAATGAACATCGACCAGATTGTCAGCGGCATGCGGAACAACGTCATTCCGGGGGCACGCATATTAATGATGGTCGTCATGTAGTTGACGGAACCCATCATCGAAGAAACACCCACAAGCGTCAGACCAAACAACCACCATGTCTGAGCAGCACCGGAACTTGGTGCGGCATCTGCAAGGTCACTCAGCAAAGGATAACTGGTCCAGCCGTTACCTGGCCCCGCCGTTGCACCGCCGGCCACAAAGCTGATTCCAAAGCACGCAATTGCTGGCCACATAAACCAGTAGCTCAGCATATTCAGCACCGGAAACGCCATGTCGTCCGCACCGATCTGCAGCGGAATCAGGAAGTTTCCAAAAGCACCTGCCAGAACCGGGATGATCACAAGGAAGATCATTACGGATGCATGCATCGTAAACAGCATCGTGTAGAACTCGGGGCTGATCTGTCCCCCTTCGGTCTGGAACAGCCCAAACAACTTCCCAACGATCGGCATGCTTCCCCACGGAAACGCCAGTTGCCAACGAACAGCAAGCGCCAACGCGCCGCCGACCATCAGCATCAACAGCGTGGTCACAAGGAATTGAATTCCAATGACCTTGTGGTCGACAGAGAAGACGTACTTCGAAATAAATGTCTGCTCATGGTGACCGTGAGCATGATCATCTGCGTGGCCGTGAGCACCAAGCGCGGGGGAAACAGTTGCCATGACAACAAACCTCAAGAACTCTTAAAGCGACATCAAGATCGCTGAACGGAGCAAAAATCACTCTTCGTCGGACTCAGCCGCATCGTCGGCAACACCGTCTTCGTTCTGATCAGATTCCAGAGCAGCCAGATACTTTGTATAAGATTCTTCAGACTCAGCGATGATCCGAGCCTTCATCTTATAATGACCCCAGCCGCAGAGCTCAGCACAGACCAGCTCGTATTCGCCGGCCTTCTCGATTTCAAACCACACCGGAATCACAAGCCCAGGAACCGCATCCTGCTTCACTCGAAGCCTTGGAGCAAAGAAAGCATGCTGTACATCCTGGGTTCGCAGATGAATCATGACCGGCTGAGAAACCGGTACATGCAGTTCGTTAACGAAATACAAGTCGCCTTCCTGAGGCTCAGTGGCCAGTATGGTCCCCGGCTTTGGATATCGAATTCGCCATTCAAACTGACGAGCAGTGACTTCTGCAACAGGTGCCTTTCGAGCTTCATCCGGGAACTTCGAGAGGACTCGAATATTTGCAAGAACTTCCAGCTGAGTCAGGGAGATGAACACCAGCACAAAAGCCGGAACGATCGTCCAC
>JBILXT010000044.1:0-28710 GCA_044378235.1 Planctomycetaceae bacterium
CGGTGACTTTGACCATGAATACGCTCCTCGAGAGGGGTTAACGTGTTGTGAAATCGCCGGCTTCGTCCGGGTCATGACAAAGTGCATCAGCATTAGAGTGAGTCAAGCAATGCTGATCGCCGGCCTCCTGCTGGTCTGGCTGGTCCGGAATCCGTCTTGGCGTGGGCCTCGTTTACAGTTATCGAGCGTCCACAAAGTGATTGCCCGTTAAGGCGAGCAATGGCTTCTTCTGCGTCGTCCATTCCAGGCATCTGCACAAATGCAAAGCCCCGCGGTGATCCGGTCCCTCGGTCTGTGGCCATCCTCACTGAAGAGACTCGGCCGTATCGGGCGAACATTCGCTCGATTTCGCTTTCAGTCGCCTGAAACGACAAATTGCCAACAAATATTGTTGTCATTTAAAACATCCAGCCCCTGCATGAGGCGTTTGAGTGGCCTTGACCACTGGCGTTGATAATGGATCTGCAACACGCGCTGTTCGCTCTGACGAGAGCCTTCAGATCAGTTGGAGATCGATCAGAAACTAAAGATTCAGAATACCGTGCGCCTGTCAGGCGGTTCGATATCGCATGAGAAAGGGTGCGCAGCCTTCGTTCGCATGAAGGCTGAAACATCTTGTCAGTGGTCCGCTGCGATTGACCCTGACCCGGCATTGAAAGACTTTATAAGTCTCGTAGCCTGTAAAACGTCGCTGTGGAACTCGGTCTTCGATAATCAGAGTTCGACAGACAGGAACCCGTTTCTCGAATGAGTCAGGGTTCCCATTATTCAAAGCGATCGCAGAGTGGAAGACTTGCCTTCCGATCGCCACCCCGCTGATGAGATCAGCGATACTTCATAACCTGCTGGACACAAGTCTATACGATATCGACACTCAAATTCTGACAAATCCTGCTTTTATTCTGCCAAAGTCCCGGCCACTTCCCTAAGCCGAGTCCGGGGCTCGTGTTACGGTTAGGAAATGTTTTCGGTATCCAATGGGCTGTCGGCAGTCAATTGTCTTGCTGCTCAGGCGCTAGGCAAGTGAAATGAGTCTTGGTGTGGATGGTTCATGAGGAGACTTCAAAATCCTTTAGCACCGTTTATTGCAATGGCTGGACGTGTGCCGCTCGAGTCCACAGTCGACACATCGGAAAGGTGGTTGCTCCCCCGGCAGCGTTCTGCGAGCGTTGAAAACTCAAAGACGAAAGTCCTTGATCAGGATTCGCTTGAGGAATTCTGCGAATTGCTCGGCTGGATGCATTCGCGAGTCACTTGGCGAGCTGCTTTCCATGCATGACGAAGGGTGAAGAGGCGAGATTCAATCTGCTCGGCCGTAAAGTACTTGCCATGGTCGCTCGTTGGCAGACCAGCGAGCGCCAGAGTCAGTGGCATCAGGTCGAGGAATTCCTTGTATTTTCTCTGCAGATCGTTTGGTTCAGCCATGACTCGTTTTCTCCCGAGATCTTGATCGCTGCTAAGTAGTATGCTCTACAAACGAAGACGGGCTTGAGGATATCCGCAAGCCCGTCTCATGTCCAAGTTGTACAATCAATTAACTGTTGCCTGGGCGCCGTCCCATATACTGCTTGATAATGGCATCGGCAGCTCCAGTCGGTTTCGCCGTGTCAGATGTCGATGCTCCCGTGCTGCCTTTCGGAGCTTCGTTTTCTTTTGCCCCTGTCAGTGATGGGTCGGGCAACGCCACTTCGATTCCTGCTGCTGCGGCGGGGGCAGGACTTGCGGCCGCAGGTGCCATCGGCTGGCCCTGCATCGGATAGCCCATCTGTGGCATCATCTGAGGATACATCTGACCGTATCCTGGCATCATCTGCTGGTAAGGCATGCCACCATACATGCCGCCCGGATAACCCATCGGCTGCATCATCGGTTGCATCATGGGGTTCATCATTGGCTGATACGGATACTGCCCTGGAACCATCTGGCCCTGTGGCATCACCATTGTTTCACCGGTGCTCACAGTGGCAGGCGCTGCCGCTGCTGCGGGAGCAGGCTCTGGAATGCTTTGAATTGGCACGACCTGAGTTGTCTCAGGGGCCTTCGAAGTCACCGGTTCAGCGGCCGCTATTGGAGTCGTTGGCATTTCCAAAACGGTGCGAGAGTTAACCTGAGTGTCTTCGTTGGTGAGCGGAATCGGAGGCATCGTTTTGCTGTCCGAATCGGGAAGGTTCACGCCCTGCCGAATCACCAGTTCAAAATCGAGATTTCCAATCAGAATTCGGTCTCCGGACGCGAGAACCGTTTCTTTTCGGATTCGTTCACCATTGACCAAAGTGCCATTAGTGCTGCCCAAATCTCTTAGGCGCACAGAGAAATCATCAACGCTGAAAACGCAATGGTGACGGCTGACCATGTCGCTGTTTGGGCGGAGCTGGCAATCCTGCTCCCGACCAATCAGAAACTTGCGTCGATTCAGGGGAATGACCTGGCCGGCGTGTTTACCGCCGACAACTTTCAGTTCCGCTGCGACCATAAGTGGGAAACTCCGAAGGAATGAGAAGCCCTTCCGAGAGGCTCGCGAACAAGGTATCTCGGCGCGATTAGACAGGAAGTGTTCAGTTTCGTTGGAATAAGAATGTAGCAACCCGTTTTACAACTGCCAGCATGAAAAGGCCCGGCAGGCCTGCAAAATTATCGAAAAATCATGCAGAGCCGACTTCAGGACGACCCAAGGTCATAAACCGCACATCTTTCCGATAGTACTGATTTCTCAACTTCTGAGATCTCTGCCGCAAGAAGTAACGATTTACCGGCTGAAGTATCGGCAGAAAATCCCAGGTTGCTGAGCAAGGAACGGCTTCGATCATGGTGTGCCAGCGGGACAAGCCGGAAAACGGCCCCCGGCCTCAGTTGAATGGCAGTTTCTGCTCTGCTCAACAGGGTAACCTTAGGCTGGATTTGAAAGGAATTCTGAACAAATCGCTCTCTCCGAATCTGAATAGGACCGAATCGTCCATTCCTGGGCGATTGAATCGGCAATCATGTCGGGTAACCGCGATGAGAACTGGGGGGCATTGAATTCCTTCACGAGTTGCAGAATGCCACTAACTTCGGGGCACACTTGTGACGCAGATAACAAAATACTGCCGTGTTGCAGAGTGATGCCTTTTCGCCTCCTTTGGGCACTTCCGACAATCTTGATACCACTCTCGTGAACGATATCGTTGGGGTTGCTGCGAAGGAAACAGAGGAACGGTTCTTCGGCTACTAGCGCATTGATGTTTCCTGATGGTAGCTCCGCCTTAATCTTCGCGAACTGATTTGAGTCAAATTCGCTCCGCAGCATGCATTCCGCTCCACATTCCCGCAGAAGCTTGATCAGGCTACGGTGGATGATTCCGTAAAGTTCTGAGGGATCCTGTCGGACTGGGTGGCTGGCCGGAAGTGTACACGAGTAGGTGATCTCAAGGTCGTGCAGGATTGCTCCTCCGCCAGAAAGGCGTCGAACCGTCGGTAAGCCCGGAAAAGGGGACTGCTGGTGATCGGATGATCCTTGAAAATACCCCACTGAGACGGTTGGTTCACGCCAGCGGTAGATTCGTATCACCGAAACATCGCGGGTAGCTCCCAATTCAAGCATGGCGGCATCCATGGCCATGTTGAATCGACCAGACATTGGTGTTTCATCCACGATAACTTCCGCTCGCCCTTTGACGGCAATACTGGGAGGGTGGGAATCTTCAGAGGGCATCGTGTAAGCGGCTTGTCTCATTGGGGAATGTGAGATTTCCAGACATGACGGGCCGGCAAGACACCCCGACATGCATCCAAGATTAATGAGTGCAACGGTTCCTTCAAAGGAATTGTCGCTTGCTGTTTTTCGAAATCTTTATGATGAACGCGGTTTCACGGCACCGTGGCTGCTGTTGAGTTGCGGCATTATTATGCCATCTCCGCGATGAATCTCTGATGTCATCCGCGACTGCAAAATGTTTCCTGCTCGACACAAGAAAGGACGATACGCCGGTGGCTGATACGACATCAGAGCGAATTCTTGTAACCGGAGGCTTCGGCTGTATCGGAGCACAGGTTGTTAAGTGGTTGTTGTCGAATACAGATGCGGCTGTGATTGTCGGGGCACGCGATGTTTCGACCGAGAGAATTAATCGCCTGTTTGGCGTTTCGCCTTTGTCTCGACTGTCCTGTGTTCACCTTGATGTTCGAGATATCCGACAAATTGAGGAGGCTCTGCAGGTCAATGAGATTACTCGTGTTGTGCACCTGGCTGCCCTGCAAACGCCCGACTGCAATGCGAATCGGGATCTGGGACTGCAGATCAATCTGGCCGGGGCTCAGAATCTGATCGAAGCGGTCAAGAAATGCAGGCCGTCACTCCGCCGCTTCGTGTTCGCAAGTTCCGTTGCCGTTTATGGCCCGCGTCGTTCGTACTCCGGACCCAAAGTGCCAATGCTGGCGGAGCCTGCTCCCGTGAATGTCTATGGCGCGTGGAAACTGGCTGGAGAGCAGATCACGCGTTTTATGTTTCAGGAGACCGGCATTCCGTCACTGTGCATTCGCCCGGGTGTGCTCTTTGGTCCGGGCCGAGATGTCGGGCTGACGGCAGCCCCGACGACAGCGATGAAGCATGTGGCTTTGCGAAAAGCCTATGAGATTCCCTTTAAGAGTCGACAGGATTATTTGTATTCACCGGATGTCGGTGCCGCGTTTGGAAACGCATTGATGGCACCGTTCTCCGAGTACGGCGTCTTCACACTTCCCAGTCACACGGTGGATACTCGAAGGTTTCTGGAGACATTGCACCAGGCTGCGTCGGAGCTTGGCTGTCTTGAAGATGTTCAGATCTCGATCGGAGATGCAGAAGTGCCGTTCATCTGCGATCTCCAGTTTGAACCATTCCTAACCGCATTCCCTTCGACGCCGCATACGCCATTGCTGACTGCCGTCAAAGAGTCTGTGATCTTCTTTCAGCAACAGGTGGAAGCCGGCTGGTTGCGAGTCTAAACTCTCGTATAAGCCTGGCAGCGGGCTCGTCGACTTATGAAAGAAGGGAGCTTAGTGGTCTGGAGACGCCAGCGATTCATTCTGTCGAATTGCCCTAAAGGCGCTGTCCCACCCTGCTCCTTTCGCGATCACCGCGGGCTTGATGTCTCCGCTTTTCTGACCTCGTCGTCGACATTCTGATTCGTAAACGGACCATGCCTGTTCTGGTGACGTGGGCAGAATCCATGCGTCAAGCTTTCTTAATTGGCCCAGCCCAAGCGCATAACGATACTGAGAATTGTCGCACAGCTGCTGCTCGATCTTCTCCGCCATTTGTCGCTCAACAGTTTCCAGTTCGGCCGCTGTGCATTTCAGATTTCGGATCACCAGTATGGCACGATAACCCGGGTTGGAATTCAGGTCCGTGGCCCCCGCGTAGATTGGGATCAGCATCGCAAATGCAGGCTCCAGGCGAAGCCATTCACAACTTTGCGAAATGGCTTCGCGAACGTGTTGTTCATGAAGCTTCTCACCAACAAGGTCGCTTTGTACTCCGGCACGACCTGTGAATGTCAGCAACGGACACTGCCGAACAAATCCGGTCACTTCGATCTCATCGCCAATTGCGTAGCGATACAAGCCGCCGCCGGTTGTCAAGAGGACTTGATAACGACGCCCCTGCTCAAGTTCCCATGCCCACTTGGTTGGGCGAGTCGGATCTGCTGCGGTTTCGATGGGTTGGAACTCAAAGACGTGCGAACGTATGGCCAGCGCGGAGCCGTGGTCGGATCTCAGTGGGAACGATGTCACTCCTTCCGTTGCCAGCAGGCCTTTGGGCTGAAAGGGAATATCGGGCAGCCAGCTTTTTAAATCAGGCACAAACATGGACGCCGAGGCATCACCCCAGGCACTCACAAGCGATAGCGATGGCCAGATTTCTTTCAGGAACTCCGCTGAAGGGCCAAATTGCTGAAGCTTACTCTTCAGAAAACGAGATCGGCTGCGATTGCGATCAAAGGAGAATTCTTTGAAGCCCTGATCCGCATTGGATTGAGGAAAATGCAGCTGTCCGACCTCAATGTCTTCGACGATCTGCTCGGCCCAGTCTGGAAGCCTCGCGAATAAGGTTGTCAGAAACGTGGGGCTCCACACTGAGATCAGAGCAAGGTCATTTGCCGCAAGAAGCCCTGCCAGGGTCGCATACTGGAAATTCTTGATGTTACGGATCTGAGCCACGGATGTAGGCACCGCCAGAAGCCGCTTCATTGCCCAACGTTGCCAACCTGCCAGATACTCTGCGTCGTTATCGAATCCGATCCTTATTCCCCCGGCCGTCTTTTCTGGTCGCTGGGCTTCGGGAGAGATCGACCAATACGCTCGTCCTTTGCGACACCCCGGAAAACCTGACAGCACATCGTGCATCCATGTCGCGATGGCTCGTTGGAATTGTCGCCGCAATGTGGCGGTATAAGGAATCAGGCGACTGCCGCCAGAAGATCCTCCGGTGGGTTCAAGCATCAGGACCGGCTCAGATGTCAGAACCCCCTGCCCTCCACTCGCGATCTCCTCAATTTTTAGTCTCAGGCTTTCATAATCACAGATCGGAACATGCTGTTGAAAATCTTCGAGCGATTTAATCTTCGCGAATCGATGTTCCCGACCATAGCTGCATTCCGCGTTCTCTCGCAGTGTTGATTGCAGCAGTTCTTTCTGCTGACGTTGAATACTCGCCGTGGCCTGATGAAAGGCTCGGCTCTCGCCACGGCTCTGCCACATCCAAAGCGAGTTAATCGTCTGGATCAACATGAGCCGACACGCTGGCGAGCGAACGCGGCAGACTGAAGCATCCGCTGAGCCGCCGCGGAGAAATTTTCAGGTGTCATACGAGCGATACAGCACAGCTCATCGCCCTCAGCATGTCCAGGATTCTTCTCAACAAAGAAATGCACATGAGGATCCTGCAGTCTTTCCGGAGTAATCTCACCAAGGCCCGGTCTGAGTCGATCGCTGTTTGTTGAGGATTTCACGATGCCTAGTTGTTTGTCAAAACGACCGGGAAACTTAGCTTGTGCAACTGCAGCGATAATCGACTGAAGATCAGCGGGCATCTCGGCGTCGTAACGAGGATGAAAGTCACGAAAGTAGACCGGAAGAACTCGATAAGTACGAAAGCCTTTCGAGATCAGGCACCAATACACTTCGTCATGGGGATAAGTCTCAATCCAGAGCAGCGCGAGCTTTCCAAATGCCAGTGCCAGCGCACTGCTGCCCCAGTGGTCGCGATCGACAATCGTGTCGCCAGAAAAAACACAGCGGATGGGGCGGTCGTCGATGCTCAGGGAAATCAGGGCTTGTGTTGAGAAGCCGCAAACGTCGGAACTGGCTTCATCGACGAGCAGAATGACCCAGTCCTTTTCTGACAGGTCTGTTTCGAATCGAGCTCGAATCATGTTTTCGTAATGGCGATCCATCAGAGCAAACATGGCGTCACGATCGGACTGAACCAGTTGGGAAGGACGCAGAATTCGAGCGGCGAGTGTCATGCGATATATGTTACAGACAGCCTAGCTCAAGATAAACGTTGCGGCCATTGAATTGCTCCGGCTGAACCTTTTCCGGAGACCAGCTTACCACGTACAGGCGAGTCTCGTAGCAATGCACGGCTGATCGTCGAGCAAACGGAACCAGTGGGTCACGTTCGAACAATCCCAATGCCATGCTCTCATTTTGTTTCGCGACCGGCAAATGTCGAACCTGATGCAGTAATTGCTGCCACACTGCGGGGTCGGAGTTCTCAATCACAGGTAAGGCCAGCATCACGTTTCGCAGGCGATCTCCCGGGGCCGGAAAACTTGGCAGACGAAGGCATCGCGCCAGTGGATTGTAGAGATGTCGCGACCATCTCCAATGACCGGTGTAGCGTTCGACATGAGATTGCTTAAACGCGGATTGATCCCATGCTGCCAATGTGCCGACGATTCTGCCGTCACGCCGGGCACACAGGATCTGTTCGAGCGACAGATCTCGATACGTCGAAGTCTGCTGTAGAAAATCGTGTTCATTGAGGACAGGAAAAAACAGGCGTGACTGTCCTTCACGATTCAGGAATGCGACAAGCTCCGAAAGTTCCTTTTCCTGAAGCGGTCGAATCTGGAGTGTCGGATCTCGGCGAGGAACTTTCCAAGAGTGTGTGGGCAGGATAAACGTGCAATATCGCCCCAGTTCGTGATAACTGGGCAGACCGGCTCGTCCTTTCGTCAAGGCCTCGATCGCCGCAGTGTTTCCTTCCGTCACCGTCGTCAGATAGAAATCCGTGCGACCATCTTCATGAAGTTGCCTGAGCTTCTGAAAGCCTCTGGCGATGATCAGACCTTTTCGCGCCGACTCGCGAATCCGCAGGCCGCCGAGATATCCGACGGGTGTCGCGATGCCACTGACATATCGCATGCGGACGCTGCGAGTCGCCATGGCCACGATAGAGTTTGAGACGATTGAATCCGAGGCATCTGAATCTGACTGACCTCGGCGAGCGGCGAGCACCTGATGAAACGGACCTTCAACAACCGCGCCATCGAAGTAACTTGGCTCTCGACGCAACGTTGCCTGGATGGCCCCGCCAAGTGGTGTTTCTCTGAGTAACGCTCGCAGTTGTGATTCTTGGCTATCGTCAACCAAATCGAATTGCAGGCCGGAGGACATTAATGCCTTTGACGGGCCGGGATCAGTTTTCCGGTCCATGACTCGTCCCCCAAAGGCAAACCGCTCCGCCCTTCCACGTCCCAATGATGCATGGCATTGATGATCAGATGATTCCGCAGCAGATAAAGAGTTCGCCGATTGACAGGAGCCATCGCGCGTCGAGCAATGCTGGGCCAACTGTAGAATCGCCGTCGAGCATCAAGGCAGAGTTTCGCAAGTTCGTCCGGGGACATGTTCCGCGGTTGAAACGGAATCATGTTGTAGCGATACCTGTCATCCAGCCACCACGCATCATACAGTAGTCGTCCCTCTGTCTTCATTCGCTCATACAACGGAGTGCCCGGGAACGGCGTAATGTGATTAAACGCTGCGATGAAAAGACCATGCTCGATCGCGAAGTCGACGGTCTCCGAAATTGACTGCGGAGTATCATGGTCGTAGCCAAAGATAAACGTGCCGTAGACGGAAAGTTTATGGCGAGACATGTTGGCCAGAGCTTTCGCTGGTCCGCCAGCCATCAGATTGAACGACTTATTCATCTGTTTCAGGCTGTCCGCGTGCAGAGATTCGAAGCCGATCAATACTCCCTGACAGCCACTACGACGCATCATGTCCAGAGTGTCTTCATCGTGACACACATTGATGGCTGACTGACTCACCCAGCGGATTTTCAGCGGTACTAACGCCTCCATCAGTTCCTTGGCTTCATCAAGCCCGGACGTCAGGTTGTCATCGATAAAGAAGATCATCTGCCCCGGCCGACGAACTCGGGCGATCTCCTCCAGAACTCGATCCACAGGACGATGGCTGTGCGTTGCGCTGAAGAACGACTGAATCGCGCAGAAGTCGCAGCGGAATCGACAGCCGCGAGCAAACTCGACCAGTCGAATCGGCAGATATCGCTTTCCCTGAAAGATGGAGCGATCCGGCGTGACCCGCAACTGAGGTCGCTCTTTGCTCTGATAAAATGACTTTGGGCAGCCGTGACGATAATCATCAATGACCTGTTCGAAGAGTCCTTCGGCTTCACCAACGACAAGTGTGTCGGCGTATCGGCCCACCTCTTCCGGACAGAGTGTCGCATGAAACCCGCCCATCACAACCGGCACACCGCGCTGACGATATTCGCTGGCAATCTGGTAAGCGCGTTTGGCGGTGTAGGTTTCTACACTGATGGCCACCAGGTCTGTTGGTTCATCAAACGGGATTGGTTCGAGGCGATCGTCGTAGAACTTTTTTTCGACGTCTGGCGGAGTCAGCGCGGCAATCATCGCCGCGGGAAGACATTCCATCTGCCATGTTCGGATGTATTGCTTCATGCCCCGTGGTCGACCAACGCACGGGTGCACGATCGTGAGTCGAAAGGGCTTTCGGCTGCTCATGACTCCCGCATTTCCAGGGAGACAAGGACCTCGTCAGTCGATGTGCCGCAACCTTCTCGACGTGCCGCCGGTCGGTCTGGCAATGCCGTTGGAGTCGCTGCTGATTTCTTCAGAGTTGGCAACACCGGGACATCACAATTGTAGAACCGATCCAGGTGATAAGCGTAATAACGGTAACCAATATTGGTCGTTAGAGCTAATGGCCACGCTGTCGGTGAATGCCACAGTCTTCGTGCGATGTTGCCCCACGAATAAGCATACTTCCAGGCGTGCTCTGTGCCTTTCTGCAGTTGGTCGACGGTCATCTGAGCTGGCTGAAAAACGACGTGTTGACCGTCGTAAAGTTCCCAGTTGCGTGTGAAGATTCGGTCCTGAGCACTCAGTTCGTTATACAGGCCTGTCCCCGGAAACGGTGTCACGATCGCAAATCGAGGCAAGTCGATCGCACAGCGAACCGCGAAGTCAGCCGTCTTCTGGAACACATCCGGAGTGTCATCATCAAGCCCAAAAACAAAACAGCCCTGAAGAGCGATCCGACGTTTGTGAAGTTCGCGGACGATTCGAGGATAATCTTCCGGGTTGTTAAACGCTTTGTGAGATCCCTTCAACGCCATATTGGAGATGGACTCCAGTCCCATCAGCAAACCTCGACAACCACTCGCGGCCGCAAGATCCAGCAATGGGATATCGTCGCAAAGTAAAGTCGTTGCCAGACCGTACCATTGAATCTTCAGCGGGATCAACGCTTCGAAGAGTCGAGCGGCGTAGCCTTTGTCCGAGATCAGGTTGAGATCAATAAAGATGGCTCGCCTTGCTTTGCGACGGATTAGATCTTCGATCACTGCTTCGACAGGTTTTTGCCAAGGCTTTCGTCCCCATGCTGCCGGAACGACACAAAACGAACAATTGTGGACGCAGCCCCGAGTCGCCTCAAAGACATCCGCCGTGAGGTATCGCTTCTCCGGCAAAACGGATCGATCCGGCAGCGGTCGTCCCGTGAGTTCAAAGTCTGGTCGCTGTTGATAACGAGGTTTCATGCGACCGGCCACGAAGTCGTGTAACAAACGCGGCCATTCTTCTTCGGCATAGCCAACGACGATACTGTCTGCGTGCTGCTGTGCTTCATCGGGCAGCAGCGTCACATGAGGCCCGCCCAGAACAACCTTGATGCCTCTTTGGCGAAACTCAGCGGCCAGGGCGTAGGCTCGCGGAGCCGTTCCGGTGATCACTGTCAGCCCGACCAGATCGGCTTTGAGATCCACGGGAATGTCGGCAATGCCTTCGTCGAAACACTGAATTGTGGCATTGAGTTCCGGCGGAACCAGTGCGGCGAGAGTTGGCAAAGTCAGCGGCATATAGCGCAGAGATTTGCCGAAGATACCTCCGCGATGCCGATACAACGGCCCTTTCGGAGAGATCAGTGCAATTCGCAGCGATGGAGGATTAACATCCACAGGCGTTGACTCACGCAGCAATTCATTTCGTCGTCCAACACACGGGGCGAAGTGTACGATGAGGAGCGGTCTGAAGGAATTGAAGCACCGACAGCTTGATGAAAATGAACGAGAGTGATCATCGCAAATTCTGGGGCTGGCCCGGAGCAAGCAATCTGGCCTATGCCTACTTCGTACTTGGCATTCCAAGCTTTGCTTGGTTCGCGTTCGTTTACGCCGGTGCCGACTATTGGACTGGACGGCATCAATATCGCGTGCCTCTGTATCACAGTGTGGAGTTGTCGATTCCTCTGATCCCTGCGACCACAATCTTCTACAACTCTCTGCATTTGATTTATGCGGTAGCGCCGTTCATCCTGAGAAATCGTGGCGAAATGAATGGGTTGGCCGTCGTCTGGTTTTTGATGACACTGGTTGGGGGAATCTGTTTTCTTGTGATTCCCTTCGAGCCCGGATTTCCGCCACCAGATCCCGCCAGCATGAGAATCTGGCGCGGGATGTATGAATTTGCTGACAGCGCCAATCTCAGATTCAATTGCTGTCCATCACTGCATGTCGCCTGGGGCGTTGCGACGCTCGACATTTATGCCCGTTCTGCCACTCAAGGCAGGAAAGCTCTCTTGTGGAGTTGGGCGGCTGGTCTGAGTCTTTCGACGCTGTTCCTGCACCAGCACCACGTGATCGACGTCATTGGAGGACTCGGCCTCGCTATATGGGGTTCACGAGTCGTGTATCCCGGATTTTACGGCCGAAACTTGCTAACTCACTGAGATCGCTGACATCACCGTTCATCGAAGGGCCGACAACATCGTTGATCACCGGACTGTGATCTCGATGGGTGAAGTCTTTTCGCTGACTTTGAAAGCGGCCTGGCTGAAGGTCGGTGGCCCGAATGTTGAGCGGGCGTTGTTGGAGAATCCGTAGGGTTCAGTTGGCAAACCAAAACCGTTCTTTGTCAGCTTTCCGTCACCGTTGAGGTCCTGAAAGATGGCGATGCCGGTTGTTGACGAGTCCGACAGCGAAAGAGAAAACTTCACGCTTTCGGCATCGACCGGTATCGTCGTTGTCGTCCTGCTGTGCTCGGGTTTGGGGAATCCATTTTCAGTATCGAAGACCGCGACATAGAGGTTTGACGTTTTGTTCTTTAGTCCTGTGACATGCACCGCGACATCGCAGGTCGTTTCCACTACCGCGTCGGAAACTGGTGGATGATTGCCGTCATCGTGACTGTCGTCCGTTGGCAATTCCGGAGTGGCGCGAACATCTGAGATGAAGCTGGAGTCAGGTTTCTCCGGAAGTTTCGCTTGTTCTGAATCTCCGTAGCCCGGCAGTGGTTTGATCGCTGACCAGTCAGCCGCCAATTTGTGATTGGTCACAGATGATGAACTTAGGTTTGCAGGAACACGCGATTCGTCATGCTGATCCAGAAAGAACAAGGCTCCGCCGGCAAGCCCCATAATGCTGATCAGCGTCACAACGGGATTAATGGGCTTTATCATGTCGCTGGTTTTGATCCTGCGTCTGAATGAATCGAATCGAACATCTGCTACCCGCGCTTCCAACGTCCGGAGAACAATAACGTAAGCACGCCCAGCACCAATGAGCTGCCCAGCAGCACAGCGACTTCGTTCTGCAGGCTTGTCAGCGGGGACTGAAACCAGAAAACCTTCTGATAGCCATCCAAAGCCCACGCATTGAATGTCCATCGGCCGATCTCCTTCATGCGATCGCTCATGGCAAAACGAGGAATCATGCTGCCGCCCACGGCTGACATGCTCAGAATAATGACAACAGAAACCGCATTGAGTTGTGCTCGAGATTTGCAGAGTGTGGCCAGAAGCATCGCGAAGCTTGCGGTGGCGGCGGCTGTGCTGAAGGTCATGATGCAGAATCCAACGATGTGTTCCGCAAGCTGAATTCTGAAGACGATTTCAGCCCAGACAAACATGACAGTGATCTGCAGACACCCCAGCAGAAGGATGCCCAGCCATTTGCCGGTGACGATATGAAACAACCCCGCCTGACTGACCAGAATGCGGTCCAGTGTTCCCGATTCCGCTTCTTCCAGCATCGCGGCCGCGTTGCCGGTGGAAGAGAACAGCAGGAACAGCACCGCGATCCCGGCTGCATACATGGCGATGCGAGGATTCTCCTGAGTCGCCGCCTGGGGATTTTCAACGCTGATACTGACTGTCTCGTCGTTCTCAGATTCCGGCTTATCAGCCAGCGCGGTTTCCAGAAGTTCTTCGGTGGTGAGTTCAGCTTTCGGCGGAACGATCGCCCATTCTTTGGGAACGTCGGAAAAGCCATTCACCGAATTGACTCCATCTGGTTCGGTCACAATCAAGCGACTGTTGGGATCGTTTCCAAAAACCTGAGATGGATCTTTCACCGAGTCAAAGTATTGCGTTCCACTAGCTTCGCGGGGGCCGCCATATCCGCTGGAAGACTGAGCCGCCAGACTGAGGCTCATCATCTGCTCCGCGGTTACTGCCGCCTTCTTCTGCGCGAAGAAGCCCTTTACGACGGACGTGACCATCGCCACTGCCATCGGATTCTGACCGTCCGTCACCAACTGCACGGCACAGGGGGTAGAGTCTTGCGATTTGGCTAGCCGAGAAGGAAAATCATTCGGGAGTTTGATGATCAGGTCGTATCGTCCAGATCGCTGAGCCTCGGTGATCGAAGCCTCGATCTTTGTCTGATCAATCGATACCGCTTTGTTTTCGTCGTTGAGATCTGTCGATGAGGGTTCTTCAATCAGCGACGAACACTGCAGCGTTGAATTCGTCTCGAGAAATCCTCGCAGTTCGACGCTCAGCGCCGTCTCATGAGCTGCGATCCAGCCCACTCGCAGCTTCTTGTCGCTGCCCGTGGCAATCCCTTTGCTGAAGATCCCCGCAAAGATGCTGAAGAATACAACGGGCATTACGAAGACCAGCACCAGCTCCAGCGGATTGTTCCGCAGGCGCAGAAACAGGATGCGAAGGATCGTCAGGATCATTCCCGCAGACTCCTTCCGGTCAGTTCCAGAAAGACATCCTGCAGTCCATAACTGCGAACATCAATCCGGCTGGGTTCCTGATCAAGCTGCTTCAGTACCGACAGCACAAGAGACAGCTCCTTCATGGACGCCAGTGAACAGGTCGCCGTGGTTCGTTGTTCGTCGAACGCGAACGAAGCGAGGGGCTTCGAACACGGTCGATCGAATTTCAGGATCACTCGATGCGGCTGACCAATCGTCCTGCTGACGAGCTCGCTTAATGTGCCGTCGGCGACGATCGTGCCATGATCCATCACCACGATTCGGTCACAGCGAGTTTCCACTTCTTCCAGTTGATGAGTCGTCAGCAGGACTGCGGCTCCATCGGCCGTCAGTTGCTGCATCATTTCGTAGATACGTTCGCGGCTTTGCGGGTCGACGCCGACCGTGGGCTCATCGAGCAGCAGAATGTCCGGATCGTGCAGCACGCTGCAGGCGATGTTGAGACGTCGCTGCATACCGCCCGAGAGTGTCTTCGTTAGTGATCGCGTTCGATCTTTCAACGCAGCCCATTCCAGCACTTCGCCAATGCGATGCTTTAGAGCTTTGCCGCTGACACCTTCGAGTCGCCCAAAGACCTCCAGATTCTGCTGAACCGTCAGGTCGGGATAGACTGCGAGGTTCTGAGGGACGAGGCCGAGTCGAATCGGTTCGTCGTTGTCGGGATCGTCATCGTCTCCATGATCAAATGGGTGACGAGTGATCGTGCCGGAATCCGGCTTTAGCAGACCGCTGATGCAGCGGATCATGGTGGTCTTGCCGGCACCGTTGGGACCGAAGAATCCGAGCAGTTCGCCGGGCCGCAGTTCCAGTGAGATCCCCTTCAACGCTTCACGTCCGCGATAGGTTTTGCGAACGTTCTGGAGCGTCAGGACAGGAGAAACTGTGGTGGCCGACGACTCCGTCATGACGTTGCCATCTCATAACTTCGCTGACGCCACTTCACACCTTTGCCCTGTGACTTGCGGATCAATGCGATCCACTGAATGATCAGAAACAGAACGATCGACACAGGATTCAGCACACAGGCCAGCCACGCGCGGTCGAACTTCAGACAGCACAGAACGCGAGGCAGATAGCTCAACAAGAAAGCGGCAATGATCGGGATTGCGAAGTCTTCGCTGATCAGATTCATTGATAACGCGACTGCAGACAGGAGCGGGGCTACAAACGCCAGCAGCATCAGCACCGTCATTACCGGCAACAGCGGCATCTTCGCGAATCCCTCGTTCGCGTTCTTCATCAGGCCGGACCAGGTTTCCGGGAACGACGTATACATGCGGCAGTGAGCCACATCGGAGGCATCGAACAGATCTGTCCTGAGACCTGCCATGCGATACGCTCGTGGCAGCATGATGCCATCGTGCAACGACTGACGAATTGCGCCGTGTCCACCGCTCTGTTCGTAAGCTTGTTTCGTGGTCAGAAAGAACTGGCCACATCCGGCGGCGGCTCCGGTCATTCGAGTCCATCGCATCAGAGCAAACGGCAGAAAGCAGAGCAGGATGACGTGAATCAGGGGAATTAGCAGTTGCTCACCGATGGTGACGACTCGCTGGCGAGGAAACCCGCTGAGCAGGTCCGCACGAGTTCGTTGGCGCTGCATGATGGCTCGACGCAATGCATCTTTTGTGAGAGCCACATCGGCATCAAGGAAAACAAGTTCTTCGTGTTTCGCCTGCTGAGCCAATTGATAGCAGGCAAACTGCTTGCCGCTCCAGCCAGCCGGGACGGGTGTTCCTTTCAGCAGTCGAACGTTCGAATGCTTCTTCGAATACGCTTCCACGATCGCGTCTGTACCGTCCTGACTTTCATCGTCCAGCACACACAGGTCACAGGACACTCCCTCGCTGGCCAGTACTGAATCCAGCAGCGGACCAATTCGCAATGCTTCATTGCGTGCGGGAATTAAAACAGAGACATTGTACGAATCTGTTGGGCTGGTGGTCGCGATGCCTGTTGACTTCGGACTACGAACAGCCTTGCGAAAGAATAGAAAATTCACAAGGAACATGACAGAAACAAACGCACTTGCGGCAAACGCAGACCAGACAAAAATTGACGTGACGATGGCCGTCATGCGAGTTCTCCCTTGATGGCCCTGCCCGAGTCCAAAGGCTCGCCACGATGTCGATCCTGGAATTGTTGCCCGCGAAGTCCAGCGATCATTCGACGCCAGAGATCGTAAAGTCCTCCGATGCCAGCTCGTCCCATCGCCAGGGTTGTGAAACTCGCCGGATCGCGAGCGATCGCCATTGCCGCCAAGGATGTTTGTGTCGTAGCCAAAGCCGTTTCGAACACCAGTGTTCTTGCGTCACGATCAGTCGGAAGACCTGCACAATCCATGGGATTACCAAACCGCACGAGCAGTTCCGGAGAGCGTTCGTTCCAAAACGTGTACTCAATCGCCATCGGCAGTGCGATTCCGTGGAACTCAGAATCGACCAGATGGCTCAGTCCATTCATGAACGGAGCGGGTTGACGAATATCGTGAAACTTCCCCGCGGGAGTCAGCCAGAGAATCGTCTGCGGATTCTTCAGCAGCTCGCGGCTGGTTCGCAGGAAATCCTTCGCGCCGCTGGCCGTGTCGCGTTCAACTGCGAAGAAGCCGAGTCGCTCCAGAATGGGGTAACTTTTCAGGGCTTCCGCGTCCATGGGAGCGGCAAACTGACGACCGGGAAAAAGCAGATCCGTCATCAGCACGCCGGTCATCGGATCCCACCAGCCGGGATGATTGATGAAGCACACGATCGGCGCAGCGGGCAGCTCGGCCAACTGTTCCTGCCCGGTGACTCGCACGGCGTTGAAATTTTTCCGCACGAAACGACGTACGTACCCACGAAAGCCCCAGTTCAGGATTTTGGAGGGCAGACTGGCCATGTCGGTTCCGGGGGAGAAAGTGGTTCCCGTCGGCGGAGCGACGGGCGTACCGTACACCCGTCGCTCCGCCGACGGGCTTGCAGCATCGTCTGCTCAGGCCGCTTTTCCATGAACACTCTTTTCAACCTTCGGCCCTGACGCACGCAGGTCCTGATCGACGGTATCCGCCGCAATCCAGCCGGACATCATCACCATCGGCATCCCGGGGCCAGGATGAGCCGACCCGCCGGCAAGGTACAGGCCCTTCATTTCAGAAACGCGATTCGCTGGTTTGAAAGCGCCCATGAATCGGCCATGACTGGCTAGTCCGTAAATCGCTCCATTCAGCACGTGATAACGGCGATGGATGTCGGCCGGTGTCAGCGAGTGTTCCACTTCAATGCGGTCTTCGATGTCTTCCATGCCAGCCGTCGTCTTGAGCTTGTTGATAATCACGTTTCGATACTCAGGAAGCATCTTGTTCCAGTTGTGATGCTTTCGCAGGTACGGCGTATGAACCAGAACGTACAACGCTTCGCCATTTCCCGGAGCAACCTTGTCGCCTGAAAGAGACGGAGCACACACGTAGCATGTTGGATCAGCGGCTGGTTCGCCTTTGCCGTAGATTTCGCTGAACTCCACATGCGGATCGCGGCTGAAGACAAAGTTGTGATGCAGGATATGGTCGTACTTTTTACGAAGCCCCAGATACAGCACGACTCCGGAACAGGCCGCTTCAAACTTTCGCTTTGACATGAACTTGTCGGCGACCTTCTTCGGCAGCAGCTCTTCGCAGGTTCGCACACAGTCGGAATTTGAGACGACAGTTTCTGCCTTCAGCACTTCGCCATTGTCGAGAGTCACTCCAGCAACGCGACCTGACTGCGAATCGATCGACTTCACCTGATGGCCCGTGATGTACTTGACGCCCAGTTCTCGCCCCAGCCGGACCATGGCTTCAGGAACCGCGCGAGTTCCGCCCATCGGATACCAGATCCCTTCGTCTGTCTGCATATGAGCAATCCCGCAAAGCACCGCTGGCGATGCTTCCGGCGACGAACCCACGTACTGTGTGAAGTGGTCAATCATCTGAGCGATTCGAGCATCCGGGATATGCGACCGCACCAGCCCGGCCACGGTACGACCAAATCGGAGGCTCAGCACGTCTCGCAGGACGTTCAGAGAAAAGGACTCCTTGACGTTCATTGTGTCGGCAATGCCACCGACGCTCTTCCAGAAGAAGAACTTCTGAGAAACCTCGTCCAGCTTCTTCGAGATCGCCATGAACTTTTCATAACCGTTGCCGGTCGTGTCAGCTCCAGTAAAGTCGCGCAGACGGTTCTTCATTTCCGGCAGCGATTCGACCAGATCAAACTGTTTTCCGTCTTCGAAAAAGCATCGCCATTGTGGATCGAGACGAACCATGTCCAGATAGTCTTCCAGTTTTCGACCGGCTTCCGTGAAGACTCGTCGAAGAACAGAAGGCAGAGTCAGAATCGTCGGCCCCATGTCAAAGCGGTAGCCCTTGTCTTCCAGCAGAGCGGCTTTCCCACCGAGCCATTCGTTCTTTTCGACCACAGTCACCGAGTATCCTCGGGCGGCCAAAGTACACGCGGAAGCCAGGCCAGCCAATCCGCTGCCGATAACGATGACGTCTGATTGAGTTTTCATGATGACGTTCCTTTCCGAGACCAATATTGCATGCTTCACAAGCAGGCGACGTTCAAATTCGTTCCTCGAATCAACTGGGTGTTGATCCAGTCGTTTAACGGCAAGCCGCAGGCGTCGTCGCTCGATTTCGCCTACGCCTGCGGCTCGCCGTTAAACGAAGAGGTTTTCTAAGCAACTCGATCACCAAACCGCTGTCGGCCCGCGACAAACGGACCATCTCAAACAACTCCAAGGTAAATCCCAACGGGCATTTATTTGTTCTGTGTCACTCGCGGCGTTGACTTCGCCGAATTTTCATTTGTTCCATCGTCGCCTTAATCATCTTTGGCACAGCCATCAGTGACTGCAGCGGATGGGACGCGTGCTCCAGACGGATCAACTGCTCCATGACATCTGCGTCTGCTGCAGTGGGCGACTGCAGATGCGGCTTGAACCAACGACGAGTTGCCACGATGGCCTTGATTTGTGTCATCTCCAGCAACCCTGCTTCCCCGCGAGTCATCCCATGGCCGCTCATTCCGCGACCTCCGAAGGGGACTCGCGGGTCGGCCGTTGGCACGATCATGTCATTGATCACCACGCACCCAGCGGGAACCAGACGCGCGAACTGCTGACAACGAGCCGGTGATCCAAAGACCGTTGCACTCAAGGCATACGGACATTTGTTGTTTTCCCGCAGAGCCTGTTCGGCTGACTCCACGCGTATGAACGACAGCACCGGAGCAAAGAGGTCGGCTTGAGCGATCGACATGTCGGAAGTGACATGATCCAGAACCGCCACGCCAGTTAGTTCTGCCGGGCTGGTCCTGGTCACCGAGCTACAGACAAGCTCGGCTCCGCCGGAAATTGCTTCCTGAATCTTCATGGCTGCGAAACGACCCGCTCGTTGTGAACTGGCTGTCTGCAGGTCACTCCCCGAGGTTCTGGTCGCGAGCTTCAACTTCAGCAGTCGCAGGACCTCATCGGCCTGCTCGTGGTTTGCAAAAACTCGTCGAGGAGCCATGCACGTTTGGCTGTTGTTAAGCGTTAGTCCAAACAGCAGGCAATCACTGACCAGATTCAGGTCCGCGTCATCGAGGATGAATACCGCGTCGCAGCCGGAAAGTTCCATCACTGACGGAGTCGCTGATTCGGCGAGCTCACGGCTAACGGCTCTGCCGGTGTTTGCTGAGCCCGTCAGAAACACTTTGTCGACACCGATGCGAATTGCCTCAGTGGCCGCTTCCGAACATTCCGGCAACACTTGTATCAAGCCGTCGGGCAAACCTGAGGCAACCGCCATCGAAACCAGCGTTTGCATGGCTCGCGAACAATTCGCAGCCGGTTTGATCAGAACGGCATTCCCTGCCGTGATCGCCTGCAGAAGTTGAATCCCGGGCAGCATCAGTGGATAGTTTGAAGGACCGATGATCAGCACAACACCCAAAGGTTCCGGCCGCAGGACAACTGAGTTTCCCCAGAGCCACATCGGACGCCCGCGATGACCGAGTGCTTTCTCCTTCAGAATACGAGCCGCTTCGGTCTCCAGAAATCGGCAGGCGTCCAGCAGTGGCAGCACCTCAGCCGCCAGCGTTTCAGCAAGATTGTCACGGTCCACTGTGTTAGCGAGTGTGCGAGGATCGGCGGCGATCAGCAGGCGGAGGTTCTTGAGGATCTTCAGACGACTCAGCAGAGGAACAGCAGCCCAGTCGGCCTGCGATATACGAGCGGTCCGAAGTTGCGATCGAACCGTCTCAGTAATCAAACCCGCGATGTCTTTTTCGCCACCGGGTTTATCCCGGTGGTTTACCGGCTTTTGCACTACGCCGATCGCATCTGAGATTGCAACTGCAGTAGTGCAAAGGCCTGTCTCCACCGGGGTAAACCCGGTGGCGGCACTTGATTGAGGATCAGCCAGTTCATTGCCAGCATCCGAACGCGACGGATCTTCACTGATGCTATCCGCCGCGAGCAGACGCAGTCGAACGCCTGAAGGGTCTGTCTTCGCGCCCAGAATCGCCGGACCCATCACGCAGCCCTCCGTTGAGCCGGTGGTGCCATTGGCAACGTCGCAGGCGATGAAGACGCTTCCGGAAACTGCAGTTGAAGGGCATCGCACATCATGCGAGCCGAGATCCGAGCAGACTCATAAATCACTGGCAGGCCGCTGCCCGGGTGAGTTCCACCGCCGACGAGGTAGACCTGCTTAAGATCGTTGAAGTGGTTTCGCGGGCGAGCATGCAGCATCTGTCCCAGATTATGAGCCAGATTGAACGTAGCGCCACGGAAAACCTGATACGTATTCTGCCAATCATCCGGCGTCACAATTTTCTCGAAGCGAATGCGTTCTTCGACATCGTGCAGTCCAAGTTTTGCTATTTGCTGGAGCACACGCCTGCGAAACATCGTTGTCTGAGATTTCCAGTCAACATGCGGGCTTTGATTCGTCACCGGAGCCAGCACATAGAGAGTGCTCATTCCTTCAGGAGCCAGCGAACTATCGGTCACACCGGCGTTCTGGACGTAGATTGACGGATCTTCAGACAGGATCTTCAGGCGATCAATCTCATCGAGATTTCGTTCGTAATCCTTCGCTATGTAAATCGTATGATGCGGCAGGTGGTCGTATCGGCCTTCAATGCCGAGATACATCATGAACGTCGAGCAGGAATACTTGCTGCGGTCCAGTTTCTTGTTGTTCCACGACTTTCGCAGATGATCGGGTACCAGCGTCTTCATGGCCTGAGCGAAGTCGGCGTTGATCACCAGTGAATCAAACATCTGATCGCCGGTGCGAGTCTTCAGCCCGACGGCTTTGCGACCTTCGAAATGCAATTGTTCGACAGGTTCGTTCAGGCGAACATCAACGCCCATGTCACGAGCGATCTCGGCCATCTTTTCGCTGACAGCCGCACAACCTCCGTGAGGATGAAAGACGCCGTATTCGTATTCCAGAAACGCGAGGATCGTAAACAAGCTCGGGCACTGAAATGGCGACATGCCCAGATACTTGGACTGAAATGAAAACGCGGTGACCAGACGAGGATCGGAAAAATTTTTGCTCAGATCACCCGCAACCGATCGCCATGGCCGAACCCAAGGGGCAGCTTTCAGCACAGATGGACGCAGCAGATCAAGAATGCTGCTGAAAGGTGATTCAAGGATCGGCCGGAAGCGTTCCAGCTTGGTTCGATTTTCGTTCATGAAGCGAGCGAATGAATCGGCATCCTGCGGAGCGATCCGCGCGATCTCAGTTCGCATGCGTTCCGGATCCGGCGTTGCATCAATGCGTCCTCCGGCACCGAACTCAAGCCGGTACTGAGGATCCAGCCGAGTCATCGGGACGTCATGCCAGAGATTGCGGCCGACGGACTGGAAGATTTCTTCGAGCACTCGTGGATACAGAAAGAAGGTCGGACCGGTATCGAATCGAAATCCATCCGCTTCAATCGCCGCGCAGCGACCGCCAACACGTTCGGCGCGTTCAAATAATGTTACGTCTGCGCCAGCCTGGGCCATGAGCATGGCATTCGCCAAACCACCTGGCCCTGCACCGACGATGCAGACCTTCTTCCTGTTCGCTGGCATCCTTGCCATTACGCGTCCTGTCACATCGAGGAATTAATCAAGAGGTACAAATTATGCCGAACTTTTTTGTGCGGGACAATACGAGTCAGGAACGAGGGAATTTCGGTGGTCCTGTCTCGTTGGATTCTAAACGGGCAGGACGA
Source organism: Planctomycetaceae bacterium (assembly GCA_044378235.1). Taxonomy (GTDB): domain Bacteria; phylum Planctomycetota; class Planctomycetia; order Planctomycetales; family Planctomycetaceae; genus SXXK01. The sequence goes on from JBILXT010000044.1 coordinate 22,760, forward strand.
CGGATTCAGACTTGATTTCGGAAAGAATTCGCATCACCTCATCACGAGTTAGTTTGCTGCCAGGGCCGCCCTGCTGTAGCTGCTGGAGCGATCCATCTGCTAAAAGGTATAGAAACCGGCAGTAGAGAATAATGTCGGAAGGGAAAACGTTCTTTTCGAGCAGGCGGATGTAAGTCAGAGCATCTTTGCGACTTTCGATCGCCAGTTCATGAACGTTCTCGCGGGAGGCTTCAAATGGAATGAACACGCGGCCACTTTTGGCGTCGCGCCCCGCATCTTTCAGGATATTGATCAGTTGCAGGAACTCTCCAAAACCAACGGAGAGGCGGCGCAGTTCTGAGTGATCCTTCAGGCCTGCGGGATGATGCAGAACGAAGAGATCTGTGAGAAGTTCACCGACAACGCCTGCAACCGCGTAACAATAGAGACGAAGATCAGAGACTGTCTGGATCTGGATCTGATTCGGCAGGTTCCGGGAGGCGTCCAGAAAACCAATCATTCCGGTAATCGTTGATGTCAGCGATTTTCTGATAGCCTGAGAGATCGGTGATGGCAGTTCAAAAAAAATGGACAGGAGTCTGGGAAAGTCTCGCAGAAGCAATTCCGTAGGGCTGTGAGCAGGCCAGAGTCCTTGGAGCCCCGGCGATTTTGGAGTCGAAAACTGCTCATGCCCTGAATTGCGGACATTGGCGTTTGTGACATTGGAATCGCTGAGACAAGCACGCAAAGCGGTTAGTAAGTGCTTCTTCACCGCCGCATCACCTTCCGGAGCGTCTTCGATACTGTCGGCGACTCGAAACAGAAGGTAACTGATCCCAATTTCTCGGCGGAGATCAGCGGACAGCAACGGAATCGCCAAAGCAAAGGTTCGACTGGTCCCCTGTAGGTGGCGGTCTACAAATTCATCGTTGGTGTAGAGGTGATGGACTGGCGTCATTATTAGAGCCACGGTATCTTTTCCCGCATCAATCGTCGAATAACCGACAGATTCGTTTCTGTAGCGTGATCTTAAGGCGTCGCGGCGCAGTTTTGCAAGGCCAGGTTGAAGAACGGTAGCGCTGGGATTTATCAGGGAAGCCCATGAACGTTTTGCTCGCCAGCCCTCGTGGTTTCTGTGCCGGTGTTGAGATGGCCATTGAATGCCTCAATGAGACTATCCGCTGTGTGGGGCCAAATTTTTTTGTGTACCACGAAATCGTTCACAACAGGATCGTCGTTGAGCGCTTCCAGAAACAGGGTGTGACATTTGTTGATTCGGTCGATGAAGTCCCCTTCGGCAGTACGCTCGTCTTTAGTGCCCATGGCGTTTCTCCCGAAGTCAGGCGGGCCGCCAGAGAACGAAAACTGCGGGTCATTGATGCGACGTGTCCGCTGGTGACCAAGGTCCATCTTGAAGCGATCCGATACGCCCGTGAGGGCTATACGATCATCCTCATTGGCCACAGTGGGCATGATGAGATCATTGGCACGATCGGAGAAGCCCCTGACAATATCGTGCTGGTTGAGTCGCCTGAGGATGTCGAACTGCTGCAACTCGAGAATAGTGGTAAGCTCGCCTGTTTGACACAAACAACGCTTAGCGTGGACGAGGCCAATACAATCGTAGAAAAGCTTCGTCAGCGTTACCCACACCTGGAGTCACCCGCAAAGGAAGATATCTGCTACGCCACGACGAATCGACAGGATGCGATCAAAACCATTCTTAAGTCCGCCGACCTGCTGATCGTGGTTGGCAGTCAGAACAGTTCCAACAGTCGCCGACTTCTGGAGAAAGGTCTCGCGGAGGGTGTGCCGAGTTATCTGGTGGATGGTCCCGAAGACCTTCAGTTGGAGTGGTTTGCGGACGTCCAGACGGTTGTCATGACGGCCGGGGCGAGTGCTCCGGAGTCAGCCGTTACAGAATGTGTTCGCTATTTGAAACATCATTTCGATGCCGAGTTTTCGGACGCTGTCCTCCGCGAGGAAAGTATGCGATTCTCATTGCCCCGAGAACTGCAGGCACTTCGAGGACTCGATTGCGGTGACGATCAGCTCTTCAAATAGCAGCATCTGCTTCGTTCCAGTCTATCGGCAGGAAGGTTATCCAGCCCTATGCCTTGCTGCGTCGGTTCATCAGCCGAGAAAGCAGTAGGCCGATGCCGATGCCGATTAACCCGGCTGCTGCTGAGACCGTGTACTTTTGGCTTGTCAGGTACAGCGAAACGACTTCGTTATCAAATGCGTTCGTCGATGCACTGAAACTCACAAGTAGCCAGCGGTCGTTGTCTTTGGTTAACGTTGCTGACCAGCGACTATTAAGGTTGACACTCGGACCACGGCCAAGCTCATAATGGTCCTTCATTTCTCCGGAAGAGATGACCAGATTGCCGTCGTTCAGGATAAGTCGTTTGTCAGTCGTGGCGTCGACGGTCATCTTGTCGATGAATTGTTTCAGCTTGTCAAACTCTGCGATGACTCCGGCATGGCCTTCGGAAGTTGTTCCGTCTTGCCACGTCGCAATGATGTCCTTGTGGCAATACTTCTCCAACATGGCCGGATAGTCGCCTGTATTAAACGCATGGAACAGGTCGTCGCGGAATTTGTCGAGTTCGGCGTCGATGGCTTTCGTGTCGACGGAAGCCTGGGATTGAGTGTCCTCGGTTGCCACTTCCTGTGCTCGAACTGTCGGCGCGTTGACTGCGAGTAGAAATCCGAGTCCCAGAAGAAAACATGTCCGCATTATTCAGTCTCCCTTTTGAGCGGCTTCATTCCCGAGATGCCGTAACGACGATAAGTAAACGCGATCAGAATCGCGACCGGAACTGTCAGGACGAACAGGTTGCAGCCTATGAGCAGCCACCAGTAGCGATGCCAATGGCCCAGTTCCAGAAGCTGCCATTCAATCAGACGCATTGCGAGGCCATAGCAGAGTCCAAACGCGCCGAAAAGAACCGGAGCGTAATCCATGGCGATGGCTTCCGGCCCAAGACCATCCGCATATGGACGATTATATACCAAAATGAATCCTGCCTTGATCGCGCGGACGTCGTAGTACCAGTTCCAGAAGCCGAGGACTGATCCGAGCACAATCCCGGCTCGTGCGAACTCCCATGTTTCGATCGGAAGTATTGCCCGATTGAGGCTGACGAGTGTCAGCATGCTTGTCGCACTGCCGAAGACAAAACCGTGATGCGGACGAAACTTGCCAAGGCGAAAACGAGTATTGAACTCCCACAGGCCAAGAACGTTTGTTCCGATGCCCGGGATGATGTACGCAAACAGGACAGGAATCGACAGAACAAGCAGAACAAAGTCATGGCGATGATCGTACCGTGTCCACCACAGCCAGTAGCTGAGCGGCACCAGGATTGCTGGCGCGAGGAACTGGTAGATGTTGAAGAATTTCATGAAGTACCAGATCTTGAATATTACGCTGCCACAAATCTGTTTTTGCAGCGACTCGGAGTTTGCCAGCAATCGATTACTGTACAAATTACACGGAGGGCTGACGCCCAGCCGCTCGCCAGAGGACGTTTTTTTGATGATCGATGGGACTCTACTGTGGCGCGGGTCGTTCAGCAATCTTCAGAGGATCGGCAACGTTGTGAGTCGGATTGTCTGCGACTACACTGCGGGCTCGCCAAACGGATTTGCATTCGCATGAACAGGTTGATTTCGTGCACGCCACAGAAAGCCTCGCCCAGTTGAAACCGACTGATCGGGAGTCGATCCAAGTCGATCGACCCGAAGGCATGCCCGTTCCGAATCGCCTGAACGTCGCCTTGGTATTGCTCGACGTTATCGCGGCTGTTGGATTGTTGTGGCTGGGGTCACGGCTGGAGTCCACTCTGGGAGTCATTCTTGTCGCCATTGCTTATTCGTATCTCATGCTGACGAATTATGCTCTGTTGCATGAAGCGACGCATGATAACCTGCATGAGAATGCTCGCTGGAATTACTGGCTTGGCGTGATCACTGGCGTGTTTTTTCTCGCGCCGTTTTCCATGATCCGAGTCACTCATCAAGGGCATCATCAGCGTAATCGAACCGACGCCGAGATCTTTGATTTGTACTATCCGCATGACAGCTTTTTCTGGAAGTGTTGTCAGTGGTATGCGACGCTCACGGGACTTTTCTGGCCCTGTATTCCTGTCTGCGCTGTGCTGTTTGCGATTGTGCCGAGAACTATCGGAATGCAGTTGTTCAGCGGGCCGCCGCTGGGGAATGCCAATGTCAAAGACATCACCTCGAAAGATCTGAAGTGGATTCGCCTTGAGCTGCTGCTGACTCTTGCGGTCTTCGTCCTGCTCTTCTGGTTGCTGCAGTTGAGATGGCAGGCTGTTCTATTGATGTATGCATGCTTCTCATTCAACTGGTCAACACGGCAGTACATCGGGCATGCGTTTTCCAAACGAGAAATCATCGAAGGAGCCTGGAATCTTCGTCATAACAAACTCATGTCGCTGTTGTTGTTGCATGGAGAATGGGACTTAAATCATCACCGGCATCCGGAACTTTCCTGGTATTATTTGCCACGTGATGCTCGTGACGACGATGAGCGACCGGGATACATCCGCCACTACCTGCGTCAATGGCTGGGGCCACGGCCTGCCGGACCACCTCCTCGCCAGTCACAGGATGCAGGTCAATGAAGATCACATTTATACGGCCGAATCTTTATGACGGACGCTCTTCGGATGCGATGCATCCGCTGTGCTTTGCGATCCTGAAACGACTGACTCCACCGGATGTTACGACGGTGTTTTACGACGAGCGTCTGGAGAATCTGCCGCTCGATGAGCCGACGGATCTCGTGGCGATGACTGTCGAAACCTATACCGCTCGGCGAGCGTACCAGATCGCTGCGATCTACAGGAGTCGAGGTATTCCCGTTGTGATGGGGGGGTATCATCCGACATTTCTTCCAGATGAATCTTTGCAGTTTGCTGACGCTGTGGTCGTGGGCGATGCCGAAGGAATCTGGCCGCAGGTGGTTGAGGATGCTCGTAATGGAAAACTGCGACGACTTTATCAACAGAACGAATTCCCGTCGCTGTCTGGCTCCGATCCGGATCGCAGCATCTTCAAAGGTAAACGTTACGCTCCGCTGACGCTGGTGCAGTACGGACGAGGCTGCAAATACAACTGCAACTTTTGTTCGATACGAGCCTTCTATGGGAATTCACTTCGGCAGCGCCCTGTTTCAGAAGTTGTGGCTGAGATTCGACGACTTCGCAGTCGCATGGTGTTTTTGGTTGATGACAATCTGTTTGTTGACATCCCAAAGGCGGTTGAGTTATTCGAAGCGCTGATCCCGCTGAAGATCAATTGGTCGTGTCAGATTTCCATCGACATCGCCCAGGATAAATCTCTTGTGAAATTGATGCAGAAGAGCGGCTGCATCAGCGCGTTGATCGGATTTGAGTCGCTGAATCGCGACAACCTTGTGCAGATGCGAAAATCCTGGAACGTCAAGTACAACGATTATCAAACGTCTGTACGAGTCTTTCAGGAAGCCGGCATCATGATCTACGGGACGTTCGTCTTTGGATACGATCAGGATACTGCGGATTCTTTTGACGCGGCCGTCGATTTTGCGATCGAGAATAAATTCTATCTGGCCAACTTCAATCCCTTGACTCCAACGCCGGGGGCGGATCTGTATCGCGAGCTTGAAGAACAGAACCGGCTTGTATTTGATCGCTGGTGGCTGGATCCCGCTTTTCGATATGGCACCGCGACGTTTCATCCAAAGGGCATGACGGCTGATGAATTGACGGCCGGATGTCTGCGGGCTCGTTTGAAGTTCAATACGTTTCGTTCCCTGTGTCACCGAGCATTCGCACCGGCGACCAATATGCGGACACCGTATCGTCTGGGCATGTATTTGTTGTCGAACCTGATTTCGAAGCGTGAGATTCTGAGGAAACAGGGGCATCGGCTGGGATCGGCCGACCTGCCCGAGCCAATGA
>JBILXT010000331.1:0-7993 GCA_044378235.1 Planctomycetaceae bacterium
TTCTGAGCCGAAGAATTCATCCGGCAGCGGTACTGCACCGTCAACGCGTCGCCCACTTCGAAAGCGTGATAATGCGAAGCCAAAAACGTCGCCGCCAATGGATTCCTCAAACGCCCCGGCGCCTGATACAAGCAACAATCCATCAGGGCAGTTTCCCGAAACTTCGCCGCAGCCATTGACTCGCCCGAATACGCCGCCGGATGGAAATATCCCGGAGAATGCGCCCGCTGGTGATTCCCTCGATCCAGATCTCACGGTTCCGAATTCAGCACTCTCTAATCCGCCGCAGGGTTTGAGAATTGATCCGGAGGCTGCTCGAAAGCAGCTTGAGGAACTCCAGAAGACAATCGAACGCATGAAGCAGGTGGCCGAGGAGTCGAAACCGGGGCTGTCTCCTCCAGAAGAACGGCCCTCTCCAAACAGTCGACTCGATCGATCCGGCTCAATGGATAACCAACGCAGTTCAGATTCGAACAGTGTTGTTCCATCGACAGGCCGAAATAATCGAATGGCCAACAGGCCGGATGCGGACAATCTCAACGGCGATCAATTGCCTGAGGCATTGCCGAATGTTGATGAGTTTTTGCGGGAGCAGTTGAAGAGCTTCAAGCTTTCGCCCGACGCTATGCCTGGCGGCAGTTCGCGAAACGATCAGGCCGATCGGTCATCGTCGGGAACGAATCCACCTGAAAACTCTGGCAACGCAGATTCGAACCGGCGCCGTGCTGAAGGTCGTGTTCCCATTGATTCGAGTCCGCGTGATTTGTCCATGGACCGCCCGCTGCAGCCTGACGACATCCAACGACTGCGAGACTATCTGAGACCAGGAAACACCGATCGTTCTAACAACAATCCATCGTCACAGGAAACTGGCAAATCGGAAAAGCCCCCGATTGACATCGCGAAAGAACTTGAGCAACGCGGATTTGGCAACACACTGAAACAACTTGTTGAGCGAGCGAAAGAAGAAGCGAAGAAGCCTCGACAGCCACAACAGAATCCCGCCGACGGCCAGGAAATCGCCGGCAACTCAGACGCAGCTCCGTCCGACATCGAGAAAGCCATCAAGGATGCTACAGGGGCTGCGAAGAAGGCGGATCCTGAACTGAGCGATTCCGTGGCAAAGATGCTGGATGGCCTGAAAGATGATCTGGTTGAGATCGCCAAAGACGCCAAGTTCAATGATCCTCCGGAACGATCTCGCGGCGATCGCTCGGTGAATCGTCCTTCACCAGGTGAATCGAACTCAATAATCGACACCTTCCGCAAATCGGCCTCGGAGATTCTCGCCGGGCCGTCACGTTCATCGAACTCCGGAAGCCCTGGTGCGTCCAGTGTCTCATCTGCGGCATCAAACGCGTTCAGTGGTGAGTTCGACTTTACTCCAGTGCTGGTGCTGGCCGGTGTTCTGGCAGCTATGGCGATTGCCTTCTTTGGGCTCCGTCACTTCAAGTTTGGTGGAAACGCGGCTGCAGAATTACAGTTCGCTGGTCCACCACTCAAGCCTGCTGACATCAATAGTCGAGCCGACGTGGTTCGCGCGTTTCATGAATTTGCGTTGCGGTCTGCACAGTCTGTACAGTCGTGGTGGACGCATCGCACTGTGCAACAGGCCATTCTGGAGAAAGCTCCGGAATATCGAGCAGCCGTTGAAACGCTGGCCAACACGTATGAGCAGGCTCGCTATCTTCCTGTCGAACAGGAACTCTCCGCTGAACAACTGGAATCAGCTCGTTCTGCTTTGCAGCAATGTGCTGGCCAGCCCAAACGCTGACGTCTTCGTCGGCGGCATGACAGAGCCGCGCCAGCCGTTATAGTATCGCCGTATGTCTGCCTCCGGACATTGTTCCAGTACGATCACCCGGGGTCATCGTTTTGACCTTGCGTGTATTGCCGTCACGGACTGACGGCCTGATGAGATCAATTCATGTTGCAATTCATCCTGCGCAGTATTGTTCATTATCGACGTTCCCACTTTGTGGTGATGTTGGCAGTGGCCATTTCGACAGCTGTCATTGGCGGGGCCCTGATCGTCGGCGATTCGGTGCGTGCCAGTCTGAGGCAGATGACACTGAGTCGGCTGGGCGGGATTACTCATGTGCTGCATTCGCCGCGATTCGTGCGTGAAAAACTGGCTGATGAGATTTCAGAATCGCTCACGTCGACAAACGTCGAATCACTGCGTTCCGTGCATGCCGCTCCGGCGATGCTGCTTCCAGCCAGTGTGGAAAAGAAAACAGCCACCGGCGAACTTCGTCGCGCGGCCTCTGTGACGGTTCTCGGCCTGAAGCCCACGGATTGGGGAATGCTGGATTCCGCGGCTTCAGGCGACGAGACATCGCTGGCTTCAGAAGTCAAAGCTCCAACAGATGCCGGAATCGTGCTCGGCTTTAAGACGGCGAACGAACTGGGAGCCGTCATTGGTGATTCTGTCTCCGTCTGGGTTGAACTTCCGTCGTCGATTCCACGCGACAGCCTGCTGGGCGAACGAGAAGACACCACTATTGAAATTGTGCTAACTGTGGAAGGAGTCCTTGCTGAATCCGCAGGGGCATCACGATTCTCTCTGCATCCCGCCCAGCAGTTGCCGTACAACGCATTTGTTTCGCTGGCAACATTTCAACAGCGACTGAATCTGGAAGAGCGAGTCGCCAGTCGCCGCAACCCAGTCGCTCGCCCAGCCCGAGTCAACACGATTCTGATTGGGGGCGACCAGCGTCCTGATCAATCTCTGTTGAAATCGGCCAGTGGTCTGATGCAGTTGATGCAGGACGATGTCCGAGCGGCGGACGAATTGCAAACGCTCGTGAAAAAGTCGATCTCTGCAGAAGACATCGGTCTGCGATTTCGCATCATTGAAGATCGAGGCTACATGTCTGTCGAAAGCGACAGCATGATTCTTGAAGACTCCATCGCCGAGGCGGTGCAGAAAGCGGCCGAGAACATCGGCATGAAGGCCGCACCGACTCTGGTCTATCTGGCCAATGAAATCAACGCTTCTAAACGTGAAGACAAGAACGCTCGGTTCTCGATGTACTCCATCGTGGCCGGACTCGATTTTGAACAGCCCGCTCCATTGGGACCGATTCGCCAGAGTGATGGAACGCCAGTGCCTGCCTTGAAGGATGATGAGATTATCCTGTCTGACTGGCTGGCTGCTGACCTCGGCATTAGTGTCGGTGAAACCGTGGATGCTCGCTGGCACGAAGTCGGCAGTCATGGTGATCTGCCGGAAACGCACAAGACTTTCACTGTGCGAGGCATCCTGAAGGCCGACGATCCGCTGTCCGTTGATCAGGATTTGACACCTTTTGTCGATGGCGTGACGAACGTGGATTCGTTCGGGGACTGGGATCAGCCGTTCGACATGGAGATGGATCGCATCACCAGCCGCGATGATGAATACTGGGATGCTCATCGAGCGACCCCGAAGGCGTTTGTGTCACTCGCGACGGCCGAGAAATTCTGGAGCAGTCGCTTTGGTCGATTCACCTCGATTCGAGTGGCTTCCGAGGGAACGATCCTGCCCAAAGATCGGATGGAGATCGTGCAATCTCGGCTGGCTGATGAAACTCGATCGCTGCTGAACCCGATCAAAATGGGCGTGGGCTTTCGGCCGATTCGTGCGGAAGGACTTCAGGCATCAGTCGGAGCGAACGACTTCACTGGGCTCTTTATTGGCTTCAGCTTCTTTCTGATTCTGTCCGCGATCCTTCTGGCGGCTTTGATGTTTCAGCTGAGTGTTCGGCAGCGAGTTGCTCAGATTGGACTGATGGAAGCGATTGGCTTTACGGAACAGCGCGCTCGACGCTTCTTCGTGATGGAAGGTCTGGCCGTTGCACTTCTTGGAAGTTTACTGGGGGCGATTCTCGCGGTGTATTTTGCGAAACTGATGATTCTTGGTCTCACAACCTGGTGGGTCGGAGCCATCGGAACGCAGTTCTTACAACTCGACCTGCAGCCTCTGAAACTGGTCATTGCCGGCGCGATTTCGCTGCTTCTGTCAGGACTCGTGATCTGGAATTCCGTTCGTCGAAGCACACAACGATCGCCTCGCGAATTGCTGTCGGGGCTTGGATCCGATGACATGGAAATCGATCGCCGTCCGATCGTCAACGCGTTGATGTCATTCGGGCTGCTGCTCTCCGCGATCGCAGCCATTGCATTGCCCGTGGCGGGAGTCGCCGGTTTGCTCCCAACAAGTGAAGCGTTTGGTGGCTTGTCGTGGCGAGTCGTTGGGTTCTTTCTCGGAGGCTTCGCGTGGTTGTCCCTGAGCTTGCTCTGGTTACGCCGCAGTCTGCGTCGCCGCGCTGGTGATGCGGTGCAGGGATCGCAGATCTCAAGCCTCATGGGTCTTGCTCTGGCCAATGCCGCACGAAATCCTCAACGCAGTTTGCTGACGGCGGCTTTGATTGCCTTTGCTGCGTTTGTGATCGTCGCGGTAGGAGCGGGTCGCAGAAACCCGGTGTCGGAAACTCCGGATCTGAATTCCGGCAACGGCGGATTTTCGCTGGTCGCCGAGTCTTCTCAGCCTGTGCTGTTTGATTTGAATTCGAAAGACGGGCAACTCAAACTGGGGCTGAACACATCACCCGCGACGACTCTTCCCGAAGACACGAAGGTGTTTGGGTTTCGCACGAAACCCGGACAGGATGCCAGCTGTCTGAATTTGTTCCAGGCGACCGTGCCCACACTTCTGGGAGCGACTTCAGAGTTTTTGCAGCGTGGCGGATTTCGATTCGCGGATACGCCGGTTGATGAGCCAGGTGAAAACGCGTGGCAGAAACTTGAGAAGCCATTAGCGGATCATACCATCGCCGAAAAATCGCTGACGCTGCCGGCCATTCCGGTAATCGGCGATATGAATACACTGCAATTCAGTCTGAAGAAAAAGATCGGCGATGTGATTCTGTTTCCAGACTCACAGAACCCTCAATATGCGTTGACCGTCAAAGGGATGCTCGACAGCAGCGTGTTTCAGGGCGTCCTGGTGATGTCTGATGAGAACCTGAAGCGAGTCGCTCCGGAGACGTCTGGGGCGGCCTATTTCCTGATCGAAGCAGCCAGCGCGGAATCTTCTGACAAGGCGGCCGCGGCGATCGAGACGGCTCTGCAGACTTATGGAATTGATACGGAGCGAGTGAGTCAACGTCTGGCTGATTTTCTTGCGGTGCAAAACACCTATCTTTCGACATTTCAAATGCTCGGCGGCCTTGGCTTATTGATTGGTACATTTGGGCTGGCAGCCGTGATGCTGCGAAATGTCATTGAGCGAAGAAGCGAGATTGCGTTGCTGCGTTCGCTGGGTTTTCTTACGAGTCGCATTGTCTGGCTGGTGCTCGCAGAGAACTCTCTGTTGCTGGTCTTTGGCATCGCCTCCGGAGCCATCTCGGCCATTATCGCCATGCTGCCACATCTGCTGAGTACCGGAGCTGATGTGCCGTGGATTCCTCTGATGTTTACACTGATGGCTGTGCTGGCGATTGGTACTCTGGCTGTTTTGATTCCAATTTGGACAGCAGTTCGCGTTTCTGTGCGAGAAGTTCTGTCAGCACAATAACGAATTACGCCCGGGCGGAATTCCCATGAGACGACTCTGGAGAACGTTTGCGATGAGAACGATGTATTCGAAACTGCTGTCGGGGCTGGTCGGTTTTTCACTCATCCTTAGCGCTGTGTGCGAAAGCGAAGTGCGGGCTCAATTGCCCGCAGCGACTAAAGCAAAGTCGGATGAAACTCCGAAGCCAGTCGCAGAGAAAGGTCCGGACGACGAAAAGAAGAAACCACTTCCAGCCTTGCCGGAGAAGCTGATCGCCGAGATCAAGGACACGACACCACTGAACCCTGACTCCACAGTTCTGCTGGATGTCGCTGGTGGACGACTGATTCTGCGGACGGAAGTGGCCTGCAAAGACTGCCTGCTGGAGATGTTGCTGGTTCCTGAAGGCAACCGTGAACATGAAACCATTCTGCGCATTCGATCGAAAGCCTATGTCATTCACACCGGGTTGCTGGCTCTGGGGCTTGAGCCGGGTAAGCCCGCTGAATTCTCGCCAAAATTCGTGGCAGCGGAAGGGCCGGAAATCGAAATTGAAGCCGTCTGGGTTGACGACAAAGGGGAGCTACAACGCAAACCAGTCCAGCAATGGATTCGTCGCAATATTCATCGGTATTACTCGGCACCTCTGTCGGGGCCGCCTCCAGGGCTCAAGCTGCCGTACAGCAATCTGCGATGGGACCGATTCAATAATGAAATCCTCTGGTATGGCCCGATGTCAGACGCAGAACGAGATGATCTGCTGTCAAAATGGGACAAAGAGGAATATCAGCAGGCGATCCAGAAATTCTATAAGGACAGCCAGTCGGTTCCCATGACAGCCAAGTTTGTCTTCGTGGGCAGCAGCATGTACAAAGATGAAGAAACAGGCGAAGAGTTTTATCAGGCAGAAGGTGGTCACGTTATCTGCACATCAAACTTTGGTGATGCATTGCTTGATGTGAAAGAGGAAAGTTCCGCTTCAGACGGGGCTCAGTCTTACGAAGGATGGAGCGAACATATTCCTCCTCGAGGAACACCGGTTCTTTTGTTACTGAAGGCTGCAGAGACGAAAGCAGCCCAAGGTGAAGACAAGAAGTCTGCACCAGTCGAAGAGAAGTAAAGGAGCCCGAACAATGATCGAATGCCTTTAACGTCAAGGAATCTCATGAATCCGCTCAGTCCGCTTCCTCTGCAGTATGAATTCAGCCGCCACGCAACACCTCGAGCCGAGATTGATTCAGGGACGCGACTGGTTGTCGATTCTGAAGATGCTCTTTCGGGACAATTGCGAAAGCCCGAAGATCGACGCGACAAGAAAGCGATGCCCTGGAGCAATCCTGTCAATGGACCGATTGTAGTCCGCGGGGCTAAACCAGGGGATGCTCTGGCGGTCCATATTGAATCCATCGAACCACTGATCGGCCAGTGTGCAACATACACGGGTGCTCCGAGGATGCTGACCGAATGGTTGGGCCCCGACTGCCCGCCAGGAACTCGTATCTGTCCGATTCGCAACGGAGTGATCGAATGGAGCGAGAAGGTTTCGATTCCTTACGCTCCGATGCTTGGATGCCTCGGAACCGCCCCGGACTGGGGAGTTCCTTCGACAGGCCCAGCCGGAAACCATGGCGGCAATCTGGACTTGATCGAAGTCTGTCCAGGCAACACTGTGTATTTGCCTGTCTTCGTACCCGGCGGTTATCTTTATCTGGGCGACGTTCATGCGGCTCAGGGGCACGGCGAATTGTCGGCAACAGCTCTGGAAATGCCCGCCCGAACGACGATTCGAGTTGACCTGATTCCCGGCGCCAACCTGCCATCACCCCGCATTGAATCGCCGACAGAACTGATGGCCGTTGCGGTTGCATTGCCGCTTGAACGAGCCATCGTGGAGAGCTATGCGAAGCTGATCTTGTGGCTCGAAGCGGACTACGGCTGGAACCGCTGGGAGTCATATGACCTGCTGACACAGGTCGGGCAGATTTCAATCGGCTATTACACCACAGGTGCTGTCGCGGCCAAGGTCGCGAAGAAGTATGTGGTCTAGGTCATATAGGACTTATAGGACTTATAGGACTTATAGGACTTATAGGACTTATCCTATTCGTTTACCTGATCGCTGAGACCAGCATGAAGGGCAGGTCCAGGCGAATGGTCAGAACTTCAACCCCGTGAAAACCTGCCGCCTGAAGTGCAGCGGTATAAAACTCCGGCTTGCGATACGAGCGAAAAAACAGCGTCACGGGTAACGATCCGTACGGCATCGCTTCGGTCTGAAAATCCCACTGCTGACGTTCGAAAATCAGAAAGCGACCTCCAGCCGGCAATGAGTTGTAGACTGACTGCATGATGTGAATGGCATACTCATCGGGCCAGTCATGCAGCACGGACTTGCATGTGATCAGATCGTAGCCGTCTGGAATCGGATCCTGAGTAAAATTCAACGGCTGAAAT
>JBILXT010000332.1:0-7991 GCA_044378235.1 Planctomycetaceae bacterium
CAATCACATTCTGGGAATCCAGTCCCTGAAAGGACTGTACTTCGCTCGCAGAGACAAAGCCCCGGTCGACTGCGATTCTGACCAGGGGAGACAGTTGAAACATCGATCCGTTCTCGGGCACATCTGACGCACTTCGGAAATCATCCTTAGAGAACTTAGGTCGACAACAAGAGGTGTCAATCAGTGTTTTGGTGCATCAGGCCTCAATTTGCCGGTGACTCGGAGTAAGGGTGTTTTGCTCGGACTGAGCTGGCAAGGACTGAGCCGACAGTCAGGAAAACATCTGTCGACATCAGGCATCATTTGTTGTGGCTTTTGTCGCTCAGGCACCTCCTGAAACACTGGTCACACTCGAACAGCAATGCTGCGAGGGGAAGTCCTCCAACATGTTCTTTTCGAATCTGCACATGACCGGCGACGGTCCGTGTTTTCTCGTCCGATGTTCTTCGGTATCGCAGGCGGGGATTCCCTGAGTCACTGACTCAGCATTCGGAATGGCACAGCGGGTTACGCAACGCAAACCACAAATGGAATGTGCCTTGCCTCTGGTGGTCTGACAAGAAATCGAAACAGCAGACACGGAGACAGAGCACCATGACAACTTTCACCTACGAAGCCATTGATCTGACCGGGAATCGAGTTCAGGGAGCACTGGATGCGGCTTCTCGTCGTGCAGTGACTCGCCAGTTATCGCTGAAATCCCTGACACCAGTTTCGATTGCCGAGCAGACTGCGGCCAGCGGCGTCTTCTCTGATCGCGTTCCTCGATCCGTGATTTGTGCCTTCTACGGCAAGCTGGCCACGCTGCTGAAGGCCGGTATGCCACTGGCACAGTCTCTGAAGCTGATTGGCGACGTGGCCTCGAATCCTCGTTTTGCAGAGATTCTGCGAGTTATTCACGCGGAAGTCATTGACGGCCGAAGCTTTGCAGAGTGTATGGCGGACTATCCCGCCATGTTTGAACAGGCTGAAATCGCAATTGTTCGAGCGAGCCTTGAAGGAGCTTTTCTGGCCGATGCTCTGAAGGAACTGGAAGCACTGACTCAACGACAGCTGCAACTGCGATCCCGAGTGCTGGGGGCCTTGAGCTATCCGGGGTTTCTGATTGCCGTCAGCAGCCTGATGTTTCTGGTGCTGTCGACACTGTTCGTTCCGAAATTTGAACCAATGTTTTCCGGGCTGCGTGAACGTGGTCAACTACCCGTATTGACCGAGATCATGCTGACTGGAAGCCTGTGGTTGAGGGATAACCTCCTGGTCTTCGCGGGGATGTCCTTTGCTGCTGTGTGCGGTCTGGTTGTCGGTCTGCGAAAACCCGGTTTTCGCCGTCGATTTTTGACATTGTGCCTCTCGCTTCCAATCCTGAAAGGTCTGGGCCTGCTGATCTCCATGGGAAGATTTTCGCGATTGCTGAGCACGCTGTTGAAAAACGGAATTACTTTAGACAAGGGGCTGGCTCTTTGTGCCGGTGCGAGTGGAAGTCCGGCACTGGACGATGTGGTTCTGGACTGTGCTCTGCAGGTTCGCAAGGGGACCAGTTTTGCTCAGGTTCTGCGATCTGTGAAATGGATTCCCAGAGAGTACCGCGAGCTGGTTTACATCGGAGAACGCACGAATCGCCTGGACGAAATTCTGGCGAGTGCGGCCGACTCACTGGAGTCTCAGATTCAAAATCGGCTGGATGCCATGTTGAAGCTGCTTGAGCCCGCCTTGCTCGTCGTCATGGGAAGTATCGTCGCATTGTTTGTGTTTGCTTTGATCATGCCGATCCTGCGATCTTCAAGCCTTGTTGGCTAGTGATCATCGGATGTTTGAATCAAAGAGTTTTTGCAGTGTACGCAGTGGAGAAGAAGTCTATGGTCAACTTTCAATCAGCACGATGCCGTCAGCAAAGCCGAGTCACGAGATCGGCGCGACGAGTGGGCTTTACACTGGTCGAAGTTCTGTTGGTACTGGCCATTCTTGGGGCGATCGCGGCGATGGTCGTGCCCGACCTTCTGAGCCGTCAGAACAAAGCGCAGTCTGATTCTGTCCTGATTTCAATCAAGGCCACGGAGCAGGCATTGAAAATGTATGCGATTGATCACGGCGGGAAGTGGCCCAAATCTGATGTCGCCATCAAAACGCTGCTCGAGGCACAGGACTCTGACCCGCAATGGAGCGGACCGTATCTGGAGTCACAGCCGATCGATCCGTGGGGCTATGAGCTGAGATGTCGTCAGTCCAAAGATTCCGGACCTCGACTTAAAGTCTACTCCGTGGGACCGGACGGAAAAGAGAGCACTGATGACGACGTGTTTGAGAAAGCCGTGGCGCGGAGATCCGGGGCAGGAAAATGAAACGATTGGCATTTATTGCTGACGAAGATGCGATCGCATCCGGTTCAGGATTTACGCTCATGGAAATGCTGCTGGTCCTTGGAATCCTGAGTCTGATTTCCGCGGTGACATTTCCAGCGCTTTGGAGCTGGCTGGAACAAAATCAGTTAGGCCAGTCTGTGGAGTCATTTGTGCTGACCCTCAGTCGTGCGTCAGCGCAGGCTGCTAATGAAGGGGTTCCTCACGCCATTGAATTCCTGCCAAACGGGAATAAGTATAGAACCGTTCGCCTGGACTCACCATTTGATCAGGACGTCGAAATTTGGGAGACGCTTTTGGGCGAATGTGTGTTTGATATTGCTGAGCAGAGGCAGAAGCCGCTTCCGCGCGGTGAAGCGAACAACAGTTGCCGTCTGTGGTTTCATGCGGACGGTCGCTGTACGTCATTCTCTTTAGAGATTCGCAGCGGCAAGCGTCGTCAAATCGTTGATCTGGAAGGAACCACCGGGCAGGCGAGAATCCGACAGGAATCATAATGAAACGGACCCTGACAACTCGTTTGCAAAAGGAGCAGTGTTGGCGTGCCGGCTCGATACTGCTGGAGGTTTCGGTCTCGGCGTTCGTGCTGGCCATTGCTGTTGCAGGATCATCTCAATACCTGACCACCGCGTTGAACTCTTCAGAAAAAACACAGCGGATCACCCGTGCCGCTTTGATGTGCGAGTCAAGAATTGCAGAAGCTCTCGCAGGGAAGAGCTCTGCTGTGACATCGGAAGAAGGAGTCTTTGAAACCGATCGTGACTGGCGATGGAAACAGGTTGTTGAGAGTGGTCCTTTTACTTCCGTCGGCAGAGTTACGGTTCTTGTGTTCTTCGCAAATGACAAAAAGCCGGTTTGCTCGCTCACAAGACTCTTCCCGATCGCAAAGGAAAAGTCTGACTCACAGGCTGGTAGCCCACGATGAAACTAAGACATCTCAACCGAGCAACAAGTCTCGGATCTTTGTGTCGTACTCGTTCAGCAAAGGGGATGACTCTTTTGGAAGTTCTGCTGGCCATTGCCATCATCGGCGTCATCGTCACCCTGTTCTCAGAAACATTGTTTCAGTTCGCAAAGCTCAAGGAACAGGGGCAATCGGAAGCGATGGACTATCTGTCCGGACCGCAGATTATCGCCGAGATACAGGACGTATTATTGCGAATCCGCAAATGTCCGGATCCAACGAGATCCCTTGTTCGGAAGGAGTCCGCTACTCAAAGTTCGAAAGTCGCCGTCACGGATGAAAAACAGACGGAACTGCTGCCCGGGTTGCTCTACGGAAATTCAGAGGAACTGTGCGTCGTGGCTGCCGATGCAGCCGGGATCATGCCTCAATGGACCGAGTTCTGTAACGGCAACGTTGCCAGATCAGGAACCAGTCTGTTGAGCAAACTCAGCGGACTACGAGCTTCAGTGAACCGAACCCTGTTGCAGGAACCGGTTGTGATGCAGGCCCCTCGACTACAGAAATCATCTGAATTCTCGGGGGCGTCCGCAGAGGTCAAAGTCCGTAAGTTGACTCAGTCAACGCTGGAACTTAGTTTTGAATTCTATGACGGCGTTAACTGGAAGAGGGAGTGGGATTCGGTTTTAACGCAATCGCTGCCGAGAGCCATCCGTGTCACGATTCTGTCACGCTCCAAAAAGCAAACAAACGCTGTCTCAAAACAACATGTCAGCACACTGCTGCTGGATAACCCGAGCGACGAGTAGCGGGAATGTCCTATCGAGTTTGCAGAACATCGTGAAGGGAGTCTTCTTTTTTCGGATCGTGTGCCATTGCTGTCACACAATTCGCGGTCGCAGACATTCATGCGATGACCAGAATGTTCATGATCACCTCGGACTGCATGTGGGGCTTCTTCTGCGGCTTTAAACTTTGACTCATGCTCCCACCGGGGCATTTCCCATGAAACGACGAACTGACAAGCACCGCCATACCAGGCTTCGGAAGGGCATCCTGCTCCCGATTGCGGCGGTCATTGCGGTTTTATGGACCTTGTCGGCGTATCAGTTCTCTGAGCAATTACTTTGTCACCTTTCGCTGGCGGTTAGAAGTCGGAACGAGATCGCAGCTCGAACCTGCATCGCGTCGGCCACCACGTGGCTGACCGCGTTTCCAGAGTCCACTGCGTGGTCCTCCAGCAACACCGTGAACAATCCGAAATTGTTCAGCAACATCAACGAGGGCACAGAGCTGGCTCCCATGATGTACTCCGTCGTATCGCCGGTGTTCGTACGGGGCCCCGGAGCGGGACCATCGTTTCGTTTCGGCCTTGAAGATGAGTCTTCAAAACTTGACATCAACTGGCTGGCTCGCGAGTCCAAAGATGGTCGAGCACAACTGATGCATTTGCCCGAGATGACTCTTGCATTGGCCGATAGTCTTCTTGACTGGATTGATGCTGACGACACGCCTCGCGAATTCGGTGCGGAACGCAATTACTATTTTTCCCGAGGTGATGCCGTTCTGCCGCCCAACGATGAGATTCAGGATCTCTCCGAGCTTCTGAATGTTCGCGGTGTCACGCAGGAGATGCTGTTTGGCATGCAGGCCGGATTCGATTTTTCAGAACCCGTTTACGATCCGAACCAGAAATCCCGTGATGAACTCCCGTCGTCGAACGAAGCCATGGGGTGGGCTCAATTTCTGACCACCTATGCCGGTGAAGCTGCAGCACAGGCCTCCGATCGCGTAATCGTCAACTCTCCAAAGCTTCCTGAACTCTACGAAGAACTCAGGAAACAACTGGGGGATGAGGGTGCGAAGTTTATTGTGGCTGTCAGACTGGCGGGAATTCTTGAGCGTCCGGCTGGTGCTCAAAAGAAGCGACCGGAAAAATCGGTGAAAAGTCGACTTGATGACCAGCTTCGTGGAAAGGCGGCGTTACCGGATCCGTCAGAGGGAGACTCGACGGTTGACGGACTGGATTTGACTCGAGCTCCGCAGTTCGAAATTCACAGTCTGTTTGATCTGATAGGAACCAATGTTCGCATCGTGATTGGTGGGAAAGATGAAGTGCTGACAAGTCCGTGGAAAGCAACGGGGAACGGAGCAGAAGCAGCCCTCGCGCTGCTGGATAAAGCGATCGACACTCGTCCTGCAAAAGTGTTGCGAGGACGGCTGAACGTCAACACGGCTCCGCGAGAACTGTTGAAAGGGCTGCCGGGCCTTTCGGAAGCCAAGCTGAATAAAATCATGGAAACTCGCGACCGTCAACTCAGTAAACAATCCGGCAATGGCCCTGCCAGTCTGTGGCTGATATCCGAAGGTGTACTCACCATCGAAGAGATGCGCCGGCTGGCCCCGTTTTTGACTGACCGCGGAAGTGTTTTCACCGGAACCATTTGCGCGTATTCACCTCAGCAGGGGGCAGTTTATCGCAGGAAGGTTACGATCGACGGAACCGCTTCACCACCCGTGGTGAGGAGACAACTGAATCTTCCGCCCGATGACGCATCATTCCGTGCAGCTTTGCAGAAGTCAGTTGGTGGAGGATGAAGTCACGCTGCAAATTCGCAGTGCCGTTCGAATCTTGCAGCGACCTGTCTTGCCCATCATCGATCACAACGAAATCATCTTTATCTCTACGATTAATGCAACTTGCCGTCGCGTTCCTGTTACCTGAGCAGCAGTTATGAATAAGTCTTTCAATCCTCTTCGACGGCTCTGGTCCAGACTGCGCAAGTCTGGTTCTTCGAGAACGTGGTTGCTGTTTCTGCCAGGGCGAGCAGATTGCCATCTGGTTCATGCAGAACAACGTGGCGGCCAACTCTGCATCCGACAACTTGTTACCGTTCCTGCAGAGGAACTGGATGACGTCACGCGTTTGCCGATGGCCGCGATTCTTGAAACTCATTTACAGCGATTTCAGATATCAAATCCCAAAGTGGCCGTTCTGCTTCCGCGAAATTGTCTGTCGTTTGCTCGCATTCCGCTTCCGCGAATGGGAGCCAGCGAGGTTCACGAAACGGCTATGATTCAATCCGAGGCGTTGTTTGCCGAATCCGCAGGTCAGCAAAGTATTGATTATGTACTGCTGCCTCAGGAAGATCGGGAACAATCACTGTTGCTGATTCATGGCGTTGACCGCAATTACCTCCAGAGCGTTGTAACTCACCTCCAGGCTTCGCGCTTGCAGTGCAGTCTTGTCGCCCCAGCCGCTGCGATCGGATGTTGCACAGGAATCCATGGAGACGATCGACTCTCCATCCTTATCGTGATGCCTGACAAAGAGAAAATCGACATCTTTGCTCAGAGTCACGGTTGCCTGCTGTCGCACCAGCGTCGTCGTGTCCCCGTCGAATCGACAGAGGACGTCCGGAACTCCGTGATTTCCGGAGAAGTGATACGAACCATTTCCTGTCTCAGCGTTCCGGGAGTACCGCTGACTGGCCCTGTGATCCGATTTGCGGCTAATGGTCGAGACTGGACGCCCGTCGCGAAGTCCCTGCAGTTGGAACTGGGTTTACCGGCCGAAGATGTTTCTGTTCTGCCGTCTCAGAGTTCCGGAACAGAACATCCGGAGTTAGAAGCCTACCTTCATGTCATCACGAATGGAGTTCAGTTTGAATCATCAGGCATTCTGAAGTCGCCGCTCAATTTTCTTGCACCACGCACGTGCCTGTCAAAGAAAGAGCGTCGCCGACGCAATCTGATCCGTGGCGGCCTTGTTGCATCGCTGCTTTGCATTTGCCTCAATGTCTGGTCCAGACGATCCGTGGGCGCGATGGAGGATGAATTGTCTGTCCTCAAAGCGGAACTGGAGCAGCTTCAGGAACAGCTGGATGCTGATGCGAATGTGTTTGAAATTCTTGACTTCGTTAAGCTCTGGAAGAATGATCGTGCGGATCTGCAACTGCATTTCTCTATTCTCCAAAAGTGCATTCCGGAGACGTCTCGCTGCCAGCTGAGTGATCTGCAGTTTCATCAGCGGCCAGATGATCCGGGGATACTGATTATCGAAATCAGCGGACTGGCAGATCGTACGGAAACGGTCGTGGAGCTCAGTCAAAATATCCTTCGGAACGGACACTTCCGCCAGAGACCCTATCAAATCGAACGGACAAATGGATCGGGGAACCTCAAGGTGAATTTCCGGATCGAGCTGGAACCTGTAACCCCGGAGACTTCTGAAGATATCGATGAATCGACTGACGAAGTCACAGACGAAATGGCTGAGGAAATGGCTGAGGAAATGACCGAGGAAATTGCTGACGAAGTCACAGACAAATCTGCAGACGAAGTCAGTGGCGAAGTTAATGACAACGTCACCGGCGAAGCTGCTGGCGAAACTGCTGACAAAGCTACTAACGAGCGGCCAGTTGGCGATCCGCAAGATCCGGGCGGGGTGTAATCATGTCATCAAAAAAACTATTGACGATCATTCTTCTGGCTGTCGTGCTGGCTCGACCCATGTGGTCCTTTGTGTCGAGCATTTTCTGGAAATCGACTGAGGAACTGCAGGCTGAAATCGATGAGACACTGGCCGACATCGAAGATGCATCAAACACTCTGGACGAAGCCAGGATGGCACGGAATGACCTGAAGCCGGTGCTGGAACGATGCCTTCCCGAGCCGGAGTCGACAGCAGCGGCGTTATTTCAGAAGTGGATCTATGAAAGCGCGACAGC
>JBILXT010000045.1:0-28618 GCA_044378235.1 Planctomycetaceae bacterium
ATCGATCAATGAGTTGCTGGAAATCGAGGTTTCCTGAAGGACACCCCCATCACTGTTCAGCTTGTACAGCTTGCCATCCTGTCCGGCTCCCCACAGATTCCCTTTGGCGTCAGCTGCCAGTGCATCAACCGGCCTGGAGATAGGGATAAACGCTTCCGGGGCCAATGTGGCGGCATCAAATCTTGCTACTGTTGTGCCACTTGAATCAACAACATAAACCTTGTTGTTGAGCCCCACAAACACATCCTTGTACTGAAATTCCGTAGGAATCATTGTCAGGATGTTGTCACCGCCAAGGGCATGAACTCCCTCAGGCAAGCTCAACGAGACATCGACAAAACGCTGGAAGACACCCGATCTATTGAAGACGTTGAGACGGCCATCCTGGAATGCCCCGATGTAGATTTCCCCATTCGCCGTAGCGAGGCCTTCCGCGCTCCGTATACCAGTCGTCCACGAATCTGACACAATACCATTCGTCGGATTGATCTCGTAGATTGTGTCTCCAAAAGTCGAGGTCGCCAGCAATCGATCAGGTCCGGTAATTGCGGCAAGTCCACCTGATATGTTGATGTTGTTGAGCGAACCCACGTTGAGTGTGTTCACAACACGCCGCGTCGCTGGGTTGTACACAGTAATTCTGTTGTCAATAAAATCGTCCTGAACATAGAGCAGCCCGTTCAGCCAGGCCAATCCGTCCCAACCCTGAGTGCCACCTAGCTTGTGAATCTCAAGGACTGCACCGGTGTCCGGGTCCATCTTGTAAATTTGATCATTTCCAATCGGACCAGCGAGTAACCAAAGATTGGTACCGTCGAAAGCCAGGCCGTTGTTAAAGCCAAAGTTGGACGTGATCTGAGAGGGCATCGGCAACGTGTTGATCGTAGCCCCTGTCTTTGGGTTAACTTCAATGATTCCATCAGTGAAGATGTCCTTTACGAACATCCGATAACCGGGTGATTTCGTCGCAAACCGAGTTATTTGATTTGTGTTTACGTCAACTCGGACGACTCCATTGAGATCGGATGCCGAGGTTTTGGTATCCGTCAGGAACACATAATTTCCAACTGACGAAATCCCGCCAACTCCCGGTACCGTCGTATTCGTTGAAAGTTCCGGTACAGCAATATGCTGCCAAATGTTCGTGGTTGGGTTCAGTATTGAGAGGTAGGCATCGGTTGACCCGTTATACACAGCGATGTAACCATTCTCCATCACCACAAGATCGTGAACTTTCTGACCGGAAGGACGGGTTCCTGTAGGCCAGGGAACACTGCGGCTCGTGACCAATGTGCCAGTCTCGTCGCTTTCAAGCAGTGTGTTATTTACGATCTGGAATGAGTTTGGAGGCTGCGTGTCGGTATTGCTTCGTGTCACAGTGACCTGCGCGGCTCCAGCCCCCGCATCTTCACGAACCGAGTCTCTGTTAATCTGAACGGAAATTCCCTCAAAATCGGTGACCGTAATGGTCACAGCCGCCCTTTGCGGCTGACCACCGAGAGTGATTTCTGCCGTCACGATGGCTTTTTGAGTTCCGTCGAGCAAGGTGTCATCCACAACGTCAATTGGGAATGTCACCGTCGTTGAACCTGCAGGAATAGTGACGGTCGCCGGTACGATGATCTCACTTTGGTCATCGCTAGTCAGTGTGACCACGAGCGGCTGATTCAGTACGGCGGCACTAGGGCGACGCAAGGTCCCGGTGATTGCTCCAGCCCCGGCGTTCTCTGCTATTGTTGTCGGAGTTGCAGTTAACTGAAGAATCAGTCCCGGCGGAAGGTCAAACGCTTCCACGACATCCTGATCGGCATCTCCCCCGTCATCGGCACTGAACCCCATACCACGGCGTGCGAATGCCGTCCAGATTGCAATCGTGTTAGCGCCGCCATTCATGACAAGGTCAGCTTGCAACATGGCGTCGCGAAAATCAAGATTCGTAGGATTCGCAGGCTGCAACTTCAACGCCTGGACAAACAGTTTCATCAGTTCTGTGTTGCCCTTGCCGCTGTTGACATTATAGATGTCTGCCTCGTACCCCTTGCCTGCGATAGACAGCCCATCGCCGTTGATCATCAGCCAGTTAAGATCCCACAGGGCCGATGCAATGATTTCACCGTTTCTGTGTGGTGACACAAACGGCCCGACCACCAGGAAACCATAGTGAGTCGGATTGATTGACATGTCAAAGGCGTACGGGAATGTTCGAATCCCGGCGTAGGGATTATTAATGGCCCCACCAAAGGCGTAATTACCAACTGAATAGAGGCCAGCTTGAGTGTCTGATGGCTTTTGCATCATCATCAGACCTAGGAAATCGCTCCACCCCTCACCCATCCCACGACTTTGTGTCATCTGTAGCGCGTTGGAATTCAGAGGGCCACCAGTGAGTCGATTGGTCAGTCCATGCCCATATTCATGCACAATAACCAGGTTATCCATCGCGGTGTCACGAGTTGGATTCGTGAACGTGGTCATGTACATTTGCATGCGCCCGGGGGTTCCCTCCGGGGGCGTGAAGAAATTCGCATTGTTGGTGCCGGAACCATCCAGGGCATCAGCGATAACCTGGTCATTGCCAACGCCACCTCGGCCGTAGTTGTTTAACTGAAAGTTTCCGGACGCTTCGTCAAAACCGTATCCATGCAGCACGTCGTGAACGACGTTGTTCACATAAAACAGGTTGACGATTGAAGCATTCTCGTTCGCCAGAGCGTCCTGAGCAGGATTGAACGGGAAGTTGAACACCAAATTCGTGCCGCCGCTGGGACGTCGACCGCCTGCATTATCGTTATCAATGTCTTCTTGAGCAAAGACGTTGTTGCCGCGTGTGTCTGTGAATTCAGCGCCAGCCGCGCCATCAGTGTCGTGCCAGCCGAACGGAGACGCGAATGGTCCTCTGAGTTGAGGATCTGTAATCAACGCGGGAGGTGACTCCTGCGGATTTTCGTTTGGAAGCTCTAATCCGTGATACCCGGCCGCATTCCCCCAGTCCGCCATGTTTTGCAGCGACCCGTCAACCGCGCTTACTGCTGCATCGTACCAGCTTTGTCCGTCCGTTGTTTGAACATTCAACAGCCAGACAAGCTCTAAACTTCCATTTGCTCGAGGCACATATCTCAGCGACGCCGGAATGTTTTCTCCCATCGAAATTCCTGCAGGAGAAATCACGGTGTCTTTGGAGGCCGAATGCGTATCAAAGGAGAGTACCGTCGGCGCACCTTCATACGTCCAGTCAAGATGGTCAACAATTGAATTCAGTGCTTCGACGGCGGACAATGTCGGCGCAGGGGCAGGTGTCGTCGACGCAACGCCGGAAAGAATGGTTGAACCAACATTGATAACGCGGCCATTGCTTGTGACGTTGATGTTCAGATTGGCATTCAGGACCGGAACACCATTGACAACCTGCCGGAAGTAGATGTGCGTAATCCCAGAAACCGAACTCTTATAGTTGTCGGTAACCTGGAGCGAATCAATGTCCGCTGCTGTCAGCCCGAGATTGGGAGCCTGAGCTTTCAGGAAATTCGTGGCGATAGAGAGCGGCGTACCCGAAGCAGGGCCGGAAAGAAATTTCCCAGGATTATTAAGCTCCCACGATGGCGAATACGCCCCATATTGGGAAACGTCATGTCCAATTGTCGTGGATGACAGCAGCGCACGCTGCTCCATTGCTTCCCCGGCCGTGAACCCCGATCGCTGAAAATGCCTCCCGATCCGCCGATAGTGGTTCGATTTCATGAGTGACTTCAGTGCTTCAATAAAGGCTTTGGAACCGGAGGGACTGCTTGACATGTTTTGGGAAACCTTGTGCCTGGAGAGCCTGATCAACACCCCGAACTGCAAAACGGAAGCCTGGCGATCGCCATGAATTCCGTGCTGAACGACGCACTCGTGGGAAAAAACCAACACCGCGACGTCAAACGCGTCGGATGCCTCGCCTCAATAAGCGATCGTATGATGAATGGCTCGATAAGGGCTAGCAACAGGATTTCGGCTTTTTATCCTACGGAACAGCGCTCTTTTCCTCCACTGCGCCAGTCCCGACGGACCTGAATGCCACCACTTTCCGACGGGGTGTCCCCCTACCATGTCGCCTCTCTCATCGGCGAAAAACGCCAATGAACGTCACGTGAATCGGTATCGGCGACCGCCGACGGCTTGGTTTCCGGGCAATTCGATCAAGCAAAATGGTTTTGTCGCTGCCTCCGATTGCGTCAGTCGGGCAAGACGGTCTTTTCACGCAGCCAACATTTCAGTGGAACGCCCAACTCATCCGACGCCCTTATTTTCACGACCTCTAAAACCTCGGGATATGCTCTTCCCGCACAGGCGTTTGGCCATCCATAGACTCATCCCAACCCTCACAATTTGCGTCAACTTCTCCTGATCCAGCGGTTTCCGTGATTGCGTAACGGCCATCCCACCATCGAATAAAGTCGACTTTACGGCAGCGGTCGCTACAGAATGGCAGTGATCGAGAGTCCTCCGCCGGTTTATGACAAATTGGGCAATGTATGGGCTGTGGCATTCGCCGATCCTTCGGAGAGCAGGGAGGAAATAATAAAGGCAATTAGCCAAGAGGCCCGGCTGAGATCACTTCTGGGCCGAGCTCAGACGAGTATGTTTCAAAGTTCTTTCGGAATCGAGCGGCAAGTTTCCGGGAGGTCTCTTCGAAAACTGCTGTGTCTCGCCATGAAAGGCGCGGCTGCATCATTTCTGCAGGAACGCCTTCACAGGCCGAAACGACTGCAAGATTCATGATTTCATCGCGTACCGTAGGAGCAGACTGTAGTCGTCCGGAATGAATGCCGTCCACAATTGCGCGAGTAAACCGCAATGGCATACGGCTGCCTGTGCCGTAAGCTCCACCGGACCATCCCGTGTTCACAAGCCAGACATTTGCGTTGTGGCGGCGAATCTTCTCAGCCAGAAGTTTGGCATAAACTCCGGGGTGCCAAACAAGAAATGGCCCGCCAAAACACGGCGAAAACGTTGCTTCTGGCTCAGATACCCCGACTTCCGTGCCAGCTACTTTGGCCGTGTAACCGCTGATGAAGAAATACATAGCCTGTTCCGGCGTCAGTCTGGCAACTGGAGGAAGAACACCGAATGCGTCGCAAGTCAGGAAAATCACATCGGTAGGATGACCGGCGACACAGGGAATCTTCGCGTTTCGCATAAACTCGATTGGGTATGCGCCCCGAGTATTCTGCGTGATCGACGTGTCGTTAAAGTCGACATGATGATGAGACCTGTCGTAGACGACATTCTCAAGCACCGCTCCGAACCGAAGAGCTTCAAAAATCTCAGGCTCTGACTCTCGAGTCAGATAAACAGCTTTGGCGTAGCATCCGCCTTCGATATTGAAAACGCCGTTATCTGACCAGCCGTGTTCATCGTCACCAATCAGGCTGCGTTTGGGATCGGCGGAAAGCGTTGTTTTTCCAGTTCCGGAAAGACCAAACAGAACAGATGATGCTCCTGTTTGTTTGTCGCAAGTCGCAGAGCAATGCATGGACAGGATGTCTTTGCTCGGCAGAAAGTAATTCATAAACGTAAAGACGGCTTTTTTCATTTCGCCAGCATACTCAGTTCCCAGCAGCACAACTTCCCTGCGTTCCAGGCTCAGGTCAACGCTGGTTCGAGATGTCATTCCGGTTGTGTACCGGTTTGCAGGAAAACCGCCGGCGTTGTAGATCACGAAGTCCGGTTCACCAAAAGTTTCCAGTTCCATGTCTGTCGGACGGATCAGCATGTTGTGCATGAACAGGGCATGATAGGGGCGAGCACAGATGACTCGTACCTTAATCCGGGTGTCCGGATCCCAGCCGGCGTATGCATCCACGCAATAAATTCGTGACCGTGTATTAAGGTAATCAACCGCTCGCTCACGATTGATGCAGAAGGTTGATTCATCCTGTGGAAAGTTCACTGGACCCCACCAGACGTTTTTTTCTGATTCGGGATGTCGTACGACGCGTTTATCCTTGGGGGATCGCCCGGTTTTTTCACCCGAGTAAGCGATCAGGCAACCCGTGTCAGAAATGCTCGTTCCCGGTTCGTGACGAATGGCCTCCTCGTACAGGCTACCCGGAGAAATATTGCGGCAGACATCCTTAACGGTAATCCCATGTCGTGACAGAGAGAAGTTTGCGTCCATGATCAATTAACTTTCGTAAGTTCGAATAAGCTGCCTGACAGGAACACGCTTAGGTTCTGAAAAGGCATTAGTGCTGCTCGGACGGATGTGCCTGAACGCTCGCCTTGTTGTGCACTGATGCACATGAATCGATCAGGAGGGACGATCAGCGTCGCCAGCGTGGCACTCAGCAATCCGAGTGCCACCATGAAATGAGATGGCCATTGAAGCCGGTTTTAGACCTACACCATGGTTTTGTTTCCCAGTTATTGGGCAGCGGCCGCCGCGGCAGCAGCTTTTGCTTTTTCTACTTCGTTCGCCGAAGTCTCCGGATTTGGAGTGGATTCACCCTCAACGTCGCCTCGAATCCATTTGACTCCGGCGGTGATGGAATCAAGATAGCGGCTATCGGCCCAGGTGGATTCATTGTGCCCGAGGTTGTTGAAATAAACGCGGCCTTCACCATAACTTTTGACCCACGCAACCGGCACATGATAGGGGGCAGAAGGTTTGCAGCGAGACATATCAAGACTCATCAGAACTCGAACTTTTTCCGGCTGCCAGTTCTTGTACTGATAGATCTCATCTTTGAAAGTGAACTCTTTGCCAAACGGTTTCATCGTGGGATGCTCGGGATCATGAACCGTTATCGTCACGGTGTCTCCAGCATTCCATGGATGGCCATCGAAAGTACCTCCAACCATGTCCCAATAAGGCTGATAGTCACCGTAAGTGTCGGCCGCTGAGTGAAACCCGATGAATCCGTGGCCTTTTGCCGTGAGCCATTCCTTGAAAAAATAGTCACGATCCTGGTCTGCTATTGGCAAAGAACCCGTCGTGTAGAACATGACGATGTCATAGTTCTGCAAATTGGCTTTTGTGAAATCTGCGGCCACATCCTGAGTGCAGTCGACGGTAAAGAGATCCGTCTTTTGTCCCAGTTCAATCATGGCAATTTCTGCGACCGCGAGTTTCTTTTCGGGCTCGACGCCATCTGGTCGTTTGACGCTCCCGTGCATAAATCCCTGACTCTGAGTCACCATCAGAATTCTGGACTTGGCTTTGTCACTCGCGTTCACCGACGGAGATGTAAGGAAAGTGATTGTCAGGGCTGCAAAGCAGCAAACTCTCAACATTTGCATGAATTATCTCCGGAGCGAGGTGGTAACGTTTTATGTTTATGCCGAAGCGATTAGCCTCTGACTTCAAAGTCTCAGGCTCATTGTCTACTGAGCACAGATCGTTTTCCAGGGATCAGAGTCTTTGAAAGGATCAAACAAATTCGCCAGCCCTGCTGCAGCGAGTTCTGCTCCGGTTACGAACCTTCCTGGTCGCGTCCATCCATGCAGGAGCGATTGATCCACTCCGAACAGCTCCTGGAGAAGCGTGTCGAGTCGTGATTCCAGGTCCTTGAAATGTCTTGCCCATTCCGTGGCTTCCTCGAGTTTCACATCCTCGTCCGATTGCCATCGCATCGGATGAAACAGGAGTGTGGAATGCGGAGTAACAAATCGCTTTTGACAGGCCGCGAATGGCAGCAGGGCCGCTGATGAGCATTCGCCAATCACAACACCAGTTACCCTCAGGCCACGCAGTCGCATCAACGTTGCCAGGGCGAGACCCGTGTAAACACTGCCGCCGCATGAATCAAAGTACATCAGCCCGCGACTATTGCGAGGCACCTCTGAGACCTGCTCCAGCAAGTCCGCCTGGCGATCCGTCAACTCGCCACAGAGAGGGATCTCCCATCGGCTGAGATCTGGGCGATGATCACGACGATACCAGGTGGGTGAAGGTCCGAGATTCCGAATACTCGGCTCTTTTTCCGTTTCCATTATTCAGTAAGTTCCAGTTCGTGACTTTTGAGTTATCGCACAAGACGGCGGAAGGCGTCTTTTTGAAGCGAGCATTCCAGTTTTGTGGCGACGTTGTTTGCGGCAATCGCGTCGGCAATGATCGCAAAGGTTTCTTTGGCGGCCTGAGTCGTTTGATCAAGTTCCGACTTCCCCTGAGCTGCATTGAGATAGAACGAGGCGTAGCCATGGCAGCCTCGTTTGGCCATTTCCTGAATATACAACGTCGTCACTTCACTTCGTATTTCATCCGGAACTTTGAATTGCATCGCGGGATGAACATCAATCCCTGTACATTCCGCGGAGAGTCCAGAAGCAACGGCGGCGGCATTCAAAGAACTCTTGAGCTCTGCGCCAAACTTCCACAGCTGTGCTGAAACATTTCGACGTCGAGCCTCATGCAATGTTGTCAGCGCTGCTCGCAATCCAATGGTGTCGCTCCAGTAGGTGCTGGAGATAAACATACGGGAGGCCGGTTCCATGATTTCTCGCCGACCGACAACAGCGGCCATGGGATATCCATTGGAAATGGACTTGGCGAACACCGCCAGATCAGGCGTTACTCCCAAATATCCCTGAGCGCCCCCCATTCCAAATCGAAGGCCAGCGGACACTTCGTCGAATATCAAAACTGCTCCATGATCTGTGGCGAGTTTCTGAACGCCACTCAGATAATCTGGTGCTGGAACTTCGGATCGCAAAGGTTCCATCATGATCGCTGCGACTCGACCCTTGTGTTGATCCAATAACTCTCCCAGGGCAGCCAGGTCTCCTCCGGCAAATGGAAGAGCGGTCCCGGCCAAAGCTTTGGGAACACCGATTGGTTCAATTCCAGGAAACAAATGAGAATTCAAACTCGCTTCTTCAGCGAGATTTGCGGCCAGGTACCAATCGTGCCAGCCATGATAGCCGCAGAACAGAATCAGATCTCGTCCTGTCGCGCCGCGAGCGATCCGGACGGCCATCGCACACGCTTCACCACCAGATTTGGCATAGCGAACCATCTCTGCGCAGGGAATGCATTTGCAAAGCTCCTCTGCCAGTTCAATCTCCAATTCATGATTGACGGAGTACATCGTACCGCGGGAGATCTGCTCCTTGACGGCTTCGTCAACGACTGGATCGGCATACCCCAGCAGAATAGCGCCGATGCCGCTGATCCAGTCGATGTATTCATTTCCGTCGACATCAACGAATCTGGCTCCTCTGGCTTTCACGGCATAGATCGGTGAGACGCCGTAAGCAACTCGATTGGGGCGTCGACTGATCAACTGTGTTCCCCCTGGAATCAGTTCGAGAGCGCGCTCATAGAGCGCCATTGACCTGGGAACACGAGTCATATTGGTTCACTCCATCGGGGGGATCGAGTTGTCGAAAACGCAGTCCGACTTTCCCGATGAATCCGGGAACCCAGCTTTGAAGATGGGGTCGGTGAGGCCTGACCGCCGGCCAATGCGGCTGGTTATAGCGTCAAGCCGTATTCCGGGCACCACTGTCGGAGTTTGCAGTAGCCGAATTTTGGCAAATGGTTACGATGAACGAAACCTGCACCGAAATGATGTCATTTCCGCGTCTGGTTCAGGTGATGTGTTTCTTTTGCCGTGTTAGGCGGGGGCGTTGCTCATGGGTTTGCTCAATTCCAGATGTCGTTTGTTTAGCATCGCGGTGCTCCTTGTGTGCTCGACAGTTTTCCTTGGTTGTACGGATGTGGAACCCCCGCCAGGATCGAATAATGCAAAGACCACGTCAAAGGACGGGCCGAAGTCGGATGGCGACAAGAAAATTGACGTCGCTAAGCTGGATCTTGAGGAACCTGCTGAGATTGTCGACGATCCATCAGACAAAACAAAGACGACGTCTAATGACGCGCCAAAGTCAGAAGGCGATATGAAAACTGACGTTGCCAAGCCTGATTCTGAGGGATCAACTGGAGTTGTCGATGATCCCACAGAACTGGTCATTGGTGATCCGGCGCCCATGATTGCCATCTCTAAATGGATCAAAGGGGAGCCCGTGGCCGGGTATGCTCCGGACCAGGTCTTTGTCGTTGAGTTTTGGGCGACCTGGTGCGGGCCTTGTCTTAAGAGCATGCCTCACATTGCTTCGCTTCAGTCTGAATACGGCGACAAGGTGATTTTTATTGGCGTCACTGCAGAAGACGATGCTACCGTGACAGAGTTTATGGGGAATCTGGCTGGTCAGGGCGACAAGACCTGGAGTGATGTTCTCACTTATCGAATTGCTCTCGATGATGAACGAAAAACCAATGAGCGGTTTATGGATGCTGCTGGCCAGGGTGGAATCCCCTGTGCATTCATTGTTGGCAAGTCCGGAAGTGTCGAGTGGATTGGCCATCCGGTTGAGATCGACGGGCCACTGAAGCAGATTGTGGACGGCAGTTGGGATTCGGCACTCGCGAAGAAGTCTGCTTTGGAATCCAAAGCCCTGGAAAAAGCGCTCAGGACAGCTGGCCCCGAAATCGATGAATCAATGGCAGCCGGAGATGTTCCGGGCGCTATTGTTATGGTTGATGATCTGCTCAAACAATTTCCCGGGAACAGCATGCTCCTGAAGACTCGCTTCAAGATTGCGATGCAGGTTCCCCTCTTTGAAGAAGCAAATAAGTCAGCAAAGTTACTTGCAGATGGTGCCGGTGATGATGTCAGGGCTCTCGACGATGTCGCCTGGATGCTGGCCACCGCAACGGAAGCCCCAGGCCTTGATCTCGACCTGGCCTTTTCAGCGATTCAGCGAGCCGCTGAATTGACAAAGGAACAGGATATCTCTGTTCTTGAAACTTTCGCCCGTGTTCATTTTCGCCGTGGAAGCGCTGAAGATGCGATTGCTTTTCAGAAGAAGGCTGTGGAGGCCGCTACGGATCCCAACCAAAAGCAGCAGCTGGCTGCGGGTCTTGAGAAATATCAGGCCTCGGCACCAGGCTCAAGCGAGGAAAAGCAGCCGTAGTCCAGAAAAACGGGGACGCATTGAACGCGATCCTACTGTCATTCAGAGGCTTGTTCTTCTCTGCGATCGGGGGTGTTGCTGGGAAGCTCCTCCGTCTCATTGACGGAGGGCTTTTAATTGATCACCGGATCGCACTCTATGTTAGCACATCGCAATCAGGCCATTGCTAACTCGGGTTTCGATCGACTCCGCTCGAATGTTCGCAGGCAATCGCCTTCCTGAACAAGTGAATCGACGACAAAGCAATTCCGTCCTGAGTGTTTCGCTCGATACATGGCTGCATCTGCTGCGGCGAAAAGTTTTTCCCCAAACTCCTGTTCAGAGCCCACCACTTTGCCCTCGGCCAGTCCAACGCTTGCGGTGAGTGGGATTGTTTTGCCTTCGAACACGCAGACGGATTCCTGAATCTTGCTCCTCAGTCGTTCACCGACGACTGCAAGTCCGACGGCGTTTGAATCCTCCAGCAGGACAACGAATTCTTCCCCACCATAGCGACCGACGATATCTGAATCGCGTATGGTGTTCTTAAGGGTCTCAGCGACAACCTTTAGGGCCTGATCTCCGGCCTGATGACCGTAGGTGTCATTGATCTTCTTAAAGTGATCAATATCGATAACAGCCATGCCGAGAGACCAGCCACGAACTCGATGCAAAGCTGCTCGTTCGGAAAGCTCCTGCAAAAGATAGGCTCTGTTACAGATTCCCGTCAGAGCATCAATTCTCGACACATGCAGCAGATCTGCGACCCGACGCTTCAGCCGACCGTTTTCTTCGAGCAATTCAATTGGGATCGACTGAGAGCTGTTCTCCTGGCTCGCGAGGTCGGCGAGCCGAGACATTTCTTCCAGAGCATCCTGCAGCAGATCACTGGCTGACGGCAGCTGATCCGGGCTGATGTCGAAGGAATGGGCGGTGGCATCAAGCTGTTCCTGAACACCTCTCACAACTTCTTCGACTGAAAGTTGTTTGGGCAACTGAAATGCTGCCAACGATTCTTCCAGATGAATCAAAGAGATCGCTGGAGTTTCGTCGCACAAGAGGCTTGCAACAGCATCCGCCAGTCGAGTTACCTCAAGCAGCGGATGCTTCTCCGCGCCGGACCTTGGTGCAGCCATGTTTGGATCGTTAATGCCTCGAATTGCAGCATGGCAGCGTTCAGGAAGTCCCATTTGCTGCAGCAGGATCGAGGACAGCTTGGAATGATTGAATCCGAAGGTTTCCTGCTCCACGCGCGGCAGGGGAATGCCCTCGGTTTTGGCCTTGCGAAGGCATTCCAGATACTTGACTGGTTCTGCCTTGAGCAATGCCAACTTGCCAAGGCCTGCAAGAATACTTGTCGTATAGCATTCGCCCCGGAACGCTGGTGAGCCATATTGTGATGCCAGCAGTTCAGCTGCCGTTGCCTGCACAAAAGATCTTAGCCAGAATCGCTTGTAATGCTCCAGATGGTCAGAATTCTCCATGGACTGCTTCGCGAGGGAGAAACTCAAAACCAATGGAGCTGCCGCAGATCGCCCCATCAGCATCACTGCACGGCCAAGATCTGTTACTTCACCTCTCGTCCCATACTTGGATGAATTTGCGACCTTCAGAAGTTTCCCGACCATCGCGGGATCCTTTCTGATCACAGAAACCAATTGCTCGTTGGAACTGTTCGTATCGTGAAACAGTTTCAACGCTTCAATCGCGACAGTTGGTAAGGATGGAATACGTGTGAACTGCGAAAAGTCCGTCGTCATGGGTGTGCGTCTATCATTGCAAAAGCAGTTTCGAAGATGATGGAACCGACTTTACGACCGTATTTCCGGCGCTGTTGTCAGGTCGCGATGCTTGATCGCAGAAACGTTCATTGGACTTGCTGGTAGACCCTTACAACGGCCTGATAGAAGGCGAATAAGAGCTCTGGTTTTACGAGTTAGGCGTTTTGTTACGATCCTCCCGGTGGGGATTCCGGTTCTCCTTGCCGAAATTCGCCGACTTCTGTCATGGTGGAAGAATCGAAACAATCGCTACTTTCGCAGGTGTCGTGTTCTGTTTACTTAATTTGCCTGAACTGTATTCGTGTGCTGATCCCTAAAGTACCGATCAGGTTTCTCAGACTGCGCGTTCATCAAACTCTACTGCGCCAATTACCGAATGTGCTGACAACTTGTTCTGCCAGCACAGATGAATGCGAGTTATGGGGAGTTCTGCCATGCGATATGACATCGCTGTGATTGGGAATGATGAAGCGGCATTGGAACTAGTGTGCATGGCTGGATCGGCTGGCAAGCGTGTGCTCGCTGTGCTTCCGGAACAGCGTCACTCTGAATGGATGATGGGCATTGCCTTGCGGCGTCTGATCGAGCAAATTTTGAATGATGGAGTTGCCCAGCGACGTTCAAGTTCGGTTCGGCGAGGATCACCAGGTTTGGTCAAGCGACTACTGTCCAACGCCCTGACCTCGGAAGTTATGGATTACATGGAGATCTTCGGGCGTCTTGGAGTCGACGTGCTGTTGGGAGAGGCCAGACTGTTAAACCGCAACAGTGTCGTGATCACGCAGGGGATGAACTGCTGTCGTACGGTCATTCATGCAGAGAATATTGTTGTGGGTTGCGGCACACGAAGAACGCCCAAACATCGTCCGCTGGGGCTGCTGCCTTACTCCCGGCCCGAATCGCTTTTGTCGGGTTCTGCTTTTCCTGATTTCCTGACGGTTTTCGGGGGAGATCAACTGGGGGCGGGCTTCGCTGCATTGGTAAGTCTATTCGGCGTTCCCTCTCGATTGATAAGTACTGGTCCGTCGGAATGTGCGCTGTATGAGTTGGCACTGGCGGCCGGTGTACAGGTCCAGAATGATGTTGACGTTGAGGAGTATTCATGGAAGCGAACAAGTTCAGGTCGCAGCGA
Organism: Planctomycetaceae bacterium; assembly: GCA_044378235.1. Classification (GTDB taxonomy): domain Bacteria; phylum Planctomycetota; class Planctomycetia; order Planctomycetales; family Planctomycetaceae; genus SXXK01. The sequence goes on from JBILXT010000045.1 coordinate 13,849, forward strand.
GGAAGTGATCGATTTTCGGCGGTCCGTTGGTTTTACAGAACATCTTGGCTTGGCAGAAGTCGGCGTTGAGCCCGATGAACTGGGGCGGCTCTGGTGTGCATCAAGTCTTGAGACCTGGTGCAGCGGCGTTTTTGGGATCGGTGATGTTGTCGGCTTCTCTGCCGATGTTTCTCGCAATCCAACAGAACAGGCTCGCAGGATTCTGAACAGGATCAATCATCGAATTCGCAGGCCACATTTTCTGCGCAATCGGGTTGCGAATTTCTCTGGAACTACGCTGGCAACTTCAGATTGACTGGACGTCCAGTGGGATTGATACCGCGTTTTTTATCAGGTCTTCGTTACCAGTCGCAGCGATCAGGTCGACGGTGGTGATTAAGGGCATTGCAGGAGATGGCCGCGTCTCGGGGGCGGTTTCGATCGTTTCCATCTTCTTCTTGTCCGGCGCGACGATGGGAAGGCGAACACTGAAGAGACTGCCCTTCCCAAACTCACTGCGAAGCGAAACATCTCCTCCAAGCAGACGAGCCAGCTCACGCACAATTGACAGTCCCAGGCCCGTCCCTTCATATTCTCGTTTCACATGATCGCGAGTTCCCGTACCCGTGGAGCCCTGGCGAAACTTTTCGAAAATATGTTCCTGCTCCTGTAGAGGAATGCCGATTCCGGTGTCCTCAACACTGAATTCAATAAACTCGGGTTCTGCAAGGCGCGACGCGATTCGAACTCGACCACCTTCGGGCGTAAACTTGATGGCATTGGACAGCAGATTCGTCAGGATCTGGTTGATCTTGCTTCTATCCTGCTGGACAAGCGGAAGCGGTTGTGGCGGCGGCTCGATACGAAGGTCAATGTTCTTACGGTCCGCCAGCGGCATGATCTGTTGCATTTGAAGTTCCAGCAAATCTGCGATCTGAACTTCAGTGCGATGAAGAACCATCTTGCCACTTTCAATTTTGGCAAGGTCGAGCAGATCGTTGATCTGCACCATCAAGGACTGGCCCGATGTCTGGATGTTATGCACGTATCGTTTTTGCCGTTCATCCAGATTCGCAGCGCTCTGAAGGATATCACTGAAGCCAAGGATACTATTCAGAGGTGTTCGCAGTTCATGACTGATAGTCGCAAGAAAATCGTCCTTCAGTTTGTTGTTATTGAAGAGTTCCATATTCGCCTGAGCGAGCTGATCAATTTTTCCGTCCAGGCTGTCGTTCAGTGATCGAAGCTCATCATTGACGGTCATCATGTGCCTCAGCATGCGATTAAATGCATGACTGAGTTCTTCAAATTCATCGCCGGTACTGATGTCTGCTCGCAGATTCAGGTTGCCACGAGCGATTTCATCGCTGACATCTTTGAGATGCTGCACCGGCTTAACGATGATGTATCGCACGATCGCATAGGCCGCGAGCATGGCAAGAAAAGATGTGACGATTCCGGTGGCAAGAAGAATGGCTCTGTTGCGGCTCAATTGAGCATCAACAGCTTCGAGAGAAATCTGAATTCTGGCAATGCTAAGTAGCGGCGGTTTGGATTTATCGGCACCCTGCTCCTTTGCTCCGTCACTTGTCTCCCTTGTTTCAGTTGTCGGTGAACGACTCTCAGAATCCTCGTGGGCGATCGGATTTGTTAAAGCCTTCCGGCCATCCGAGACATGACAAGCTCGACAGGATTCTACATTTCTTATGGCGGCAAAATAGACGAGTTCACGCGGACTATCTCCCTCGGCCGGCTTAAAGACAAAGTATTCATCTTCCGGCGATTCCTCATCCAGAAATCTTCTTCTAGCTTCAAACCCATCATCATTGTCAGGGAACTCGTCGGTTGCAGAAGTGAGTCCCCAGAGAGTTTTATCCGAGGTTCCCGGAAGGTCACTCATCGTCTTGTTGAACAGGACGACGTTCTCCGGAAGGGCTCGGTCGACGACCGAATTCTTCTGTGCAGTGTCCGTATTCGAAGGATCCGGCGATACCGCCTCGGCCTCATCATTCGGATCGCTTTGACCTGGTGGAGTGGCTAAAGAATCAGTGGACTGAGCAGGTTTGGAATCGGTTGCTGTCGGAATCAATGCGGCGTAATGAACCAACTGCAGAACTCGCGACACCATCATTTGCGCTCGGAGCAATTGTTGGTATTCGACCAGTCGGCGAGTTCTGGAAGCATAAAGCCAGAAGCTTGCGGTAATCAGGAACAGCAGCGCGAATCCGAAAAGAAAGCGACACTTTCTTTCCAGGCTGCTTTCACCGATAAGCTTCTTGAGGGCTCGATAAGAAATCACGAATCCATTCCTGCGCACGCGCCAATGACACTCGGAATATCATCTCAGAATCAGGTCAGAGATCAAATCCAGGCAGCCCCGAGATTAACATTCATGCTCCAGTGGCTCACGATTAGCAGCTTGAGAAGAGCTTCGTTATTCTGGAAGGGGGTGACTTTCTCTGTGTTTTCATCGTGATCGAAGAGGCGAAATTATGCTTCGGGTTTTCTCCAGTGCTGAAATTCGCCGAGTTGATCAGGATGCTGTCAGAGAGTTAGGAATCCCATCACTTTTGCTGATGGAGAATGCAGCAAGGGGTGTTTGTGAACGAATTCAGCAGGCCGGAGACTGGCGATCAATCACGATCCTTGCCGGCCCTGGCAATAATGGCGGTGATGGACTTGCGATTGCTCGTCTTCTGGCAGCGCGCGGGATTTCCTCCAAAGTTTGTCTGATCAGAAATGGAAAGGACTTATCGGAAGACGCGTCCCACAACTATCGATTTCTTCAGAACTGTGGAATACCGGCGGAGGAACCTTCACCAGACACTTTGCGGGAGTTGATTATCTCGTTGTCGGATCAGGATTTGATCGTGGATGCAATGCTGGGTACTGGAACTCGGGGTCAGCTTCGCTCGCCATTTGCAGAGGTTGTCGAGCAGATTAACCGTTCTTGTGCCATGGTGCTTGCTGTCGACATTCCAACAGGATTCGATTGCGATACTGGTTGCGTGATCGGACCTTGTGTACGAGCTGACTGGACAGTGACGTTTGTGGGTTTGAAAACAGGTTTCCTGCACGACTCTGCTTCGAAGTTCACGGGAGTCGTCTGGATTTCTGACATCGGACTTCCTCTGAAATGGCTCAGTGCATGGCAGCATCGTAATTGCAGTTCAGGAGAACCGGACAGATAGAAGTGGCTGGGATAGAGTGGCTTCAGACTGCCCATGTTATCTTCGTATCCGGACGAGGATCTCATTAATGGCAGGATTTCGTCTGGTCTCAACTCCTTGAAGTGCACAGCTGAAATTTGACCAGCGGTCGATTAACATTGCGGGTCGTAGAACTTCAAAACGAGCTTCGCACCCTGCACCAGTTACGTACTTCAATGTCCCTCTCCCGTCGTGATTTGAAGCGTGGTTAGTGTTTCTCGACTTCAGGTTGCCGGACGCGATTTCATTCTAATCAGATAAGAGTCTCATGCCCTCTGTTCCCCAACGTATTGATGGACCCGTTGCGGTGATTGGTGATGTCCATGGTCAGACGGACAAGCTCAGGCAGATTATTGGGCAATTGTCGCGATTGCCCGATATTCATCGTCGTTGGATAGTCTTCATCGGAGACCTTGTCGATCGAGGTCCCGATCCCGCAGGTACTGTTGATTTGTACTGCGATCTGTCGAAGAACCATGAGTTTGTCACATGGCTGTGTGGCAATCATGAGTTAGCGATGGCCGGGACACTCGGGCTCTTTGAAAAACCCGACTACGTAGATTTCGAAAAGCGCTGGACGAATCATTACGATTCTCACACGACGTTTGAGTCCTATGGTGTGCCGCATCGCGATGTTGACGCATTGCGAAAAGCTCTGCCGGATGAACATCGACGGTTGCTGTCGGATCTGCCGTGGAGTATCGAACATCGAGACTACCTGTTCGTACATGCCGGGCTCGACAGGAACATGCCGTTCGAGACACAGGTTCAGATTCTTCGCCAACGTGATTTCAGTCTGAGCCATCCTCCGTGGTTGTATTCGAAGGACTTCATCAATGCCGGGCCTCCGATGGACTCACCGGTTACCGTTGTGATGGGGCATGTTCCAGTTTCGGAGGTTTTGTTCAGGAACGGGCTGATTGCAACAGACACAACGGGAGGGCTTGAAGGTGAGCTGAGTTGTGTCTTACTTCCCGAGAATGTTGTCCTGCAGTCCGGCAATTTGCCGCCGCGACCGCTGACTCCACCTGTGAAGAAGAAGCCCTGGTGGCAGATCTGGTAGAGTACCCGGATTTGCACTGATGCGCGTTTTTTGAATCGGAGTTTGTGATGTTCCAGCGATGCTTGTTCCTCTGTGTAGTCGCCGGTGTTCTGGGGACATTTCAGCCAGCGCTGGCGGCTCCTCCTGATCTCGAAAAGTATTTGTTGGAAGGTCGGCTTGCAGAAGGTGCCGCTGCGATGCAGGCTGCTGTCGACGCTGATCCGGCGGACGGGGTCTCTCAGTTTGGTCTGGGCGTGACTCAATTCTTTCAGGCGATCGAGTCGTTAGGACAGAGCCAGTATCGGTTTGGTCTGCTGGGAAATCGGAGACGCGCGATCCCTTTTATGCGATTGCCGATCCCGGAGAATGAAAAGCCGGAACAGATTTCGTACGAGCTGGCACGCTCAATGATTCAGGACTTTATCTCCGGGTTGGGTAAAGCTGAAAAGACCCTGGCGGGTATAAAGTCGTCTGGTCTCAAGCTGCCTCTAAAGATCGGACAGATCCGGCTTGATCTTGACGGCGACGGCGTTGGCACCGATGAAGAATCCGTCTGGAATATACTTAACGCTCTCAGTAGCGGAGGTCGTCCTGCCGAGGCGGACCCGGCTGTAAATCAGCTGGTGATTGCGTTTGATGATGGAGATGTCTTGTGGCTGCGTGGCTACTGCCATGTGATGTCGGCATTGGGCGAGATTGTGCTGGCCTATGACTGGAAAGACCAGTTTGAGCGGACGGCTCATTTGTTCTACCCAAGTGTGAAGACACCGCACGATTTTCTGCAGGCCGAGGGAACCGGGCCATTCAATGGCTTCAATTCTCAGAACATTCTGGATGTCATCGCCCTGATTCATACCGTGAACTACGAGTGCGTTGAGCCCGAGCGAATGAAGGTGGCGCTTGGCCACCTGGAGTCGGTCATCAGTCTGAGTCGTGAGTCATGGAAGCTGATCAATGCGGAAACAGACAACGATCGAGAATGGCTTCCAAATCCTCGCCAGACTGCCGCGCTCGGCGAACTTCGTGTGTCGCAGCAAAACCTTTTGGGATGGCAGGCATTCCTTGACGAAGCCGACGCCATCCTGCAGGGAAAAAAGCTGTTGCCATTCTGGCGCGGGATTGAAGGCGGAGCCATGTTCTTCGATGGTAACTTCCCTGAGCATCCCGAGCTCGGGATTAACCTTCGTAAGGTTTTCCTGGAACCCACTCGACTGGATCTTGTTCTGTGGCTTCAGGGAACCGGCCTTCAGCCCTTTCTTGAAAAAGGCGAACGAACAGATGCTGGTGCCTGGCGAAGAATAATGAACGCTTTCGACGGGAACTTCTTCCTGTTTATGGTTTGGTTCAACTGATTCTCGCGACGTTCCATTTATAGGCGATCGCACAGTCCCGGAAGTGCGACCTTTGCATCGCAACCTGTGTTGTAGAGGGCCTTGCTGTCCTTTGAGGTGTCTCTGCAAACTACTCAATCACGACGCCTGTGACGTCTGGTGGATCCGGGAACTTTGGAGCCATGTCGGCCAGAGTTTCAGCGATGATGCCTGCAACGACGTAGTCGCGGTACCAATTCTGGTTCGCCGGAATCACATACCATGGCGCAATAGGGGGCGAGCATTTCTCCAGCATATCCTCGAACGCCTTTTCGTAGTCATCCCAGAGCTTTCGTTTCTCAAGATCTGCCGGGTCGAACTTCCATCGCTTTTCAGGAACATCAATTCTCTCCTGAAAACGTTGCTTTTGTTCGTCCTTCGAAATGTGGAGGAAGAACTTGATTATACGAGTGCCTGAGCTGGCCAGCAATTCTTCAAATGCGTTGATCTGGCCGTAACGAGGCTTCCAGATACTTTCTTTAACGATCTTGTGAACTCGCACCACGAGAACGTCTTCGTAATGTGAGCGGTTGAAGATCCCGATCTTGCCTGCGGGAGGTACAGCTTTGTGGATTCTCCAAAGATAGTCGTGTGCCAGTTCCTCTTCGCTGGGCTTCTTAAAGCAAGTCACTTCGACCGACTGTGGGTTTGTTCCCTGGGTTACTGAGCGAATCGTGCCGTCTTTGCCGCCACCGTCCATCGCCTGAAAAACGATCAGGAGTTTCTGACGTCCTTCGGCGTAGAGTTTTTCACCGAGCGAAACGATTCGTTCCCGGAACTCAACGAGTTCTTTCTCACACCGCTCACGGTCTTTTGCAAATGCTTTCCCATCAGTCTCTGTTTTGCGGAGATTAATCTTCTGGCCGGGTTGTATCAGGTGGCGATCGAAGCTGGGCATTGTCTTTTCCACGGAAACGTTTCAGGCTGTCAGCAGCAGGCTGACGATGATGACAGAGAATACCGCAAGCAGCATTAATCCTGAAACAGCGGTTCCTGCAATTGCTTCAAATCGTGATCGTCCCTGAATCACATATCCTGTCAGGCAGAGTATCAGCGAGACGACATTCAGAAGTCCGGCACTGCCACCAACGACGAGAAGTCTTGTCAGGGCCGGAGCATTTGCTGCGATTTCTGTCAGTTCCTGTCGCGAGGAAGGCAGCTCATGAAGCATCAGGAAGAGCACGCCGTAGAGAATTGCTGCCACGATCCCAAAGAGAATCCCGGCCCAGGCCACAACGTTTGCTGGCTCCGTCGGTTCCTGGGGCGTTTGCGGATCATGAATTCGGTCTGAAGACATCCGGGATTCCAGAGATGCTTGGCTGCTGCCGTCGGGGTGAACTGATAGAAAAGAGTTGGCGACTAGTTGAGGAACAGGAATTCTTTTTGATTCAGCAGCACGTGACAGACCTCTGTCAAAACATCAGGATTGGTCAGGCAGTTTTCCGGGGGGAGATTCCGTTCCGCCGCCACAGCCTTTGAAAACTCCTGGAAAGCATTCAGCTCTTCTTGCGTTGGGATACGGCTCAGGGCCTGGCGAAACGCAGTACGCAAGACATCATCACCGCCAGTTGGTACTTCCTTCAGTAGTCGCGCGGCCCAGACAGTCGATTGCTGATGAACGAACTCGTTGTTCATCAGCATCAGTGCCTGGGCAGGGACATTCGATGCGCTGCGTCGGCCGACAGCGGTTGCTGGTTGTGGTGTATCAAATGTCAGCATGAATGGGTTCAGAAAATTGCGATTCACGCCCTGATAAATGCTTCTTCGTCCAGCACCATCAAGGGGGCCTGACTGTCCCGGTCGTCCTCGCCCCTGCATAAAGCTGGTCAGGTAAACCGGGATTGATGGACCGAAAAAAGTTCTGTCGAGTCGTCCGGAAACGCTCAGTATGGAATCTCGAAGAATCTCTCCCTCCAATCGTCGCACAGGATATCGGTGCAGCAGCAGATTCGACGGATCCTTCTGCTCAGCCAGCTCATTCCGTTGACTGCTCATACGATAAGCACGGGTCAGAACGAGCCGTCGAATCAGGTGCTTCAGCGACCAGCCATCTTTCCGGAAATCGTCTGCCAGATAATCAAGCAGTTCCGGATGAGTTGGCGCTTCACCAAGCACGCCGAAATTGTCTGAACTAGCGACAATTCCACGTCCAAAAAGATGTTGCCAGACGCGGTTTACGATGACTCGGGACGGGAATGGATTCTCATCGGAAAGCAGTCGATCGACGAGTTCCCTGCGGCCACTACCGGAAGGGTCCGCCAGAGGCTGGGCTGCATCGAGTGCCGTCAGCAGATGTCTGCCGACTGTGGGGCCTCGATTATTGTGATTGCCTCGAATAAACAGGTACTCGTCCTCGCCTGTTCCATCACACATCACAAGTACAGGATCACCGGACTGTGGTCGTTCCACTAAGCCCTGCCATTCCTTGATGGAGTTTTCGATTCGTACACGGCTCTCTGGTGAGAAGAATCCGGTTGTTGCCGCGACAGAGATCCATTCAGGATCTTTCTGCAGCGTTTCTGCAATACTATGCACCATCTGGCCAACGCTGTCATTTGCGGAGATTGGCAATTCAAGATTGGTGCTGCAGATTTCCTGCGCTGCGACTGGCGCTTCATCGGGTTGCCCCATCAGACGGACTTCGCGGACGGCAACCCAGCCATCACCTTCGTCCAGAAACTCCAGATGGCAACGATGACCGATGTAGCGTTTCACATCGCCAGCCAGTCGAATCCAGCGAAATTGTCCGTCCGTATCGATCGGCTGACGGCAGCCACCGAACAAGAGCTCGGTGAATTCGTTCATCACATAGCCATCAATGCACAACCTGACGCGTGAGCTTCGTCCGGCGGCCAGAATCTGGATTTCCGGATGAGTTAGAACGAACTCCGGTGAATGCAGTTGTCCTCTGAGTTTTGGGGAGAGAGCTCCGGAACTGACCGACATCGGAGAATCGGCCACAAAGTTTTTGCCGTCTGCCCTAACAATCGACTTTGCTGTCTGATGCCCGTCCTTCGCATTGCCGTCTGTCACTGTTGCTACGCCAGTCATATCGGGAGCAAGATGCGAGAACGCTGCTCCGAAGACACGCCAACCTCGAGGGAGGCCATGGCGCAGGTCTGCAGCTACGACCGTTGGCGAGCCTGTGGTAGTTTCAATCCCGCCTTGCTCAAAGACTTTCTCTGAAGCTTTTGAAATCGAAGCGGCGTCATCTCGTCGCTTGATCCATTGTTGGATTTTCTCCGCGGACGCCTGTTCCGCAGGAGCTTGCACGAAAGATGCAAGCAGTGACAACGGATGGTGAAGTTCTTTCGTGCTCGGGGCCTGAATAAGAGACCGCAGGGATTCGATCCGCGGGTCCTGGGTTTGTCCGGTTTTGGCAGGATTCATGGCCTCGCCCAGCAACAGTTCAAGCTGCTGAGTCGTGAGTTCACTAACTCCAGTTTCAAGAGACCGTGCTGTTTTATCGCGAGAAGTCTTAAGGAGTGCCGTGAGTTGTTCCGTGTCATTGTGAGCATCAAGCCACTCAACACGCCGACGTGAACTCTGCAGGAATCCAGAAAGAGCGTAGTAGTCGGCAGCCGTAATTGGATCAAACTTATGGTCGTGACATCGGGCACAGGCAATCGTCAGGCCAAGAAATGCCTTCCCAAATACATCAATCTGATTGTCAACACGCGAGGCCTCTTCGGCCTTAACATCCACAGGTGCGTGTTTGTCTTCACAGAGATACCAGAATCCTGTGGCGATAATTGACTCGTTGAACCCCAGTTCCGGATGTCGTCGAGGGGTCTCAAGCAGATCTCCGGCGATGTGTTCTCGCACGAACTGGTTGTAGGGAACATCCGCATTCAGAGCACGAATGACGTAGTCTCTGTATCGCCATGCATAGGGGAGCGGATAGTCGAATTCGTGGCCCAGCGTTTCTGCATAACGCATCAGGTCCAGCCAATGACGAGCCCAGCGTTCACCGAAATGTGGAGAAGCAAGAAGCTCATCCACGACCTTTTCCATTGCCACGCTTGTTTCGGCAGAATCATTCAGAAATCGGTCCTGCTGCTCAATGGTCGGAGGTAGGCCCACGAGGTCGAAGCAGAGTCGCCGCAGAATCGTTTTTCGGTCGGCGTCCGGCGCAGGTGTGAGATCGGACTGCTCAAGCTTTGACAACAGAAAACGATCGACATCATCAGCTGGCCATGAGTTGTTTACGATATGCGGGATTTCTGGACGCGCAATTTTTTTCCACGCCCAGTGAGAAGCAATGCGTTCCTGCAATGGGAATTCAGACTTACCCACGGGAGCCTTCGAGGTTTCCATGTCAGATGGCCAGCTTGCTCCATCCTTGATCCATTTGACCAGGATCTCGATCTCTTCATCCGGCATCTTGTTGCGTGGCGGCATCTGAAAAGATTCATAGCGGACAGCCTGGATCAGCAGACTTTTGTCCGGGTCAGACGGCACAATCACCGGGCCGCTTTCTCCGCCGACTAACATCGCTTTTCTAGACGTGAGACGGAGTTCGCCTTCAACCTCCTCGTCATCGCCATGACATTCAAAGCAGCGAGATTCGAGCAGTGGCAGCACTTTGTCTCGAAAAAAAACATCCTTATCAGATTCCGAGGATGTGCTGGCACCCGTGGAGGCTGTTGGTTCATCAGTCTGGGGCTGTCCGGCATGAACGCAATTGCTGGCAACGCTCACCAGGAGCAGACAAAAACAAAGCACGATGAGATTTCGTCGGAAAGGCATTTCTGGTTCCTGCGTGGCCAGGTCAATTGATTCGCGGACCGTTTGGCGGGAACTCTATTGTCGCTCAATGGTCTGGCAAAAAGCAACGGATGGCCGTGCAGGAATAGTGTCGACTCCCCGAATGCAGGAATGTGATCAGGACTTGGTGACCGACTGAGCGATGTTTTCCCATTCGCCTTTCGGGATACGATCTTCTTCGTCCATCAGCAACAGCTGAATTTCAACGATCTCTTCCGAGCAGTCGAAGAACGCATCAATGACTGCCGGGTCAAATTGCGTTCCGCGACCTTCGCGCAGAATGTCGAAGCATTTCTCGCGAGGGAACGGATCCTTGTAGGGACGTTTGCTGGACAACGCATCAAAGACGTCGGCGACGGCAACGATTCGGCCTTCGAGCGGAATATCATCGCCCAGCAAGCCGAGCGGATAGCCCTTCCCATCCCAGAGTTCGTGATGAGTCTGAGCAATTCGAGCAGCCAGCATCAGCAGCGACGACGACCGTACGTGCAGCATGCTTTCGCCGATTCGGGTATGAGTCTTCAGAATGTTCCATTCTTTCTCAGAGATCGGTTCGATGATTTGCCGACCCAAAGCACAGTGCTTCTTCATCAGCTCGTATTCGTCGAAACCGAGTTTGCCCGGTTTGAACAGGATCGAGTCCGGGATACCAATCTTACCCACGTCATGCAGCTGAGCAGCCTGCTCCAGCATTTCGAGGCGGTTTTCCGGATAGCCCATCTGCTTCGCAATGATCGCCGTGTACCGACCTACTCGAATAACGTGGTTCCCGGTATCGTTGTCGCGATGTTCAGCAGCGCGAGCGAGGCAGAGAATCAACTGCTGACGAGTTGCTTCGAGCTGGCGCGTGCGCCGTTCAACCTGTTGCTCAAGGCGAGCCGCTTCACTTGAAGCCATATCGTAATGCTTCTTGATCACAACCGCGTTTCGAACTCGCGGGAGGAGTTCGTTGGGATCAATCGGCTTCTGCAGAAAGTCGCTCGCTCCCAGATCAAGGGCTTGCTTCCGAGTGGCCGGGTCAGAGGCCGCCGTCAGGATCAGTACCGGAATATGCTGAAGAATTGGGTCGAGGCCGATCACTCGCAGAATGTCGAGGCCGCTGACTTCCGGCATCCGAATGTCGAGAAGTAATACGTCCGGCAATTCACTTCGAAGCAGGTGCAGTGCTTCTCTGGCATCACTTGTCGTGACAAATTTCTCGTAGCCTTCCATCTTCAGGTGCTGACGAAAAGTCATCACGTTCAGTGGTTCATCGTCCACAATCATTATCTTTGCCGTCTTGTCGACAGCACGGACCGTGACCATGGATTTTGCGGGACCGCGGACGGGCTTATAGTCATCGTCTTGATTCTGGGCAGCTTTGCGTACGCCGGATTCGATCGCTGAACGCCCGGACGATTCGATCGGCGGAGCTGTCAGGAATGATGCATTGGGCAGTTTTGAAGGAACTGCTGCAACGGCAGAGGTGGCTACGGCAGACACTTGTGGCAGCGACGCAACCTCCTTAGCGGGGACCGAAGTCGTGAGCAGCGAAGCAAACGGATTTGCCTGGGCCGGAGCCGGAGTTTCCAACGACGCGACGCGTTGCAGTCCGCCGGAGCTTCGGAGCGACTCAAACGAGGCAATCGTTGATCGGATTTCGTCGAGGACTGAATCTGCGGAGTTGGTCTTGATGCTGGACATAGTTTATTTCCGAGAAACGCCTGGTGTTTTCGAACCGGAACAGACCCCGGGATACGAAAACGCCTGGAAGCGTCCTCATCGAACATAGCCCGTAGTCTTTTGGCAGCATGAAATCTCCGGGAGGGTTTACGTGAGGCACAGGCTCAACAGAATTACTCGGTCGACAATCTCTGCACGTTCCAACTAATCGGACTATTCGTCGGATTCGTCACGATCCATGTGATCGGCAGACATCGAGATGAGAGATAGCTGGCAAAAAGGTTTGGTGCGGCCCATTATCAGAAATCTGGTGTGTACAGCAGCATTAGGAAATTCAGAGTCATGACTGAACCCAACCGACCGTTACGCCGCGACTTCGGATCCACAGCGACGATGTTGCGGCTGATTCTATTCTGTGGCAGGATTGCCGTAGGCCAGTTGGCATGTCGCATTGCAGTCTGCTGTCGAAGTAACTCTGAGCCAGTACGGTTTAAATGATGCAGGGAACTCCAGTTGCCGGGTCTCTCTGTGCATGACGTTGAGTTCCTGAAAAAGTATCCAGAATCCGGTGCCCGTGATATCGCATTCGATTCGGAATCTCACAGGCTCTGCGGCGTCGTGCGATACGGTGAGCTTTGTTGAATGATATCCTGACATCAGATAAGGGTCGCTTGGCTGTCCTTTTTTGACAGCAGTCCGCTTCCATGGCCCGCCAACACCTCGAGGTTGTCCGAGCTTCCAAACATCATCAATGGCTCCGACCCAAAGCGCCGTTCGGGAATCGGTACTTCGAATAACATGAGCATTGTTAAGACCGTTGCCCGTCGCCACGCCGCTCATCAGGAATAGTCCACGGTACGAACAATAATCGACGATCTGTCGGTCATGAGTTGCAACCGCTCGCACCTTAGCAAAGCCACCGGCGTTCTCTGCAGGAAGTTCGAAGAATGTTCCGCCTGCATTGAACAAGTCACGCTCGGTCGCCACCTCTCGACAAATTCGAGCCGGACCAAGTGAACCAGCTTGTTCAATTCCCGGTGAACTTCGCGGTAATCTCCATCGTTTACCGGCATCGTCCGTATATATCAGTGAGGCCTCATCAGCGGTGACGGCACCTGTGGCAATGGCGGCATTCTTTGTCTGGTACTCCATCGCGGCTGGATCATCAACAGGACGTAGCGTAAGCGAGTGGTCTAGCTCATAGAGACCTATTGTTCTTGGGCCATCTTCGCCTGGTTCTGTCGCGACATAATGGAGAGTTCGTTTGTTTTCTCCCCGAGCCCGCATTATTCCACCAGTAATTTTCATATCATCTGTTCGAGCCAGACCGTCAAAGGCCGCATCCGCCGCAGGTGTCCGATGATCCTGATCGGAAAACATGAACAAGGCTGTTAGTGTTTTTGCGTCTGAATGAGGACGAAGTCGAATCCACTCCGCTTGCGGAGCATCGGCCAGATCAACAAACTGGAATCCAGCGGCGGAAAGTTCGACGTCTTTCCATTCGTGCCATTCGTTGGTCCCGGCTCGGTCAATCTCCAGCGTTAACTTGATTGGCTTGTCAGTCTCATGAGTCAACAGAAGCGAACGTTGATCGAAACCACGAAACAAAAATGGTTCGCTATTCATGCCTCCGGCTACGTCATCCTTGAGCCATACGGCTCCTCGACCAATCACGGGGCCGAGGTCGTCAAGTTTGTTCGGTTTCACGAACCAAAGGTTGGACTGCGACTGTGGCGCGGCGATCACACCTTTAGCACCGCGTTTGTTCAGGAACTCGCTCTTCGCCGTGTCGTCACAGCCCAGCACGATGTGATCCTGCCAGCGGCAAAAGTCACCAACGACTTTCAAATAGGTGCTGCGAGGTCTGATTCCGGAGGACTGACTGGAGCGAAAGCTTCGGGGAAACTTCCAGAACATGCCATGCATCGTCATCAATAGATCTGGCTCCCCGATGTCGCGAATTCGGGGCCATTCGGTGTTCCAGCCATGTGCCCCGTCGTAACTGTGGGACGCTTTGGGAAGCCGATACGAATGCCATTGGCCTCCGTCAAGACACATCAGGATCAGTGAGCGGTGATCCCAACCAATCGACCAGATCGGATCATCTGGCTGTCCTTCGCCTGAGATACCGGCTGGCCCGGTCACCTCGGTGAATTGATTGCGACGGACAATCGTCCAGTCGTCAGTTTTTCCATCCCATTCCGCGAGTACTCCGCTGGGGATATCGGGCCTTCGCATGGCCTCATTGCCGTGCTCGCCGTTGTTGGAATAGACGATTCGGCCCTGGCCCGAATAAAAGCCCTTGCCATGGTAACCAGGAAGGTTCGAATGCCGACCGCTCTTGAGTTGCTCGTCGGCCCAGAGCTCTATGACGGCCAGGGTCTTCACATTGACCTCATAGACGCCCTCTTCCATGGTCGCAAAATAGATCTTGTTTGCCGGATCTGTCAGATGTCGCGCATTGCCGGTTGGACGACCATACATTTTGGAGAAGGGAATTGTTCGAACGACGCCATCAGCATCAATTGCGTAAGGACCGATGAAAAGCTGTTGCGATTCGGCATGAATCATTCGATTCGCCGGGGTTCCTCCGATGCTTTCCGGGCGAACAATCTGGTTTAACTCCGGAGTGATCTCGTACAGCTTATCGCTTGACCCCTTCGGCATATGCGGCCCGTAAGTCACTACCCAAAGGCGTCCGGCCCAGGGCACGACGGCCCCGGTCCCACATTCTCCCTCAT
>JBILXT010000333.1:0-7976 GCA_044378235.1 Planctomycetaceae bacterium
CTTCGCGATGCTGAATTGACGGTTCTGACTCGCGAACGCGATCGGGCACTGGATCATTATCGCAACCATCCTGGCGACGCGGTCACGTTTCTTGCCCGAGGTCAGTTTGAGCCTGACCCTTTGCTGCCCGCGCCGGAGCTTGCGGCGCACACGATGGTTGCCAGTCTACTCTTCAACCTTGATGAGGCCATGACACATGAGTGATGCCGCAGATCTGGATTCGACTCGTCGTTATTTCCTGGGACAATGCACCGGCCTGTCTGTTGGAGCCATCGCGCTTTCTCAAATGGCTGGGCGAACGTCCGCAAGCGACACTGAGTCGACACGTAACGGGATTGGCGGACTAACGAATCTGCCACACGCAGCTTCTAAAGCCAAACGCGTCATCTTTCTGACTCAGTCAGGCGGACCATCGCAACTGGAACTCTTCGATCAAAAGCCCGATCTCATCAAGTGGGCTGGTGTCGAGCTGCCGGACTCAGTGCGACGAGGCCAACGCGTCACGACCATGACTGCGAATCAAAAGCAACTGATCATGCCCACACGCGTCAGGTTCACGCGATGTGGGTCTAGTGGTGCGACGATCGGAGAATGGTTGCCGCATCTGCAACGCGTTGCGGATGATATATGTTTCATCAAATCGATGCACTCCGACCAAATCAATCATGCGCCAGCGATGACAAAGTTCCTCACCGGCCATCATCTGCCTGGTCGTCCCAGTATGGGTGCATGGGTCAGCTATGGTCTTGGCAGCGAGAATCAGGACTTGCCTGATTACCTGGTGATGATTTCCAAAATGCAGCGGCCCAGCGATCAGCCTTTGTACGATCATTACTGGGGCAGTGGTTTTCTGCCTTCCAGCTATCAGGGCGTGAAGCTTCGCAACTCAAAGGATCCTGTTCTTTACCTGCGAGATCCGGATGGCCTGCCAAAGCATCTTCGCCGTGGCATGCTGGATGGATTGAGCCAACTGAATCAACAACGGTCGGCCGAGACGGGCGATCCGGAGATTGCCACGCGAATCCAGCAATACGAAATGGCTTATCGCATGCAAACCAGCGTGCCGGAGTTGACTGATCTGAGCGATGAACCGGAGGAAGTCTTTGAACTGTATGGTCCCGACTCGCGACGCCCTGGCAGTTATGCGGCAAATTGCATTCTTGCACGTCGACTGGCTGAGCGAGGTGTACGTTTCATTCAATTGTTCCATCCGGACTGGGATCATCACAGCCGCCTGACCTCGTGGTGCACCGCGCGATGTCGGGATACGGACCAGCCAAGTGCCGCGCTGATCACGGACCTTAAGCGACGCGGCATGCTCGATGAGACGCTCGTCATTTGGGGTGGTGAATTCGGACGCGGAGTCGCGGGGCAGGGCCAGTGGGATAGTCCCGAGGCTGGGCGAGATCATCATCCTCGCTGCTTCACCATGTGGATGGCTGGCGGTGGTGTCAAGTCGGGCATCAGTTACGGAACGACCGATGACTTCAGTTTCAACACGGCTGAAAACCCTGTTCATGTGCACGATCTCCATGCCACCGTCCTTCACCTGCTGGGCATCGATCATGAGCGGTTCACTTTTCGCGCACAGGGTCTCGATTTTCGCCTGACAGGCGTCGAGCCGAGTCATGTTGTGAGAGACATCCTATCGTGATGTTCGGATGCTCCAGACACCTTTAGGTCCGAAGTCGCAATTTCATCCGCTCTCGTACTGTTGAAATCACTAACGCGCACGACGTCGGGAGCCAATGCAACGGGCTCTGATCAAAGTGCCAGTTCACAATAACTTATTGCAGACGCGATCGGTACGCCTGCCTGATCAGCTGGTCTCCAGCTAGTCATCAGACCGTCCAATAGTGACATCGCAGAAGGTCAGGGCTGCAAGACCGTTTGTGCCGAGAAGCAGCCGATCCTGGTTCCAGTCGCGTTCCTTTAAATACGTCAGTCGCGTGGCTTTCCCGGATTCGTTGAGCTTTAGCAAAAGCACATTCTCTTTAACGCTTCCAGAAATCACTTCTTCGGCCTCGTTGTCGAGGTAGAAGTCTCGGATCAGAGCATCCTCCCACACAATCGGCTGATCGAATTCAATGGCGATCTCATTCTGCGCTTTGGTTGTGTATCGAACCGAGCAAAGAGCAGGGGGCGTAATCGATTCGGAGAACTGTTTCCCGTAAAAATCGCGCTCAATCATCGGATGAATCATTCGCGCGAGTTCCGACCAGCCGACCAGTGGAAAGTGACATCCGCCCGGCGGCTTAATCCCATGGGTCGAGAGAATGCTCATATTCGAATAAAGCTGTGGCAGCGTTCTCTGCACTTCACGAAGTCGATCGCCTGATCCATCGTCGCCTCCCATTGCGCAGGCGTCGGGCCAGATCTGGTAAACGTAGTAATGCTTGATATTTGGCATGTCCGTTTTCCACGCAGCGGACATTTCTACAAAGTACTGCTGATACGTCTCCCAGCCAAAGCGGCCCGTTGGACCATCGGCGCCCTGATCGCTCTCGCCCTGATGCCAAATGACAGCTCGAATATGCTGTGTCATTCGAGCCTGCTGGACACGCCATAGCATGCGGCCGTACATGGTGTCGAGGTCCGCATGGTTACCAGGTGTCGGTTGATGTTCGTCAATTCGAGTTCCTCCGACGGCAGCATTGATGAAGAATACGGGAACCTTCTGGCTGGCAACCAGACGTTTCGCGAGTTCCATGCCCCACCAGCCCAGTTCCGCCTGATGCTCCGGTGCATTGCGTTTCCAGACTGGGCGACACCACAAGTTAGGCCGTGACAGGCCAGCGGCAGCGGCCCGCTTCATCCGTTCGCGAAGCCAGTTGTCTCCATCATCACGACCCGTCGGGCCGCCATAACTGCGGATCCACTCGCTGGTCTCACGCGGTGACTCTTCGTGCGTGTCGGTGGCCAGTGCGTTCGATTGGCCATCAATCAGATAAGCATCACCGCAGATGAGATCACCAACTCGATCCAGGATGGTCTCACGGTTTTCCATCTTCGTGCCGAACTCAACGCGATACTTGATGAGTCCCGGTTTGAGTTTCACTGCGAGCGAGTAGGATTGGTCGGCATTCAGTTTTGCGGATTCCGTCTTGTAAAGTTTATCGTCCGCGTAAACCTTCAGGAACACTTCGTCGACTGTCTGATCGAGCGTCCCGTTGTAGTAAAGAGTACCCTCGCCGGATTCATCGCGAGCATAGAACTGCCCTTCCTCGGGCTTCTCGTCCTTTTCCGGCCCGCGGTATATCCACGGATCGGTTGCTGGCTCAGTGACATCGATTGAAGTCATCGCCTCGGTTGCTGCCCCGCCATTGTTTATCTCTGCGCGAACAGTCAGCGAGCCTGAAAACTGCGAACGCTTCAGGATCAAACTTTCCGGCGTGATCTGCTGAATGACCGCACCGCCGGAGACCGTCCAGCGAGTTTGAAACTGGCCGACTCCCGCTGCATGCAATGCTTCGCGATTTGAAATCACGGGTACGACTTCAATCGTGTCGCGGCCATTCCAGTGAGTGGGGGCTGCGAGTGTGAATTGCGGCTCCGGGATGGATTCCCGCACCATCACCGGCACGCTGATTGTTTTTACTTCGTCAGGATAGACGGCCTTGATTCGAAGACTTCTCTCAGTGTCGCCCACAACGCGGCCGGCATCAATCCTGTAAGACAATGCATCGACAGCGACGACTGATTCCTGGCCATCACGCATCGACAACCAGTAAACTTTCTCGGCACCGCCAGCGTTGGCTGTGAGAGTGAGGCTCTGACCTTCGTTCAGTATAACCTTGTCCTGCGAGACACTGAAAGAATTGCCGGGCTGAACAAGCGTTCCGACGAGTGTCTGCAACGGCTTCTGGTTCTCATACTCCAGTCGAATCCAGTCAGCCGACCGTGTAACTGAAGAGATTCGTACTTCGTCGATCTCTCCCTGAAAATCATTGTTGCCGTACCATCCGCCGAGCCACATTCGCGATGGCGTGCGAATGTCGAGTGGAGAATCGTTCCTCATCGTCTGCCCTGCGAGTCGTCCGTTGACATACACTCGCGAATCACCTGCCGTGTAAGTATGAGCCAGATGGACCCATTCCCGCATTGGGAGTCGATCTTTGCCGGCCACATCAGCATTCGAAAAGTAACAATCCATCCGCACTTGTGGTGGACTGCGAATTTGCATCACCACTTTGCCCTGAGCCTGCTCGTTACCCCAGCCAACGACTGTCGTGTTGACTTGTTCAGCCCTAATCCACGCCTGAGTCGTGTTCGCGTTGGCGCCCATTGGCATCTCACGTAACTTTTCTCCGCAGGCGATTCCATTCCCGACGTCGAAATGCCGAGCGAAACCGATCACGCCGGGACTGGACGTGGTGCCACTATCCATTGGCGAAACCGTGCCGACTTCATCTATCACATGCTGATGCGAATCGCCAAGGTGCATGGCCACGACGTGGCCATTAGATGCATTGAAGACGGCCTTTCCGTTTGACTGGCTCTCGGCATCAGCCTTGCCCCAATGCATCGTAATGAGTTGGCGTGTATTTCCATTGATGACCGGAATACGCACCCAGACAGCTGCAACTCCCAGCGCGGCGTCCCACATATCGATCTGAAGCGCCAGCGGTTTACCATCGGCTGAGAACCGTACATCTTCACCGTGCGGCTGGGCCTGACTGAAGTTAAATGTTTCTTTGCTAAGTCGTACGAGCAGAGGAAACTCTTTCACGCTTGCCGATTCCGGCAGATTGGCCCCGTCCGGAGTTGTGAGAATCGCCAGTGTTCCGACGTGCTTCCAATCTTGAATTTGCTCATCTGCGACCGAGTGGGATGCAGTTTTGAGCAGGATCAATTGGGCGATGAGGACAGCAATGGAGTATTTCAAGCTGCATAGCCTTAAGGGTGGTTCTCAGTGATGACCTGGATACTTGCATGGAGATTGTTCTATTTATACTACTACGTTTTCCTGACTCGCACCATGGCGCACAATTCTCAGGACCGGCTGACAGAAAGAAGTGGGAAGAAAGAGATTCTTTCTGCCCAGTTGTTTCTGTCAATGCTCCAGTGCTCAATGAAACGCACAGTCTTAAGAGGATGAATCATTCAGGATCAAGTGAGGAAACGTTCTGCCACAGTAAACGTGCTCGACGCATTCGCCGAAGCGACTGACAGAAAGAAGGGGACAGAAAAAGGAATTCTGTTTGCCCATTTTCATGCCGGGCGTTTCAGCCACCAGGAAGAGGTTGATAGTGCCCATCATCAGCAGACGGCAACTTAATGCCTTTGGTCGCCACGATTTTGGTCCCATCGCGTATAAATTGTTTGGAGATGTTCTGGCAATACGTGAGCAACTGGGCCGATTCTTCGAAGAGAAACACTACAGGCAGGCCCTTGCACTTCGTAGAAATGATGTCCTGCTGGAGGAGCCGATTGTGGTGAGTCATGGCACCTTTAAGAAAGAGTATTTTCTCGACATGCTTGTAGGGCTGGGAGGCATTGTTGAGTTCAAGGCAGCAGAAGCTATATCACCCAGGCACCGATCTCAACTGATGAATTACTTAATGCTGTCCGGCTTGTCACATGGAATGCTGATCAATGTTCGCCCCGAGAAGGTGACGCACGAGTTCGTTAACAACGCGATGACTTACGCCGATCGTCTTAGGTTTGAGTCTGTTCTTCAGTCTGGTCAGAGCTTGCGTCAGGAATTCGAACGGTTCTCATCAACGCTGCTGGATTTGCTCCGTGACTGGGGCACATGCCTCGACCTAACATTGTACGAGGACGCTCTGACGCAGCTTTTTGGTGGTGATGAGCAGGTCATTCGACCGGTCGCGGTCTCCATCGACGGACAGTGGATTGGATCTCAGCGACTTCGTTTTGTTGGAGAGAGAACCGCCTTCAAGCTAACTGCGCTGGAGGGGGATGATGGTCGGATTCGTTTCGAGCATCATGCCCGAAAACTTGTGGAGCATACCGATATCGCGGGCCTTCTATGGGCCAACATCGCACGACATGAAGTCACGATTCGGTCGTTGGCAAAGTGAGACGGGCAGCAGGAAGGAGCGTGATGAAACGGTTGAGAGAGTTTCCTTATGATCGACTTACTCGCAGATGGCATTCCGAAGTTTCTTCAGTGAAGTGCCGCGTCAGTTGATGTAGGGGTTGGACCGACAGAAAGAAGTGGTCAGAGAAAAGGGAATGTTTGGAATGTTTTGTTTTCTTTTTGTTGCCCGCTTTTTTCTGTCAGTCATTCCTCGAAAGCAACAGAACCTGTTCTCATCCTGATGGAGACGTTGTGATGTTGGTCGACTCACGGGCGTGGACGGCGTTTGGAGGTTTCTTTGGTGAAGTGACGAGTCGGTTGTTGTAGGGATGGACTGACAGAAAGAATTGGGCAGAAAAAGAAGGATTCTCTTCACTCTTCTTTTTTGTTGCCCGTTTTTATTTTGTCAGTCATTGCTCGACAGCAACGGAACTGAATATGTTGTCCTGTTGAAAAGTTCGATCCTTGGGCCTGTTTCAGGAATTTCGTAGTGAGGCCGTCTGTTTTCCGGCCGCCGAAGTACTGTTGGCATGACTCTCACTCCGGGAAGAAAGTGTCCAACTGGGCAGAACCTGTGCCGTAAGTCATTTATTCGTAATGGTTTGCGATGAATTTCTGCATGCAAACCGCAATTGACGCTAAGACGTTGTTCCGAGTACACTTGCAAGTCGGCCATCAGCAGGGAAAGCGGATGGTCTATGGGAATTTGTCAGGGACGACAGTATGCCACCGACCACAACACCGCGCGCGGTCATTTCCTTTGGAGATGTCGAACAACTGCGTGAAGCGCGGAGGATCATTCGGCAGGAAGCGGACTCGCTGGTACGGCTGTCCGAATCGCTCGACCCCTGCTTTTGTGACGCTGTTCGGCTTATTCAGAACTGTCGCGGTTGTGTGATAGTGACGGGCGTTGGCAAAGCCGGGCTCATTGGGCAGAAGATTGTCGCCACGCTCGCCAGCACCGGAACTCGCGCACATTTTATGCACCCGACGGAAGCGCGTCACGGTGATCTAGGCTGTGTCGGCTCGAATGATGTGATCCTTGCGTTGTCCAATAGTGGTGAGTCGGAAGAGTTGATCAGTCTGATCCCTTCCATTCGCCAACTTCGAGTGCCTCTGATTGCGGTGACCCGGGATTCTGAAAACACTCTCGCCAGACATGCCAGCGTCGTTGTACGATTTGGAAAGCATGAAGAAGCCGGAAGTCTGAGCCTTGCTCCTTCGTGTTCTACAACGGCTATGCTCGCTATCGGTGATGCCATGGCCCTGGTCTTGAGTCAACTGCAAGGCTTCACGTCTCACGACTTTGCGAAGTTTCATCCGGCCGGAAGTCTGGGTCGTCAATTGTGTCCGGTCCGTGACGTCATGCGTTCCGGGACGCAACTACGAATTGCGTCGGAGAACGAAACTGTTCGCGAAGTCATGATCTATCACAGCCATCCGGGACGTCGGACGGGAGCCGTCATCCTGACGAATGGAGATGGTCGTTTGACCGGAATCTTCACCGACAGTGACCTCGCAAGACTCTTCGAGAATCGTCGCGACGAGCAATTGGATCAGCCAATTCGCATGGTCATGACTGCAAATCCGATTACCGTCGCACCGGATGCGTTACTTCCGGAGGCGATTCATCTCATGTCAGAACGCAAGCTGAGTGAAGTGCCGGTGATTGATCAGGATCGCGTTCCTGTCGGCATGCTGGACATTACGGACGTTTTGCAGAGAGTCGAAAGTGCCGATCGATTATTGAGAGCGAACTCGGAGACAGTGTTACCTCAGCCAGCAATTCGTTCGGCGTGATTGTCGAAACGTTTTCTGGTTGCTGCATCATTAAGGCTGTCATACGCAGGGGATTACACCAACACTCGACCTCAATTCACACAGTGTGAAGAATAGTTCAAAAACACTCATGTCGCGTTCATCCTTATCCAGT
>JBILXT010000046.1:0-28534 GCA_044378235.1 Planctomycetaceae bacterium
AGTCGTGTTTCGAACCCATGTCGTAGATCGCGATCTGAGAGCATCGATCCCGAATCCGGAACATCGGGCTCATGAGGGTCGATGTCTCGAGGCCGTCTACGTCCAGGAGGGAGGACCTGCCGCGCGCGCTGGACTTGCGGTGGGAGACCTGCTGATTTCAATTGATCGGCTGCCGATTCACTCAGTCGTTGATATCAGCCGTGCGTGGCAGGACACCGAGCCTGCGACACCGCGGACCGTTCATTTGATGCGGAACGGCAAACCTCTGACGATCCAACTGCGGTGGTCGTCCCGCATGCGAAAGCCTCTTAATGTCGAAGGTAAAGTGCTGACTCGAGCCGGTGATCAGCTCGAAGTGCTCCTCGGAGCGGACGATGGACTGCAAGTCGGAAATCGGCTTGTGATCCGTAGCGCAAAGGCGGAACCCGTCTTTCACTCGGCTGAGATCGTCACTCTTCAGGCAGATACCTCGGTCGCTCGTATTGTTGTCGAAGAAAAGCGTTTTCCCATCGAAGCAGGGGATATCGCCTTGTTCAGCACGGGCGTCGCTTTCGAACCGCGACCCACCGTTTCTGTTGATGCTGCCCCAATGAATTCTCCTGACACAGCAGCGCAACCCTTGAAGGCTGCAGACAAGTTGGAATCTAAACCTCCGGAAAAGCCTGTTGACGATGAGGAGATGCGTCGACCGAAATCTGAGCCGTTAGATACTCCATCTGTGCAAGAGGCCCTGAATCCACAATCGTCTCGAACTCCAATTCAGGATGAGAAGGCCATCAGCAAGCTCGTTCTCACATTTTTTCAGGATAGTTCACGGCGAGCGGTTCCGTGTGTGGTTGTGAAGATCAACGAGGAGTACTTCGCGGTCACAACGAGCCCCGCCACGGTGGTTCCCGATGGAACACCGCACGCCATTGATCGCAGCGTCGTCGAATGGAGCGACGGTTCGCAAGCGATCGTGACCTACGACGAACGCAGCACGAAGGAACTGCAGCTGTACCGGTTCGCAGATGATGCTGTCATCCCTGAACCACAGCGGTCCGCGGCCGAGATCGTGATCGATGCGATCCCCACGGTTGGACTCGATAAAAGCCTGGAGGTCGGAGTCCCCCTCTCCGCCCTGACGGCGGTTAGAGCAGGTTCACTGTCCGAAACTCGCGTTCGCGTGTCGGCCGTCAATGTCAGTCAGAAACTGACTCTACCGTCACACAAAGTGGAACATCAATACGATGGGCTATTTTCGGTCGATGCGGCATTGCCTGAAGGAACGCCGGTCTTCCTTGACGGAAAGCTCGTGGGGCTCACGATTCTGGGAAGTCGATTTGTGGGTGAAGAAGCCCGGCAGTCATACGTCTTTCCCGCCAATCGACTTTGGGAGTTCTGCAATAAGGTTCCGTAAGTAACAATGTCTCAGAACAGAAGACAGAAGACGCACAATTCGCCATGATACTGTCCTCCCAGGCACAATGTGACGACTTCACGGGACGACATCCATGGCCGCCAACGTACGAATCTCATGGTCTTTGCGATGCCATCGCACGCTCATTTTTGATGCGTCTCGAGGCTGGGCTCGAAACAGATCCTCCTTGTTGATTCTGATGGCCTTATTGACGTCTCTGCCGTCGCTGGTCGCGGACGAGCATCTGATTCAACCGGGTGAATCACCGCAGACCGTTCTGGACCACGCGAAAGCTGGCGATCGGATCGTCTTCCTGCCGGGGGCTCATGAGCATGCTCCGGCACGACATCGCGCTATCTTGTACGTCGACAAGTCGGTTGAGATTGAGTTGCGAGAAGGTGCGATTCTCAGGCTGGCTCCCGGCGTTTGTAAGATCGAAGCGGCCGGGGAAATCACGACCGATCAGGATGCTGGCAAGAAGCTGGATGATCTCCAGATCGGAGGCCAGTTCGATCTGTCTCAGCCGGCAGTTGATGGGCCCGAAGCCTACGGCAACAGAATTTACACAATCACCATCGACAGTGAAGGCAAAGATGGCCAGCCCGATACCTTTGCCTGGGGCGATGGGCCGCTCTTTCAGACACCGCAGAAGAAGGTTCCGATCACGGGCGACTGGCAGGAACTGAGTCACGGCGTCAAGTTACGTTTTGGCAGCAAGCAGGGCCACAGCAAAGGCAGCCTGTGGTTTGTATCGTACGATGGTCCCGAAGCTTATGGCATTCGCATTGGCCATGGGACTCACAAAGACGTCATCGACAACGTCCGCATCATGGGCAAGGGCGTGATCGACATGAACGGAACTCACAACGCACAGCCCAGCGGACTTGTCCGGGATATCAACGCCTGCGTCCTGGTACACGGGCGAGTTCGCAACGTCGTGATTGAAGACATTACGATGACCGACACCAATCGCTCCGTGATGTGCTACGGCGAACACACAGGAGAATTCCTGCCGGGCGGTCAGACTGGGCCTGGTGAATCATTCGATGCCGAGAACATTACGATCCAGCGAACTCGCACGATCAATCCTAAAGGAGCCGCCTATCTGCTTGGTCATCCATCACACCGAGGCCTGCTGAAGAATGTAAAGTGTAACCACAATTACATGGAAACCGGCAAGACTGCACTCGAACCTAATTTTAATCTCGACGGTTACGAAGTCATTGGCAACGTCATCAAGAGCGACGGCCAGGCCATCCACTGCTGGCGTCACTCCAAAAACGGAGTCATCGCCGACAATCTTCGCATTCACGACAACACCGGCAAACCGGTCGTCGTCGTCAACTCCCCTCGCGGCTGGCAACCGCCGGAACCTCCTGTTCAGCGCAATAACCGGAACCATTTGAGCGATGCCGTACATTGAACACCGAGAAAGACGCTGACTCCCGGGAGCCCTTGCCGCTTCCTTCGGTCATCGGCGCGAAGTCTCAGGTGCGGTCAGTGTCATCGGCAGAAAAAAGACTCTCCACTGTTAACCTGAGCCTTCGGTGATAGCGTCTAGTCCACTACGGTGAACGCCAGAATTGAATTCCGACAGTCGTTAACCCTTCAATCTCAAGTTTACGAGCGGTGTGTTTCTTGGTGCCGCTCGCCTTCGCGACACAAGCGACGGAAGATCGCAGACTAAATCTGACGCCGGTCACACAGGACTTCGGGGTGATTTGCACCAGCATCGGAAGATTCACGAGAAGTGTTTGAGCGACGTGGACCGGGGGCAGCTTAAAGATCAAACGACTGACCGAACTGCGCGATGACGGGAGGCAGGTCTGAGCATTCCTCAACCAGCTTGCTCAACGCGGTGGCGGACTTGGATTCGCCGTGGACCAGGAAGATCTGGCCAGCTCCGCCTTTCTTCAGGAGTTCTCCGAACCACCATTCAAAGTCGCTGGCATCGGCGTGAGCTGACAAGCCGTTAATGATTTCGACTTTCGCACGCAGCGGAAGGGTTTCTCCGTGAATGCGAAGTTCCTGTCGACGTTCGACGATTTTGCGGCCGAGCGTATGTTCGGCCTGGAAGCCGATAATCATGATCGTGTTGTTTTCGTCGGCAACGCTGTGTTTCAGATGATGGACGACGCGGCCATTTTCGCACATGCCGCCTGCCGCGATCACAACGAATGGCCCTGGGCGACGATTCAGGGCCATGCTTTCATCCTGAGACTGGACGTAGGTAAGTCCCGGGAAGTCGAAGATATCCTCATCGTACTTCAGCGTCTCCTGAACATCGCTATCCATCACGTTGGCGTGTTCGCGATGAACATCCGTCAGACGAATCGCCAGCGGACTGTCGATATAGACGGGAACTCGGCACAGAGCATCTTCGTTACGAAGCTCATTCAGCAGATAGACCAGCATCTGAGTTCTGCCCAGGCTGAACGCTGGGATTATCACCTTGCCCTGAGAACGAGATGCAGCGCAGATCACGCGTTGCAGTTCCGCTTTGACGTTTGAGGAGTCTTCGTGGAGGCGGTCGCCGTAGGTGGATTCGGAGATCAGTACGTCGCAGCGTTCGACGGTTTCAGGATCCATCAGAATGGGTTGATTTCGGCGTCCGAGGTCACCTGTGAAGACAACTCGCTTCCATTCGCCCACGTCCAGCAGGTCCAGTTCGACGACGGAGGCTCCAAGGATATGCCCGGCATGGTGAAGGCGAACGCGTGCACCGTTCATGATTTCCGTCCATTCATGAAACGGGATGCATTCGAAAAGCTTGGCCGTCTTTTTGGCATCTTCTTCTGTGTAGAGCGGCTTGGCGCTGTGGCCTTGTTGTCGGGCCTTCTTTTGGGCGTAGCGTGCGTCTTCTTCCTGAATCTTCGCGCTGTCCCGCAGCATGATTGTGGCAATATCTGCTGTGGCTTCGCTGCAATAGATCGGTCCACGAAAACCCGCCTTGTGCAATCCGGGGAGGTTGCCGCAATGGTCGATATGGGCGTGGGACAGGATCACAGCATCCAGTTTTTGGGGCGTGCAGCGAAAACGTTCATTTTTCGGTCTAACCTCTTCGGACCGTCCCTGAAACAGGCCACAGTCGAGGAGCAGGCGAATCGAGTCCGTCTCGATCAGGTGCTGACTGCCCGTCACTTCTCCTGCGGCCCCAAGAAACGTGATTTTCATGGAAAAGTTGCCCTGGTCAGGTTTGCAGATTTGTTGGATTTCGATGACAAACTGTTGCTATTCTGCAACGATGTCTGGCCGGATGTTCATAAGTCTGTGATTTTATTTGGAATTCCAGTAAAATCTCACGAACATACGTGCCTCTTGTTGTTGTAAAGTGGAACAGGGGCAAATGCGAGCCTTAAGAAGTTCAGGAGTAACTTGGCGATGCAAAGCGGAAGAAGCTTTTTTCGGTTATTTGGCGGTCTTGGTCTGGCATTGACCTTGTCAGGTTATGGGGCCAGCGTTTTCGCCGATGAAGCGAAGAAATCTGAAGAAGCAAGTCCTGCTCCCGCTGCCGACGGAGCTGAAGTCCCACTTGGGGAGTTCATTGACCAGCAGATCCGTCAGGGATGGCAGGACAACGAGATTGAAGCGTCAGCCGCTGCCACCGACGAAGAGTGGGTGCGCCGGATTTACCTGGACCTTCTGGGTCGAATCCCGACCATGGAGGAAGCTCGTAAGTTCCTGGCTGATGAGAGTCCTCGTAAGCGTTCAGTTCTGGTTGAAGAACTTCTGGAACATGAAGACTACGTAAGAAACTTCACCACGGTATGGTCAAACAACTGCATCGGCCGCGGGGCTCCTCAGCGAGTCAGCCGAACGGGCATGGAGAAATTCTTCCGCGAAGCATTTGCTCGTAATCGTCCGTGGAATGAGATTGTTGTCGACATCGTGACGGCTTCGGGTCACTACGAAGAAAATGGCGCGGTCAACTATACGCTGGCTCAGATGCAGAACGCAGATGAGGGAGTCCAGTTGACAGCAATGACGGCTCGACTGTTTCTTGGTTTGCAGGTTCAGTGTACTCAGTGCCACAACCATCCCTTCAACAAGTGGCAGCAGGATCAGTTCTGGGAGTACAACAGCTTCTTCCGCCAGGTCGGTAAGATTGATCATCGCAAGCTGGATCCAAACACAGGCCGCATGGTTGACGACTATTCAGAAGTGGTATGGCAGGAGTTCTCTGGTCCTGTCTATTACGAAAAACGCAGCGGTGTAATGCAGGTGGCATATCCTCGCTTTGAGGGTAAGGAAGTGGATCCTGGTGTAGGAGTCGATCGCCGCGTTGAGTTCGGTAAGCTGATTACTCAATCCCAGGACGGTGCTCCTCCGCAAATTGCTCAGGCGATGGTCAACCGCACATGGAGCCACTTCTTTGGTTACGGGTTTACTCGTCCGGTTGACGACATGGGGCCTCACAACCCCGCCAGTCATCCGGAGTTGCTGGAACGACTGTCCCGCGAATTCGTGGCAGCGAACTATGACGTGAAGGAACTGATCCGCTGGATTGTTTCCAGTGAGGCCTATGCACTCACAAGTCAGTACGGTGATAAGAATAAGATTGATGATCCGGGTGCGGGTGAGGTGCCTCTGTTCAGCCATATGTATCTGAAATCGATGCAGGCGGAGCAGATGTACGATTCGCTGATCGTGGCGAGCAATGCTCACAAGTCCGGACAGGGCGGCTGGGGTGCTCAGGAAGAGCAGCGACGTCGCTGGATGCAGCAGTTCGTGGTTGCGTTCGAGAATGATGAGAACGACGAGTCAACAACGTTCAACGGGACGATTCCGCAGGCTCTCATGATGATGAACAGCGAGCTGATGGAAAAGGCGTGCAGCGTTGAACGAGGTAGTTTCCTGTTTGAATCGATGAGTTCACCAGGGAACGAAGCACAGAAGATTCAGGAGTTGTACCTTGCAGCACTCAGCAGGAATCCTACCAAATCTGAAATGGGTAAGGTTCAGAAGATGCTGAAGAGTTACGGAAATCAGAGACTCATGGGTTATCAGGACCTGTTTTGGGCACTGTTGAATTCCAATGAGTTTGTGTTTATTCATTGATCCCCTTCAAACGTTTGATCCTATCCTGCAGGTTCGACATCGTGTCGGGCCACTGACCTTCACTTGGGAGAGTTTTCATGTCACTCTGGAATAACTACGGAATGAATCGCCGACACTTTATGCAGCACATGGCGACCGCTGCAGCGACTGTCCCAGCGATGAACTTCCTGTCGCACCTGCAGGCTAATGCGGATGTTGTTAAGTCAAAGCAGAAGGCCTGTATCCTGATGTGGATGGGCGGCGGTCCTCCAACGATCGACATTTGGGACCTGAAACCAGGCTCCAAGAACGGTGGTGAGTTCAAGCCGATTGATACGGCTGCTCCCGGCGTGCAGATCAGCGAACACATGCCAGAGACCGCAAAGGTCTTCGGAGACCTGTCTCTTGTGCGTTCCATGAGCACTCGAGAAGCGGACCATGGTCGTGGTCGATACTACATGCAGACGTCTTATGTGCCTAACCCAACCGTTGTTCACCCAACGTTTGGTTCGGTCGTCAGCTACGAAATTGGCAAGAATCGCAAGGCACTTGAGATTCCAGCGTTCGTGTCAGTCGACGGTGGTGCAGGTCAGGCCGGGTTCCTCGGAATGACTCACGCTCCGTTCGTAGTCGACAACACCGGTCGAATTCGAAATGCACCGACAGAAGAAGGCAAGGCCCGATTGGGTGCTCGTCTGACGATGCTGGACGAAATCGAATCTGGTTTCATCAAGTCTGGTCGTGGCGAACTGCCGAAGGCTCACCAGGACGTTTACCTGAACGCCAAGAATCTGATGACTTCTCGTCAGATGGCAGCGTTTGACGTTGCAAAGGCTGACGCAGGTCTTGGTCTCGAGGCAGAGTCTCAGGCCACCAAAGACGCATACGGAACCAATGGTTTCGGTCAGGGACTGTTGATGGCTCGCCGTCTGGTTCAGGTTGGTGTTCCATTCGTGGAAGTCAACATGGGCGGATGGGACCTGCACGCCGGGGTATTCGATACTCTGAAGAACCAGCGTCTGCCACAACTCGACAAGGGTATTTCTGCGATCACAGCTGACCTGAAGCGTCGTGGAATGCTGGAGAATACTGTTCTGGTATGGATGGGTGAATTCGGCCGTACTCCTCGAATCAATCAGGACGTCGGTCGCGATCACTGGGCTGCATCATGGAGCGTCATGATCGGTGGTGGTGGCCTGAAGAATGGTCAGGCTGTTGGTGCGACCGATAAGGACGGCATCCAGATTGCGGACGGCAGCAAGGCGTATCTGCCAGGCGACATCTGGGCCACTGTGGCAATGGCCATGGGGATTCCAGTGAGCACGGTTCATACTTCGAAGCGTGGTCGCCCAATGAAGCTGGCCAACGGTGGAACTCCAATTCAGGAACTGATTGGCTAGTTTAGCCGGTCGGATGAGACGATCAGAGAGTGATCCGGAAGCCCGGTTTCCCCTGCAGGACCGGGCTTCCGTTATGTCTGGAGCCAGAGGTTTTCAGTGAGCAGTTTGATGGCAATGGTGGCCGATAAATCTGAGGGATCTCCTGAGCCTGATTCTCAATCAGGGCCGGGTGAGGATTTTGTGCGGCTGTTCACACAAACTCAGAGATCAATCTATTTGTTTGTTTTGCCTTTGGTCCGAACCGCAGCTGACGCCGAAGAAGTTCTTCAGGAAACCAACGTTGTGATCCTGAGCAAGTGGAAGCAGTTTGAGCCGGGCACGAATTTCACGGCGTGGTGTAAAGCGATTGCCAGGCTGGAGGTTTTTCGGTTTCGGCGGAGTCGACATCATCGACTTCAACTGATGGGAGAAGATGTGGTGGAACTGCTGGCTCGAAGACTCGAAGAACAGCCAGTCGATCACGAGCGACGACGCGATGCACTGACCGAATGTATCAGCAAACTTCGTCCCTCTGATCAGGAACTTCTGCAACGACGATATCTGGCGGGTGTGACGGGTGAGGAAGTAGCTCATCAGATGGGACGGCCCGCAAATTCTGTCTATCAATCTCTGGGACGAGTTCGACGCGTGCTGGTGGAATGTGTCCGCCGTCGACTTGCGACTGGAGGAATTCAATAATGACAACTCATGACGAACTCCTGAGCCTCGCCAGCTTGTACTGCGAAGAAGCTCTGACCGATGAACAACTCGATCGTCTGCAGTTTCTGCTGCGATCCGATGCAGACTGTCAGCTACTGTTCATCGAGATGGTTCAGTTACACGGTCAGCTGTTGTGGGGCGGCGGAATTTCTCCCGGACATCAACTGGATGAGCACGATGAATCTGCTGCCGAGCTGGACGAATCGGAACTCATTGAGGCGGTTCGAAAAGCCATCCCGAATGCTCCGCTGCATAGAAAGTCATTGCAGAAGCAGGGCACTCGCCGTGTTGTCATCGCAGCGAGCTGCCTGGTTTCCGTGATGGCTGTGCTGCTGCTGGTGTTTCGGCAGTATCAGTCACCGGGTTTGAATACCATTGCCTCGCTGAATGGTTCAACTAATTCGCCTGAGCCGGTGGTTTCCGGAACTGGCTCTCCGACAGCGACTGCAGAGCCAGCAGAGAATGTCTCTCCTGTTCCTCCACTCAAGCTCGACGGGATTGCTCAGAATCAACCTAAGCCTCCTGAAGCGATTGAAGCGGCTGTTGTCCAGGACCAGCCCGCATTGAGGACCGTGGCTCAGTTGAGTGACTCGGAAGTCATTGATGAGATCGATCGACTCATTAGCACGGCGTGGGAAGACAACAGGATTCAACCTGCTGCCGAGGCGGATGATCACGAGTGGGTTCGCCGCGCATATCTGACACTGACCGGACGTATCCCGACGATTGAGCAGGCCTCGGAGTATGTCGCGGCGAGCTCGCCACGAAAACGAGATGAACTCGCGAACAAACTCTTATCCAGCCCGTTGACCGCTGAGAATCTTGCTGTCGGCTGGACTAATCTTTTGATCGGACGATCGAATCCGCGAGACGTCGATGAACAGTCGTTGTACTCATTCCTGCTGGAACAGTTTACGGACAATCGCCCGTGGATGGAGACCGTTGGTCAGCTGATCGCTGCCGAAGGCCGAAGCGACGAGAATGGAGCCACCAACTTTCTGCTGGCTCATTTGAATGATCAGGCCACTCCGGCGACCGCGGTGACTGCACGGCTGTTTCTTGGTCAGCAGGTTCATTGCACGCAATGTCATGACCATCCGTTTGCTAAAGAACGCAGCCAACAGGAATTCTGGAGCCTGAACGCGTTCTTCAAGCAGGCCGAACGAAAACGGATTCCGGTAACCGCGAGTGCCGAACCCGGTATGAATCGTCAGGTGTGGATGCTGACGGATTCGGGTGAATCAGGAATGACCTTCTATGACACGCTCCGGGGCCAGAAGAAAGCCGTGCCGCCGCAGTTTGCTGGTGAAGCCCTGCCCGCTGACGGAGTTGCTTCACGTCGAGCCGAACTGGTCCGCCTGCTGAATGCTGACGGGAATCATCAGGTAGCCAGAGCCATGGTCAACCGCACATGGGCTCAGTTCTTTGGCTACGGATTTACAAGCCCAGTGGATGATCTCGGTCCGCACAATCCAGTCAGTCATCCCGAGTTATTTGATCATTTGACGAAGGCCTTCGTGCAGTCCGGCTACGACATGCGACGCCTGATGCGCTGGATGGCTTTGTCGCAGGCGTTTCGGCTTTCGAGCGTTCAATCGGAAGAAGCGGTCGCGATTGATGATCCGCAGGAAGGCGGCACGCCACTCTTTTCGCGAGCCTATCCGCGGCAGATGGGACCTGAACAGGTTTACGATTCGATTCGCATCGCAATCCGATCTGTGTCGCAGCAGCCGATTGATTCTTCGGTGGGGACTGCTCATCGCAAAGAGTGGGTTGAGCAGTTCGTGCGATCTTACGGCACTGATGAGAACGATGAGCAGCTGACGTTTGACGGCAATATATCACAGGCGTTGCTGATGATGAACGGCGAAGATATTGAGAACGCGATTCCGCTGGCCGCCGGCGAAGTGACAAAATCGTTGCAGGACAGAACGGTCTCGGAGGCCCCAGAACGTCTTGCCATGGCCACGCTCAATCGGAGTGCCACAGAGAACGAAGAAAAGGCGTTCCGAAATCGCTACCGCGCACTGTCCCGGTCGTTGCCAGCTGAACAGGCGATGAAGACGGCGACAGAGGACATGCTCTGGGCTTACCTCAATAGCAGTGAATTCGTGTCATTGCATTAGTGATAGTTCAGGGGGCATTCCATTCCGGAATGCCCTTTTCCCTGAGCTGTCGGCTATACAGTTCATGGAATGGCTTCGTAACTGACATCTCCGCGCCCTCGTTGACCATCATGGGCCGAGTGACTTTCCACCATTCGTCGTAGGCCTTGCGCATTTGGCTGACGACATCGGCGTGCTTGTCAATCACATTCGTGGTCTGCCCAGGATCGGCCTGCATATCGAATAATTGCTTATCGTTCACGAACCGAAAACGTTGATTTCGCACGCTGAAGTTCTTCCACTGGAAATCGTTTGGCTCCTGCCCGGTGTCCCAGCGGCCGACATGAGTAAACAAATAGCGATCTTCCCAGGCGGCAGACGGATCCCTGATCAGCGGAAGCAGATTGCGTCCTTCGACCTGATTCGGGGGAAGAGTCGCTCCAGCGATTGCGGCCAGAGTTGGAAAGATATCGATGTCGCCAGCGATGCGATCAATTTCCTGAGCTGGCCAATGCTTATCCCACCGAACAAAGAGGGGAACTCTCACGCCCCCTTCATCCGGTGAGCCCTTGAGTCCTTTCATGCCGGCATTGTAGGGCCGCATCTCAACGCCATCGGGTGACTTGCCCATCACAGAATTTGGTTTACCGGAACCACCGCCGGTCATACCATTGTCCGACATAAACACGACGACAGTATTTTCCATCAGATTCTGTTGCTCAAGTTGGGTCATCAGCCTTCCGACATTGTCATCGATATTCTCAATCATCCCGTAGTACGCTGCCTGCTCCTCACCAAATCCGCATTCCAGAAATCTCTTCTTTGATTCCTCCGGGGCCAGATAAGGACCGTGAGGAGCGTTCGGGGCGATGTAGGCAAAGAACGGTTGTTTCTTTTCGGCGGACTTCGAAATCCAGCTGGCCGCCGCAGAAAAGAAGACGTCCGTGCAGAAGCCGTGAGTCTTCACGAACTGGCCGTTGTAGCGAATCACGGGATCGAAGTAAGAGTTCTCCGGTGCGTCCGCACAACTGCAGGCATAAGCCTGGCCAATGCCTCCCGCGCCGTGGATGAAAGCCTCATCGAAGCCTCTGTTGTGTGGCTGATACGGCTCTTCATCTCCAAGATGCCACTTGCCGAAGATCCCGGTCGTGTAGCCGACCTTCTTCAGAACCTGCGGCAGTGTTACTGCATCCAGCGTGAGACGTTCTCGCTCCAGAATCGTATGAGTGATCCCGTTTCGCATCGAGTGTCGACCGGTCATCAACGCGGACCGCGTCGGGCTGCAGGTCGGCGAAACCAGGAATCGAGTAAACCGAGTGCTGAGATCATGCAGGCGATCCATGTGTGGCGTCTTCAACCACGGATGTCCATGTCGAGCCAGCGGTGGGTAACCCTGATCATCGGTGATGATCAACACAATGTTTGGAGCCGTGTTTTCAGTGGCCGAAGCTGTTCCACTGAAGATGCCGGTGATCCAGCAGATGGCAAGAACGGCCCACATAATTGTTCTTAACATGCGAGACTCTCATAGAATTGTCAGGTCGTGGACGAAGCTGTATCGATTCCCGGGACTGCACGAAGATTGGAAACAGTTCAATCAGGAAATGAACCGTCGCTGATAAAGAACCCATTCGACGCAGGTCAGAATCATGGCACCGACCGTCAGATAAATCCACACAGGCCGACTCAGCCATCGCGACGTTTGTAAGGCGTTGCCAGCTGTTGCCGAGATCGCTGCACGCGGTCGCAGATCGGATTCTTTACCGCTGGCCAGATTGACGGCGACTAACGCATACGAGTCACTGTCCTCAGCAACTGTCGCACCATTACTCGTCTTTGCAGACAAGTTCCACAATCCGACTTCATTGAGCGGTCCTGCCGTCACCGTGACCGTACCACTCGCATCGTCGAGAACTTGCACAGGCGTCACATCGAACCGTTTCTGCATTGGCGAAACGAATTGCAGGGGATCTTTCCCGGCCGACGCCAGAGGAATCCTTACGACGCTTCCAGAATTCGCTGATTGAACAATATCGCCCGTCATGTCAGAAAACCAACTCAGCGCGTTGGAGACCATGATCGGAAAAGCCGTGCGAAAGGCGAGGTCGCTGCTATCGAGACTTACGGTCAGAACAAGACATTTCCCTTCGGCTCGCGGCACCACAGCAAAGATCGGGACGCCTGTCGCAGTACTTGCCAGAACCTGTGGATCCTTAGTGAAGACCAATTCACGTGCTTCAGGGACCACGACATTGTCCAGGCGAAAGTGACGCATTAACGGTGACGCTGAATCCTGATCGGTGATCAGCGGATTCTCAAGACGCTCTCCTGCGTCCCAGTATTCGCATTTGCCGATTGGGTCAACCACAAACACATTGCCTCTGGGAAGCTGCTCAGGAATTCGACCGTGCAGAATGATCAACGCGTCCTCTGGCCACGCCGCTGGAAACTCAGAGACGACGCTGACGTCGACCAAAGGATTTGCCTCAAACACTTTTTCAAGGAACAGATTCTCCGTGGTAACGATTAAAACCTTCTGAATCATTCGAGCCGGAAGAATGGACCAGGCGCTATTGTCAGCCGCAAGTCCGTCCGGTAAGAACACATCACCGCCAACGGCCGTTGCGGTATCTCCGCTCTTCCTGGGGCTGTCGGTGTCGGTTGCGACGGGCGAGGTTGTTGGCGATTCGGCCGCATTAACAGGCTTGATCTCTGTAAGCTCAGCCCTGACAATTCCGCCTTCAAGCGAAGTCTTCTCCAAAGTTCGCGTCCACAATTCCTCGGGCTGAAGATTCAGCGGCAGCACATCAATGGGGATTTCATCCAGAGTCAGTTCAAGCCGACAGCTGACCGCACCGGACGACGCATTCTTCACCGATACCAGAGTTTCGTAGCCCAGCGGGTCGGTGAGACTTCTGCGAACCTGAAACTGTGTCACTCCGACGTTCGATGCCTCGGTGGAAAACAAACGATATTCGACTGAAGGTTCCGGGACCTTCGAGGTTCGCCCAACAGTCGTCGAATCATCAATGGTTTTGGGGAGTGACCGCCCATCCGTCAAAGAGGCGTCTTCTTTCTTTGTGACAACATCATCAACACAGCCATCAGTCAGAACAATGATCTCTCCCTGTGGATGATCTCCGATGAGTTTTGTCGCAAGCTCAATCGCGGGCTGAACAGTCGTTGGTCCGTCCGAGAATTCAATTCGTCCCAGGGCTTCGTGCAAGGTTGGACTGTGACCAGTCAGGCTGGCGACGACTTCCGGAGACTCCCCGGCAAGAACGATGGACATCTCATCCTGAAATCGAAGTCCGTCGATCACGTCACTGGCCGCTGCTTTAGCGGCTTCCAGTCGAGTTGGCTGGACGTCGTTGGCACGCATGCTGGCGGAGTTGTCAACAATCAGCACCAGTCGACGTGACAGCAGAGATTGCCATGAGAAATATGGATTCGTGATGGCCAGTACAATTAGCAGCAGTAACAACAATTGCAGCAGCAATGACCACCAATGGCGAAACTGCTGCCACAAGGATCGTGGCGGCTTTTCTCCAAAGATCTGTTTCCAGAAGAGATTCGTCGAAACCGGGACACGACGCAGCCGCACCTTCAGTATATAGAGAGCCACGATTGGCAGCGCGAGGGCTGTCAGGGTCAGGGCGAAAGGGAGGGCAAAAGACATAGTTGATCGTGTCAGTTGTTCAGTGTGTTCCCCCGGAAGGGAACATGAACGAGGATTTTTCGGGTTTTGCGCTGTGGCGAATGCGAGGCATTGTTAACAAATGCGGCAATATTCTCCACCCGGTGCCCAACTGATGCTGCATTCGTACCGCTCTGAGATATCCTTTGAGGCAGGGCGGCCCGCCACAAAGCGATCCTGAGAACCCTGGTCGCCGCCAGGACCTCGGGGCAATGTCGGCAGTCACGCTCGTTTCTTTCCTCTGCTGATTCCTTCAGGTGTGTTTCGATGCTGCGTTTTGTCAGCTCAAACCAGAACCAGAATCCGGGAGTCTCCCGCAGGGAATGGCTGCGCATTGGTGGTCTTGGCGGGCTGAACTGGGCTCTGCCTGGACTGATGCCGCAGAGAGCCATTGGCAGCGAAACAGAAGCCCCCGCGCCCGGCTTCGGAAAAGCCAAGGCTGTAATCGTCGTGTTCGCCAGCGGCGGACAGAGTCAGATCGATATGTGGGATCCGAAGCCCAATGCTCCGGAAGAAATTCGAGGCGCCTTCAAGTCGATCCAGACATCCGTCGCAGGCGTGCGATTCTGCGAACATATGCCGCAGATCGCTCGCATCGCCGATCGATTGAGTATCGTCCGCAGCATGTCGCATGAGGATCTCGATCACGGGTCTGCGTTTTATCTGGCGATGACCGGCCGCTATCACCGACGTCGGTCCGGGAATCCTTTACCAGCACCGGAAGACATGCCGTGTCATGGTGCTGTGTTGCATCGAGTTCGTCCAAACTCTGCATTTCCACAGACAGCCATTCATCTCAACGGCCCTGCTGAAGTCCCTTTGATTGTTGCTCCGGGGCAATTCGGGGGATTTCTCGGCAAGGGCTACGATCCACTGACGCTTGGTGATGTCACAAAAGATGACAGCGCGGTTCCGTCGCTGATGCCTCACGCAGATCTCCCGGAGATTCGTATGCAGGCCCGGAAGTCACTGCTGCAATCAGTTGAAGGCAATATGCATCTGCTGGAACAACAGAAGCTCGAGCTGGACAAGCAATCGCTGTATCAGCAGGCGTTTAATATGCTGGCTCGTCCTCAGGCTCGAGATGCATTCGATCTCTCCAAAGAGCCGGAGGCCCTGCGGAACCGATATGGTCGAAACCGATCCGGACAGGCCTGTTTATTGGCGCGAAGACTCGTTCAGGCTGGTGTTCCGCTGGTGACCGTCATCTGGTCGCACAACAATCGAGGTCAGGACATTGATCCGACCAACACCGATCTCTATGGGTGGGACAATCACAACGACATTTTCGAAGGTCTGCAGCATTATCTGTTGCCGCGATTTGATCAGGGCTTTTCGGCTCTGATTGAAGACCTCGATGAAAAAGGAATGCTCGAAGACACGCTCGTCATCTGCATGGGAGAATTCGGCCGAGCCCCGTTGGTGGCTCTTGAGCCTCGCTTTGCCGGAGCCACTCCAGGCCGCAAGCACTGGAGTTCCGTCTACTCCATCGCCATGGCCGGTGCAGGAGTCCAGCGCGGGGCTGTTATCGGAGAATCCGACAGCCGCGGCGCCTATCCTCGAACAGAAGCCTACGGTCCGTGGGATGTCACCGCCACCATGTTCTCCGCACTGGGCATCAATCCGCATCAGATCTATTACGACCTGGTAAACCGTCCGGTACCGATCTGTGACGGGCGAGTCATCTCGGCCGTGTATGGGTAGCGCGGTAGACGCCGTTCGAATCGATCACGCCGCACTGCTGATGTCATCGCCGTTCAGATATGGATAGAACATGCGGCC
The DNA here is from genome assembly GCA_044378235.1 of Planctomycetaceae bacterium. Taxonomy (GTDB): domain Bacteria; phylum Planctomycetota; class Planctomycetia; order Planctomycetales; family Planctomycetaceae; genus SXXK01. Next base: position 16,120 of record JBILXT010000046.1, read on the forward strand.
AATTTCATCGCTCAGACGCCAGATGTATTCCATGCGGAACGTGTCGTAGCTGACGTCGGCTGCCGAACGAGGCACCTGAATCGGGAATATGCTGTTAACTTCTCGTGAGAAGATTCGTTTGCCGTCGCCGTCGGTTTCCATCTCATAAACACTGACGATGGCATCGCAACGGCCACGAAACAGAGTATTGCTGTCGCGTTCGTAGAGAGAGAATGCACTTACGTCGATATAGATCACGAAATTGACGTCGAATTCAGCTCCGACTTCCACAGCCGTGTCCCAATCCGGATTGTCACGAAGCCATGTCTGCACTTCAGCGTAGTTCACAACTTCAATCTTCTTGGATGCGATCTGATTGGTCACTCGATTGGCGATGATGTGATCAATATTGTCGAACTGGTACTTCAACTCATCCGAGGCATAGCAGACAACGGCGACACGGATGTCTTTATCCGTCATGGACTTGTTCGTTTCCTTCTCAAACAGCGGCTCAATCTGAGGTGGCCCGCCGATGAGATAGCCGAGCAGCAGGAAATAATTGCATCCAGGAATCGTGACCAGCATGATTCCCGTCAGTACCAGCTTTGTCAGCATCGAGACCAAACTACGTCGCCCGATGCTTTGCTGCGTTGACGAAGCGGAATTGATTTGTCGGTAAAGCATCATGGCAGATTCCAGATCGAACGACGGCGGAGGGGAAGTGTTCAGGGAGGGGACTGAGACAGGAGCCTGAAGAATCAATGAACGGTTTCACTGGCTCGATGATCGTACAGGAATTGAGCCAGACTGATGGCCGCACGATCAAGGAAGCTTTCAGTAAAGAGCTGTTCAGATTTGTTTTCACGAGGGACCGGATAGGCCGGGTAAGTCACATCAAATGTACGTTCGAAGGAGACGTTCGTTGACTTTGTGTCTTTGCCTTTGGCTTCCATGACGGTCACCTTGCCTGAGGTTTTGCCCTGAAGCAGATTCGGGCTATCCTCAACCTGACAACTGAAGCCTTCGATTTCAATGTGCATGATAAAGTCCGCATCGAATTCGTCGGCCAGTTCCGAGAAATCGCCCCACTCACCATGATCATCAAACCACGTGGCGACATCGTCAGAAGAGATCACTTTGACTTTTCGAGTATCCAGGTGGCGAGTCATCCGATCCACAATATCAATCTGAATGGATGGATGCCGCGCGAGAATTCCATGAGGGGCCGTGCAGACAATCAGGAGTGACTTCTCACCTTTGGTCAGGTCAACGCCGGTGGCACCGCGAAACTGTGATTTCATCTTCGGGTCACCGAAGAACATTTTGCCTGCCATAATGCCCAGTGAGCAACCCGGAACAAACATCAGCAGGCACAGCGCGATGACATGCTGCAGCCACGGCCGCCGCGTCACTCGAATTGTGGATAAGATGTTTTCCACGACAGTTCACTCCGTTGAACATTGACTTCATTCGGCATCATGCCGCTCGAAGCAGCCACAGAATCAGGGACAGAAGTACCCATCCTGCAAAGCTGTAAACAAAAAACAGTCCTGGCGACCGAATTCCAATCCAGCGACCTCGAACAGCCACCACAAGGAACCACGGGCACAAAATCAGAACCGACATCGCCAGCATCAGGCCAGCAGGGTTTACCTGAAACGAACGCTGCCATTGGCCTCGTACAAACCAGGCAAAACTAGTTGTCATCCCACAGTGCGGACAGTTCATGCCTGTCGCTCTGCGAAATCCACATTCTGGTAATCCCAGTTGCAGATGAGTTCCAAACCCTCTTGGATCCGGAGTCAGCCATACTGCGATTGCCATGACAATCATGATTCCGATTGCCAGAAGAATAAGAAATCCTCGTTCGCTGGCACTCAGGATTGCTCCCGATGCAGCGTCGGTTTCTTTTTCTACGGGTTCAGGATCAGTCGTTGACATGCGAGAAGTACCAGTGCGGGAAGTTTTGAACAAGAGCCTTCCGGGGACGTTTTTCCCTTCTCACGTCCGTTTCAGCAGGAATTGCCTCGTAGTTTACACTCACGAAACGACCATACGCGAATTCTGCCGATTGGGACGGCAATTTACGAATTCAGCCCGCTGAGAGTTCAAATCGTTTGCCCATTTTGATCATGTCCCAGGTGCAGCATGTTTCCGCACAATGGTTCGCTCGATGTTCAATCTTTTGATCTCGCGATGTCAATTCTGACCAGTCATTTTTTCGCAGCGAAAAGGACGGTGCTGTCGAAACTGATCGAGGCGTCGCGATCTCCTCGCCTTTTCTTCCTGCGGTGCGGCTTCGAGGCTTTGCGTTGCAAGTTCAACCGCTTTCTGGAAGTCTCCGAGTTCCGCATGGGCTGCTGCCTGCACGGAGAGTGGATACCAGTGCTGACGGCCCATCTGTGACGCCAGCTTCTCAGCCAGTTCCAACGCTTTGGAACCATTTCGCAAAGTATCGTCGTGTGCTCCTGTCAGCAATACCGCGTAGTTTTGCAGTGCGGGCAAATAGTCGGGTTCAAGCCGCAGGACGTCAGTAAGTTCGTCTACGGCACTTTGGAACTGTTGATTTTCTGCCGCAATGATCGCCCGTGAAACTCGTGCTCGCAGTTCCCCAGGGTTTGTTTGCAGGACCGCTTCAATATCCAGAACAGCCATTGTCCATTCACCGCGATGCATGAATGTGTTGGCCCTCATCAGCCTGGCATCGACAAGCTCATCAGAGAATCCCTCAACGGTGCACATCAAAGATATTGCTTCATTAAGCGATCGGAGAGTCTCCTCAAAGCGTTCCAGCGCGTAAAAGGCTCTGCCTCGACCATAATGAATCCTGGCTTTTTCCGGCTGGTATTCATCTGCCATTAGATGCTTTAACGCGAGTTCATATTCTTCCAGTGCGTCTTGCCACTGAGACTTCCTTTCAAGAACAGAAGCGAGGTGAATGCGGCTGCTGACAAGATACTCCCCTTCCAGCAACGGGATCGCATTCCGCAGATCGTTCTCTGCACCTTCGTAGTCTCCTTCAGCAAGATAGCAGTCGGCCCGTTCAGCCAATGTTTCTCCCGGATTGATGGTTGCTTTACGGCCGTGCAACACGGCCTTGTAAGCGGCATCGGCTGCAAAGGCCACAGTCAAATCGCGAATCGCCTCTTTGAATCGTTCCAGTCGAACGAGCGCAGTTCCACGATAATGATACGCCTCAATCTGGCTATGAGCTCTTCCTGGGTTTTCTGGAACGTATTCGAGTGCCTCGGTGAAATCATCAACGGCTGCCTCCCATTCCTGTTGTGAGATCTGCAGCATGGCTCGTTGATGAAGTAACTCGGCTCGATCATGACTCCTCGAAGCCAACATCTTTGTTAGTGCTTTGATGCGATCACTGGCTTCCTGCGGCGTCCAGTTCTTGTTTGGTGGTCGATGCCGACCTGAGGCGATGAAAAGCCAAATCCCGTACAACAGCATGATCACAAAACAGCAGACATCGAGCAGTCTGGACCGGTTCCACGGTCTATACAGCAACGGCGACAGCCAAAGAAATGACAATGCGATGATGACGAGTGACAATTGTCGGCGACGTACGTTGATCATCAGGCTGATCTTCTTTGGTGCTACGAATCCGCAAACAGCAGATCGGTCCGCTGGGTTCCATCCGGGTGAAATTTGGTGATAACCTCCCGAGCTTGTTTCCCGTTCTCGCGCAGCCACTGCACCATGGGACGAGTATACCCGTGTGTCACCAGGATTTGCTCGGCTTCCGACCGCTCAATCGCCGTCAACAAGCCTGGCCAGTCTGCGTGATCGGAAAGGGGAAAGCCCACGTCGACCGATTTCGCGCGGCGAGTTCCCTGGGTCAAGGCCCATCCGGACATGATTGCGGTCGATGTCTTCCCGAATCGGCTCATCCAAGCGGAATTCGCGACCATCGGCGGCGCGATGACTAATACGCCGCCCCAGTCATTTCGCGCAGGAGCCTGAGTTGGTAACCAAGTTGCGGGCAATTCAATTCCCGTCGCTCGATAGTCCTGATTCAGCAGCTCAACCGACGGATGACAAAAGATGGGGCCGATTGACCGATCAACTCCCGCGATAACTCGTTGAGCTTTCCCCAGAGAGTAGGCCAGCACGACTGCCGCCACGTTCTCGGCTCGACACTGTTTCCACCAGCGATTGATATCTTCAAACACATATTCCTGAGCAGGCCAGCGATAAACCGGCAGGCCAAATGTGGATTCCGTGACAAAGGTATGGCACTTCACATGTTCAAACGGAGTGCATGTGCGGTCTGGTTCGATCTTATAGTCACCGCTGATGACCCAGATTTCGCCCTGGTACTCGACTCGCACCTGAGCAGACCCGAGAATATGGCCGGCGGGATGGAGTGACACTGTGACTCCATTCATCAGCACTTTTTCACCAAAGGCCACAGTCTCGATATTTGCGGAGGGCCCAAGTCGAGTCCTCAGAACTCGCCGACCTTCTTTCGCGGTGAGATACTTCGATGAACCAGCTCGAGCATGATCGCCGTGTGCATGCGTGATCACCGCTTTGGAGACTCGACGCACCGGGTCGATATAAAAATCGCCCGCTTCGCAGTACAGCCCGGCTGGAGTTTCCTGAATCAGTGATTTCATGAGATCATTCGAAGGAGAGCAGAAGGCTTTACCATTTTTCCCGGTAAACCGGTCGCGAACGCATTCGCTGCCGACGTTATCGTTTCACTATTCAACGGTCCCAAATCGACCCCTTCGGCCTCGTGCCGAAGGTGAGCAGGTCTGGCAACCAGACAGGCATTGTTTCTTGACAAGGTTATTGGCGATTCACGTTCTGGTTGCCAAACGTTTCACCACTCAGGCAAGCTGAGTGGCGTCAATAAACGAGACCGTCTCAGTACAACAACCAATCGCACCAACAAAAAAGCACTGCCGGAAGGTTATTCCGGCAGTGCTGCAGAGTTCAACGGACTGAGTCCGACTTGTCAATCTGGTCGAATCAGGCGACGCCCAGATCTTCCATGGCGTCAGCCGGTTCTGGCACATCCTCGATCACTGGCAGCGGCATATCGTCTTCCATGTCGACGAAACCCTTCAGGTGGATCGCTCGAGTGTGATGCTGAAGTTTCTTCAGCGCTTTGCTTTCGATCTGGCGAATTCGCTCGCGAGTCACCTTAAAGATACGGCCGGTTTCTTCGAGCGTATAGCTGTAGCCATCGCCGAGACCGTAACGCAGCTTGATGATTTCACGTTCACGATAAGTCAGGCTCTTCAGAACATGGTCGATCTTGTCACGCAGCATCTGCTTGGCAGCTGATTCCGCCGGGCTGCTTTCGTGGCTGTCTTCCAGGAACTCACCGAAGCTGCTGTCTTCGCTTTCGCCGACTGGAGTATCCAAACTGATTGGATGCTTCCATGTCTTCATGATGCGCTCGGTTTCCTCGATGCTCATGCCGACGGCTTCAGCCAACTCTTCGTTACTCGGCTCACGCCCCGTAGCCTGACGAATTTCTTCGGCCTTGGCCTTGAGCATTGAGATGCTCTGGAACATATGCACCGGAATACGAATCGTACGGGCATGGTCTGCAACAGCGCGGGTAATCGCCTGGCGAATCCACCATGTGGCGTAAGTCGAAAACTTATAGCCGCGGCGGTATTCGTACTTCTCAACGCCACGCATCAGACCGGCGTTACCTTCCTGGATCAGGTCCAGGAAGCTCAGGCCGCGGTTACGGTACTTCTTGGCAATTGAAACCACCAGACGCAGGTTACCGCCAGACAATTTCTGCTTGGCATCGGTCCAACCGTCCAGACGCTTCTTGATTTCACGGCAGCGACGCAGGAACTGGTCAGGAGTTTCGAGCAGCATCTGCACGTACTCTTCCAATTCACGTTCCAGAGCATGTCGTTCCGTATCGGCCGTTCGCATTCCACGCAGGCAGGAAATCTCGTCCTGCAATTGTTCGATGCGTTCGCCAATCTGCAACATCCGCTTCAGAACTGGTTGAAGGCGATGAGTTCGCACGCTCAGTTCTTCGCACAGGCTGCACATCTTGCGGCGGCGAGTCGTAATGGTTTCACACAGAGCTGACTTCTCTTTTGCACCGTCCGGTAGAGTTCGCCACTTCAGGAACTCAGCCTTGTTCACTTCCATCAGATGTCGAAGCGTGCGGAGGTTCAGCTCCATACGTCCTTCGATCTGTTCTTTGCGAACTTCTTCAGTTTCTGATGTTCGCAGAGTTCGCTCGAACGGCAGTTCGCCGCGACGAACCTTCTCGATCGTTTCAACGGCAATGTTCAGAGCAAAGTCTGATTCGAGCATATGACGACGCATACGCTTGCGAGTGATTTCGATCTGCTTAGCCAGGAAGATTTCGCGATCGCGAGTCAGCAGCGGGATGTTTCCCATCTGGCTGAGGTACATGCGGATCGGGTCACGAGATGACAGAGCAGAAGTCTCTGGCCCCAAAAGCGCGCGAGCTGCTTTCTCGGCCTGAGCTTGTTTAACTTCCTCCTCCACCGGTGGTGGTTCGAGGTTGATGTCAGGGTCTTCGATAAAGTCGAGACCAGCATCGTCCAGAGCAATGATCAGCGAATCGACCATCAGCGGGTCGCCGCCTTCGTCAGGCAGCCAGGCATGAGCCTGCTGTACCGTAACAAATCCTCGCTCTTTTCCCTGCTTGATGATCGCCTTCAATCCAGCATCCAGACGATACACGCGATTCCCCTTTTCAGAGTTCCACTGTTCGTCACAACGCGTGTCGACGACAAACAATGGCGGAGCATTCCGCTCCCGGTTTTAACGAGTGTCCGTGCCTCCGTGGTGAGACACACGCATCGTCAGCACACCGCTGACGCGCCCTGCCAGTTCGACTCCTGCTCAGATTCGAGCGACCGGCTGTTTCTACAAACCAGCATACCCATGAATCTGAAAAATCAATCGACCGTCAGGCCAAAAAAACAAGGATCAGCAGAACCGTCTCGAAGTCAGTTACACCAACTTCCGGAATTCAACTGAAACTCCCAATTCCAAACGCCACAGACTTGAGTCCAATCTGCGAATTATTCGCGTCCATACCGCCTCACGTCAACGTTCTGGACCAATTGTTTGCCGTCTTTCTTCAACTGCGCTCGATGTTTTTCTGAAAGCGTCCTTCGCCAGTTTCACAGAATTCCAGGCCATTTCGCCTGCTCGAGCAAACAAATCTGCCGCGGAGGAACGCTTTTGATTAGACTGCCCGCTCGCGGAACGAATGCATTCTTTCCTATTTCAACATCCACTTTCGCTCGACTGTTCATGGCTTCGCCGAATAACAAATCGAAATCGTCCAAAGACTCCAGTGGCTCCGAACGTCAGATCGTGTGCAGCAATCGAAGAGCTCGCCACGAATATGATGTGCTGGATGAAATTGACTGCGGCATTGTGCTGACTGGCAGCGAAGTCAAAAGCATTCGCAACAACAAGATCTCCATCGAAGAAGCCTATGCTCGCGTGGATGATCACGAGGTCTGGCTGGTCGATTGCGATATCGCCGAATACGCTCAGGCCAGCATCTATAATCATGCTCGCCAGCGAAAACGGAAGCTGCTGCTGAATCGACGTGAGATTCGCAAGTATGTCGAAGCCGCTGAAAGTGATGGACAAACACTCATCCCTTTAGCGGTGTTCTTTCAGCGTGGTCTTGTGAAGATTCGGCTGGGGCTCTGCAAAGGTCGCAAGCTGCACGACAAGCGACAAAAGTTGAAGGAGCAGGATGCTCGCAAAGAAATGCGTGAAGAGAAGATTCGAAAGTAGTTCAGCTACCTGCTGGATCGATTTCGGGCCGTTTCGACTTCAATCCGTCCCGCTTTACTGCCGCTTCCGGCACACGATGGTATTTGCGGCCGGAGAACAGCGTTGTTTGGGGAATCGTCCCCTGCACGTTCTGCAGGCTTTCAGCACTATGCCAGAATCTCGTTCACGATGTGGCCGTGCACGTCAGTGAGGCTGACATCTCGACCTCCAAAACGAAACGTCAGCTGCTTGTGGTCAATTCCCAGCTGATGCATCACGGTTGCATGGATGTCCTGAATCATCAAAGGATTCTCGACGACCGAATTTCCGAACTCATCGGTCTGGCCGAACGCAACGCCACTTTTGAACCCGCCGCCGGCCAGAAAAATACTATAGCCATTCACATGATGATCACGTCCTGCGGTTTCCGAGATTGCCGGAGTGTGAGGAGTTCGGCCCATCTCACCAGCCCAGATCACGATCGTTTCATCCAGCAGTCCTCGCTGCTTCAGGTCGAAAATCAACGCGGCGACCGATTGGTCCGTGATCATCGCGTTTTCTGCATGGTGCAGTTTGAGATTGCCATGTTGATCCCATGGAGAATTGTTGGCATGAGTCAGGGGGCATGTGATTTCAACAAAACGAACCCCTGCTTCGACAAGTCGCCGTGCTCGTAAACATTGCAGAGAATAGTACTTCTGAAAGTCGTTGGCACTGTCGAGACCGTACAACTGACGAGTCGCTTCGGTCTCTCCGGAAACGTCCGCGACGTCGGGAATTGCGGTCTGCATACGGAATGCGGTTTCGTAGTTTCTGACCGCAGCATCTATCAGTTGTCGTTCCGGAGTCTCCGCAGCAAAGGTCTCGTCCTGTTCTCTCAGGAGACGCAGTTTGCGACGTTGTTTGTCCAGCGAGTCCCCAGGCTGGATATTATCGACGGTCGCGCCTTTGGCCCGCAATAACGTGGCCGAATTCGTTGCCGGCAAAAAAGCACTGGAGAAATTCTCGAATCCTCCGTTCGGAATCCAGTCATTGTTCAACAGGACATAGCCTGGCAGATTCTGATTCTCAGTACCAAGTCCATAGGAGACCCACGAGCCGAAGCTGGGGGCCAGTCCCGTCACGCGTCCGGTGTGCAAAAGAAGATTCTGCTGGCCATGCAGCGGCTGTTTGCCAACAAGAGAACGAACCACGCACAATTCATCTGCCAGTTTTGCCGCATGCGGCAACAGGTCACTGACCCACAATCCGCTCTGACCTCGCTGAGCAAACTTCCAGGGGCTGCCAAACCATACCCGCCCTGCACTGCTCTGAGATAACTTGGATACCTGAGAGTCGCCGATCGGCTTTCCCTGCTGCTTCGTGAGTTCTGGTTTGTAGTCGAATGTATCGACATGGCTCGGTCCGCCATCCATAAAGCACAGGATGACGTGTTTCGCGCGCGGCGTTCTGTTTGCTCCGGCGACCGAATTTTCGCCGGCCTTTACTTTTGACAGCAGTCCAGCCAGTGCCAGCAGTCCGAATCCATTCGACGATGTGGCCAGCATTTCACGACGTGAGTAAGGAAGCTGCATCTCGCATGTCCTTCAGTCTGAGTGCTCTCCATCGTTGACGAACGACGGGCATAGCACTTCCACAGGTCAAAACCGAGCCTGTGTTTTACGCGGAAAACATTCCCACCGCCAGAGGCCGACCGGGCGAAATCTCTTTCCGCATTGCATTACCTGAAGGAATCTTCCGGATCAACAGTCCTGGTGAGGCTCGTAACACGTCCCAGTGGCGATCTTTCACATCGCAGCAGCCCCAGCTCAGGAAGCAGCCATCGACTCTTCAAACAACTTGCGAAGGTCTTCCGGAATTCGAGTGACTCGCTGAGCATCGTAATCGTAAATCACGATCACAGAATGCCCTTCGGCGGCGACCTGCATCTGCTGCCGGCTCAATAACGCATGCCCGATGTCCGCACTGGACCGGCCAACGCGAGTAATCCGGGAGCCGACATAAACGGTGTCCGGAAAATGCAGCTGTCGACGATAGTCACATTTGATCGAAGCCAATATTGGGCCAAGCCCTTTGCCGGACATCGTCACTGCAGTCGGGAACCGATCCAGCAGTTCAATTCGAGCTGATTCGAACCAACGGAAGTACACCACGTTGTTGACGTGCCCAAACGAGTCCTGATCGCCCCATTGAACCGGCAATGCCGTGATCGTGGTGTACTCCTTCAATGCCAGCCTGACATCATCCGGAATCGTGAAGTGCTCGCCGGACATCTGACACTATTCCTTCGGCGAACTATCAGCGGCATTGTCTGTCGCCGCGGCGGTCGTCTTTGACGCCGGAATTCCTCGCACTTTCACAACACCGCTCATCGCGATGATCAGCGACGAAAGCAACAGCACGACGGCCGTCCATTTTCCGGATGCGTCGCGAAACTTCTGAGTTCCTGCAGAGCGTCCTACAAGAGCCGATGCAAAGAAGAAGACCACGAACGCAAGGATGATTTTCGTTCCAATCAGGCCATGATAAAGCCCGTCACCTTTATGCAGTGGCATCGCGCGGAAGTAGTTGAAGAATCCGGATAGCAGCAACAACGCGATCCCACCGTGGACAAACTTCTTCCAACGCCCTCGAATTGCCTGCACCAGTTCAGGCGACTGTCCCTGCAGAACCGGCCCCGCAACAAACTTCATGAAGCTCGTTCCGCCGACGAGCACGATGGCAGTGCCCACGTGAATCCAACGAGAAAGCACCGCCAGCACCAGATCCATATCCATTCGAAAACCTTCTGCCCTGCAGGAATCGCAATCAAGAATTCTTCAACTTGTGGAAATCGTAGACGCCTTCCATACAGATGCGAATCAACGCGACCAACGACTGCTCAGTTTTCTGGACTTTGGCGACAGACTAATAAAGTGGACCACGGAGTCCAAAACGTCTCATGCAGTTCTTCCCTCGCCTCGTCCCGTTCAAACTCGCTCAACACGTGGAAAAAGAAAGAACTTCACCCAGTTGATTTGGTCCGGATGTCATGGTTCCATTCTGCCACGTTGCTATGAAATCCCGTGGACGCAATCAAGAAACACACTTCCCGCAAGGGGCGTGAGCAAAACACTCCGCGAAGTGCAATAGTGGCAGGCCTGGTATTCACTGCTCCCGGCCGTTCATCAACCGGTTGGGCTCACATGGAAAAGCGAGTTGCAGTAGACTGCCGCCGTCGGAGTTGGGGACGGGATTTTTCTTCCTGCAGGCACATGTTGTGACTTTTGAAATCACTGATGAACGTCAGACGTTCTGTTGGCTGCGGATGAGATTAGAGCCGAGATACCGCGTCATTGCTGAGCCCGATGCGAGTTATTACTCCGAGCACAAATTCTGCTATCGCGTGTACGACGGTGAGAAACTACTTCGGGAGTTTCGCGGAGACTTCCGCACTCTGGTACCACAGACGCTCCTGTCGGCCGCTCGGGCTTTGGTGCAGCAGCTGGAGGCTCAAGGTTTTGTAGCTGATGCGGTTAACGAACCGCAGACTGTTGACGGGGCGAAATCGCATCCGGAGAAACGGCTCATCGCGAGTCGATTGGTTCCTTTGCGGCAGCCCGCCACCTTTTTCAGTTCCGGCCGAGCAGCCTTTACGTGGATGATTCGAGATGCGATTCGTCCGAAGCGAGTCTGGTTACCGACCTTTGTCTGTTGGTCGCTCATCCAGGCCATGCAACAGCGATTTCCACAGACGCTGTTGATGTTTTATTCGGTCGACAGAAAACTGCAGTGTCAGTGGCCAAAGAATACTGAACCCGGGGATGCTCTGGTCTATATTCACTACTTTGGCCACGTCAGCGAACAGCCCGTAGTTTCTTCAGAGTGTGTCCTCCTGGAAGATGTCTCTCATCAGTTGATTCCGCGATCAGACGCGGACGGATCATGGAGATTCGGAAGTCTTCGCAAGACATTTCGCATCGCTGACGGAGGCGTCGTACAGGGGCTGCATTCGCCGGTTTATGAACCGGATGATGGGCTTTCGACGTGGCTGCGAGGATGCTCTCGCGATTGGCGAGACCTGCGCGAAGCGGAAAACATGATGGATCGAGGCTGGCGAGTTTCAGATATGTCCAGTCAGTCGATGGCCCAAATGCTGTCCAGTGATCCCGTAAAGATGGCCGAGCAGCGATGCTCGAATCAGCGTTTCTTACAGGCTCATCTAAATGCTGGGGAGCCGCTGGTCACTTTTCGCGAAAGCGAAGTGCCGTTGCTGCACAATATTCTGATGCCGGATAGTGAATCTCGAAATTCCCTTCGTTCGTTTCTGGCTTCACGAGGAATCTTTTGTTCGATTCATTGGCCATTGCATCCCGTGCTGCGGAATTCCGCGACTGTTGACAGCGAGGATGCTGCGTGGCTGGAAAACCATGTGCTGTCCATCCCCGTGGCGGATGACTTTGATTTGAACGACATGACTCGCATTGTTGAGGCAGCCAGAGAATGGTCAGAAGCGGGCCGATGATGCCTTAATCATTGGGAAGACACGCGCTGGGTGTTTACCCGTAAAACGAAAAAAAGGACCAACCCGAGACGCTGGTTCGTCGATGTGAACAGGAGGTGTGCGCCAGGAGAGCGCGCACGAATCAGTCTTGCCGTTCGATAGCGGCAGGAATTGCCTCCGAGTAGTTTCAGG
>JBILXT010000334.1:0-7932 GCA_044378235.1 Planctomycetaceae bacterium
CCATGCGAACGGCGTGGAACACCGTGTCAATTACGTGCCTGGCGATTCAGATTCCTCCATGTTCGGCGGCAACAGCAACTGGCGAGGACCGGTGTGGTTCCCGATGAACTATCTTCTGATCGAAGCACTCGAGCGCTACGATGAATTCTATGGGGCAGATTTCAAGGTCGAATGTCCAACCGGTTCGGGTGTCATGATGACGCTGGGCCAGGTCGCCGAAGAATTGATGCGTCGCCAGATTCGCCTGTTCCTGCCGGATGAAAATGGCAAGCGTCCATGTCATGGCGAAGATCCTCGCTACTCCGAAGATCCTCACTTTAAGGATCTGGTTTTGTTCCACGAATACTTCCATGGAGAAGACGGCCGTGGATTAGGAGCCAGTCATCAGACGGGCTGGACTGCACTGGTGGCGAAGCTGGTGAAGAAACTTCATCGCCGAGGCATCGAAATCAGCTGACGGGTTGGTAGACTGTGGCCTGTAGATTCGTTCAGTCGAACTCCGTGCCACAGTTGAGGCCATCCATCATGAAGATGTTTCCCTGCGGAAATTCTCGACGCGAATTCGTCTGGCAGATGGGCGGCGGGTTCGCGGGCTTGGCGTTGACTTCGCTGCTGGATCGAGACGGCTTCTTTGGTCGACGCGTAATAGCGGGTGAAAACAAAGGCCCATTGGCTGTTCGCCCTGCACAGATTCCGACGAAGGCCAAGGCCTGCATTTTTCTGATGATGAACGGCGCACCGAGCCAGGTGGACACGTTCGACTACAAACCGTCTCTGGAAAAGTACGCTGGCAAGCCGTTGCCAGCGGGCAAGGACTTTATCAATTCGGGTGGTCGCAAGGTTGGTTATCTGACGCCTGCGTTTCGCAAGTTTCATCCGGGCGGCGAAAGTGGACTGCTGGTTTCGGATTACTTCCCGAACGTCCGCAAGCACGCCGACAAACTGGCGGTCATTAAGTCCTGCCACACCGACAGTCATGCTCACGGTTCGGCGCTGGTCGCGATGAACACAGGCAAGACATTTATTGGTCGACCGTCGCTGGGTTCCTGGTGCGTCTATGGTCTTGGTACAGAAAATCAAAGCCTGCCAGGTTACGTCGTGATTCTTGATAAGCGAGGCGGTCCGATCAGTGGGCAGCCGAACTGGTCCAGCGGATTTATGTCGGCGGCCTACCAGGGAACCTTGTTTCGTCCAGTGGGTGATCCAATTCTGGACCTGCGAGGTCCCGAGCATGTGACTCGCGAAGTTCAACGCGAACAGCTCGATCTGCTCGCTGCGTTGAACGAAAAACATCTTGCGCAACGTCCCGGTGGCGATGAGCTGGCAGCGCGGATCAATTCGTATGAACTGGCCTATCGCATGCAAACCGAAGCGCCGGAAGCGGTGGATTTGACTCAGGAGACAGAGAAGACGCTCGCGATGTATGGCGTTGGCCAGCAGCCGACGGATGAGTTTGGCCGCAACTGTTTAGTGGCACGACGACTTGTCGAACGCGGTGTTCGTTTCGTGCAGTTGTATTCCGGCGGCGGGCATCTGGAAGAGACCTGGGATGCTCATGAAAGCATCGAGAAAAACCATGGCCGACATGGAGCCGAAGTCGACCAGCCGATCGCTGCTTTGCTGGCGGATCTGGAGGAACGTGGACTTCTGGAGGAAACTCTGATCGTCTGGGGCGGTGAGTTTGGCCGTATGCCCTTCAGCGAAGGCCAGAACGCACCGGGGAGAAATCATAATCCGTATGGCTTCTCCATGTGGCTCGCGGGTGCCGGCGTAAAAGGTGGCATTTCGTACGGCGAAACCGATGAATTTGGCTTTGAAGCCGTTGTTGATCGAGTGCATCTGCATGATCTGCATGCGACCATTCTTCACCTCATGGGACTGGACCACGAAAAGCTAACGTACTTCCATCAGGGCCGCGACGAAAGCCTGACTGACGTATTCGGCAACGTGACCAAAGGCGTGCTGGCATAGTTTGCATTTCTGCACCTTGAAGCGTAACGGCGCGAGCCGTCCGTTGAATGCGCATGAAGCCCTCACAAAGTCCGCCAGCGTCTTCCTGGTTGTCCTGAATCACCCCGGCGAACTTCCTGCATTCCTGCACGGCGCGTTCGTACCGCAGACATCGCAGCCTTTTGGCAGACTCTCCGGGGACGACTGATTTCGGCAATGCTGAATGCGATCATTGATGACCGCCAGCATCCCGGGATGGAGTCCGAACGGAGCTGTCACCAGCCAGTTGACGCCAGGATGCTTTCCGGCCGCGTCAGCAGCAAGGCGAGGAATATCTTCCGTCCAGTGGCGGCCAGGCGACAGGAAGTAGGGAAACACAACGATCTCAGTGGCACCTCGAGCGACACAACGATCGAAGGCCTGAGCAATCGTAGGTTCCGCAAGTTCCATATGCGCTGGCTCGACAATCGAAAACTCCGACTGCGCGGCAAATCGAGCAGTCGCTTCGTGCAGCATCTCATTGCTTTCACGACGACGAGATCCATGATCAACAATGATGATGCCAACAACAGGGAGCATGAGGACCTCGAAAGATTCTGACATTGTCTTCCACGAACAGATGGCCCCTCTGCCAATGGGGCCACCGAATGAAAAATACCGGCTTCATCCACGATGACGATGCATTCAGAATACAGACGGAACGATTTCAGGAATCGGTTCTGTAACCTAACTGACGGCAAATTCTGAAGGCGGTCATTTGCTCATCTTCGCGGAGCACTGTTGTCGTGGGCCGATCCACAAAACAGATCCTCGTGGCGTTGAATATCGCGAAGAAACGTTTGCGTCCTGTTGTAGGCACCAGGGGCCGTGATTTCCAGCTCATAAGTCATCTCTTGCTGCCGATAATGAATTCGCATTCCCAGCCAGCAGCATTCGATCGCCTGCATCTCCTCCCATCTGATGGTCTCTATAGAAAAGCCGATACGCGAAAGAATCGTCGATGGTGAGCACTGCACACCAGTTTCAATCAGGTCAATTCTCTGCAGCGGCCATGAGCACTGGAAATGGACCGGTCTCAAAAATCCGGTCCCCGATGTAAGAATCACGCCCGCACGAAATGACACCAGCCTCATGACACTGCCCGAAAACAAAAGTGAATCGAGAGAGAAGAATGCTCCTCGCAAACGCGTCTTCGCTGTTCGCGGATCAAAGAATTCCACCGGAAGCGAATTCACGCTCGATCAGCGGGAAATGCCAGCACTTCGGACAGACTCATCGCACCTGTGGCGATCATGACAAGACGATCAAAACCCAGAGCAACGCCGGAACAATTGGGAAGCCCGGATTTCATTGCAGCGGCCATTGCAGGAGCTCCGGGGAGAGTCTTCAGGTCGCTGCCATTCCGCACAGCGTTCTGAAAATCTTCACGTCGCTGCAACTCAACGACGTCAGTCAGCTCCTGATAACCGTTACAGAGTTCAATGCCGTCGATATACAATTCGAATCGACGGGCGACTTTGGGATGAGTGCCTGACGTTTGGGCCAGAGCTGCCTGGCTGGGAGGATAATCGCACAGAAACTCCGGAGCGGACTGTCCTGAAGTTTTGCAACGCCCCAGATCCGGCTCGATGGCAAAAGCCAGCATCGCATTCAACAGATCGTCACGTTGCTCGGGTGTGCAACTCTCCGGGATGGGCACCTTCGAGTTCTTCGCGACCGCCAGAAGTTCACCTCCTGAGGCAGAGTGGACATCGATCTGAAAGACCCGATGAAATGCCTGCGCATAGGTCGTACAGTCAAATGGTTTCACGGACCAGACAGCGGCCAAGTTACATCCCGTAATCTCGGCAGCCGCAGCGACGCAGCAACGAACGAGCTGTTCGGTCAACACGACCTGCTGCTGCCAGTCCGTCTCGACTCCATACCATTCGATCATGGTAAACTCCGGATTATGACGAGGTCCGGATTCGTCAGCTCTGAAGACTCGACTAATCTGAAAGATCGAACCGCAGCCGGCTGCCAGGAGTCGCTTCATCGACGCTTCAGGAGACGTCTGCAGGAACCATCGCTTTCCGGAATGCTGAACCTCCATCGGCTCCAGCCAGGCATCGATCACGATGTCTCGGGACAGGCATGGAGTTTCAACTTCCAGATAGTCCTGCCGCTGAAAGAACTCACGAGCCGCTCTTAACATCGCCGCACGGACCCGCAGCATCGTGAGCGAACAGGAGGGTTGCCAATGATCTGCGTGGTTCACAAAGAACACCTTTTGAAGTCGAATCTCAGCGGAATGATTATCCAGCCACCAGCTCCATGAACAAAGGACTCATCACAGCCCGAAACGTGAGTGAGGGATCATTTGGCGCTGCCCTGCTAGTGCTTTGTCAAGACTTGAATTTGGGGGTAGTGGACCTTGCTAAAGGTCCTGCAGTTAAGGGATCTTTAGCAAGATCCACTACCACCAACCAAACTTTTCATCTTGACGGATCACTAGTTCTGAAATCGCTGAAGCTTCGGGGTGTGATGACTCTTCTCCGGCCAACGTCCGGTCTTCATTGATGCCTGGCTGCGCGATCAATCGATCTTCATCACGGCCTTAACAGAACGAGCGAGACGGCGAATGCCTTCTTCGATGCCTTCGACGGATTGCACACCAAAGCTGAGTCGCATTTCACAGCGAGGTCGCTGCGGCCAGTCCATGGGATACGCGAGTTCGCCCGGCACGTACATCACTTTATCCACCTGAGTTGCACGGCGGAATAATTCGCTGCTGAAGCCCGTTTCGACGTGATCGGGCAGTTTCATCCACACATACATTCCGCCAGAGGCCCGAACCCACGATACACCCGGCACACCAGCAAATTCTCGTTCCGCTGCGGCCAGCATCGCGTTGCGTTTTTGTCGATAACTGTTCCGAACGGTTTCCACATGGCGAGCATACACGCCATTCTTCAGGACTCGCGCCACAATATGCTGATTCAGGTGAGCTGACCCGAAGTCCTCATTCCCTTTCAGATCTGACACCGCCTTCACAAGCTGTTGCGGCAGAACCCCGAAGCCAACTCGAATCCCGGGCGAAAAGCTCTTGGAAAACGTCTGCGCCAGGATCACTGTTTCACGAGTCTTATCAAACGACCAGATACTCGGGGCAGGCTCACCGTCATAGATGAGTTCTCGATAAGCCGCGTCTTCGAGGAGCAAAATGCGGTTACTGCGTGAGTATCGTTGAGTCACCTCCAGCAGCTTCGGGCGACGGTCCACGGAGACACTGATGCCGGACGGATTTTCAAAATAGCTGACGACATAGACCAGACGCACTCGATGCAACTGCCCTTCAGCGTCCAGTTGTTGCAGAGTTTTCTCCAGAGCCTCCGGACACATTCCTTTGTCGTCGGCATGAACCGGAATAATGCGTGCTCCCGCAGCCTGCAGGACTCCAATAAAGACGAAGTAGGTCGGAGCCGCGACAAGACAAATGTCGCCCGGGTTAAACAGGGCCTGTGAAACCAAAGACAGTAACTGCTGGGAACCCGTTGTTAACATCAACTGAGAAAGAGGTAGATCCTTGAGGCCATCCGGATGTTTCTCCAGGTCCGCAAGATAAGTGCGAAACACACGGCGCAAAGGTTCGGGGCCGGGAGTAATCCCGTACTGCAGGATTTTTCGACCGGCAGCAGCGTCCGCCAGCAGTTCAGCAACGGCTTCCCGCGCCGCTTCTACGGGAAGTGACTGTTCGTCCACAAGACCTGCCGCCAAAGAAATGCAGTCGGCGTTTTCGACGGCTTGCTGCATCAGGAAACCAATGGCCTGATCGGCGGAACGCTGGGCGTGTTCACTAAGTCTGAGGACGGGATGCATGAGACCGACAGTCTAAAAGGAGAAACGTTTCGAAGCGGTCGAACCTGATATCTCGAAGAAACCTCCGAGCCACACGGGTTCGTAGGAATTCCCGTTTTTCGACGAGCGAGAGAAATCAAGCCCTCAACGGCGACGGATCGCCCAAAACAGCGGACAGACTTCCTTGCTCACCTCGATTCACGCCGGGGTTCGACGGCCAGCAGTGGCCCGGCACATTTTAGCACACGGACGCTTTGCTTCGAAGGCTTACGGGAAATGCTGTTGTTCGGTCGCCCCTTAAACAAGAAAATCGGAGCCGAAAAATGCTGTTTTGCAGCAATTCCGGCTCCGACTGAAGATTCTTCTGGCGCGTTTTTAGTGTGCAAACAAATCAGAACTCGCCAACAATTTCTCCACCCTGCAGAGTGACGAGCCCTACGAGCGTTCTTCCTGAAATGTTCTCACTGAGGAATCGAACAGATCCGTCAGCCAGCAGGGCCTGAGCACCGCCGGTATGGAATGAGTACATTTCGCTGTCATTGGTGCAGTTCATGACGCAGGTTCCGACGATCGTGGTGGCTCCACTGCCGGAAGTATTGTTTTGAACACCTGCTGTGTTCGCACCGTCAATGCTGAAGCCATTGTTGATGTCAGCCCAGCTCCAGCCGTCGGCTGTGAATTGAGTTCCGAATGCGATGTTGCCGACTCGTGGATTCAAGCCACCTACCCGACCAATATACTGACGCGGGCGACCAGCATCTTCGGCAATCAGGAGGGTATTGGAAGTTCCGTCCGTGATGTCGCGGATCTTTGTACCGCCTGGACCACGACCAAGTCCCCCCATCGCGTCCCTCGTATTGATTGATGGCATACCGCTGGCCACGATAAACGCATTGCGGACAGCGTTGATGGAACCGTAGTCATTGTAGCCCCAAATTGGCTGACCGGTTCGTGAAGACCCTGTAACACCATCATACAGAGCCTGAGTCGGCAGGGGACGACCACCTGGTGTTGATGGACAAACGAATGCCGCTAACTGCGTTGTTGTGATCGGATCATTGCCTGGTGCAAACCAGCTAATGTTAAAATTGTACTGAGAGTACATTGTAGACTGTTCGATGAATGGGAGTACCATCACGTTCCATGTCTGCTGGAACACAGGAGCCGACAGGTTAATACGGCTTGGTGGAAACATGCCATACGAACCTTCATAGTTGTGCAAAGCCAGCCCAATCTGCTTCAGGTTATTCTTGCACTGAGTTCGACGGGCCGCTTCCCGAGCCTGCTGAACAGCAGGAAGCAGCAGTGCGATCAGAATCGCAATAATCGCAATGACAACCAACAATTCGATCAGCGTGAAACCTCGTGAAGCTGATCTGCGTTTGACGTTCAACATGAACCAATCCCTTCGATTTTCAAAGTTGCAGGCCACCAGACCTATTCCGGCGGCACAGGAAAAATTTCATTTCAGCTCACTGTGTGCCCGCATCATGGAGCCACGGGCATCGAGCCGGTTATCGCGTCTTGAGTTCCATTACGATGGCTTCGCTGAGCCCGGGTTTAACTTCCAGCTCAAGCCCTGACATCGCAGGATTCTGATATCGAAATGGAAGCTTCTCGGGACCGTACTCAGGGTCGCTGGATGATCCGGCAAGCTTGTCAGCCCAGGAGACTGTAACCTGATACTTGCCTTCTGGTGCACCATCTTCAGGTTGATACGTCGAGAGCGAAAATTTGCCGGTGTCGTCGGTGATTCCGTGCGGCGTAACGACGCCCAGTTCTGTCGTTCCAGAGGCATGCAATGACACGATCGCACCGCCAACTGGCTTT
Source organism: Planctomycetaceae bacterium (assembly GCA_044378235.1). Classification (GTDB taxonomy): domain Bacteria; phylum Planctomycetota; class Planctomycetia; order Planctomycetales; family Planctomycetaceae; genus SXXK01. The sequence goes on from JBILXT010000334.1 coordinate 7,618, forward strand.
CCGTTAACATTGATGATTCCCGTCAACGGGTGGAGGGCCACTTTAGGCACATCTTTTGGAGGTTCACCGCATCCGGCGAAGGCAATCGCCGCAAACAAGGCAGTGATTCGAAACTTCTTCATGAAGAATGATTCCCCAGGAACAAATTGTAAAAAACACACACACATCTGGAGCTGCTCCCTGAGCTCTTGCGATGAATCTTGAAAGCGACTTGTTAAGAGATTGTTAATCCCGCGGAAGGTTTCTTCTTCATGGTTAAGATGTCTTCTCGGGCAGTAATCCACTTGAGACGCGCTGAAAGTCTTCTCGCGCGAG
>JBILXT010000335.1:0-7921 GCA_044378235.1 Planctomycetaceae bacterium
TTCCATCCACGCGAGGTGGATGGCGAGCGGAAATGGTGACCGTGGCCTTCCACCATGGCTTGACCATGTGGAGGCTGAATTTGGAAACCTGTCATCTTATTCTGCTCCTTCGCTCCCATCTCCCTCTCTCCCCTCCTTAAATTTCTACACCAGTAGATTTTCCGCATTGACACCGCCCCCGCCGCCCCTTAAATTCTACACGTGTAGAAATGCGACACAGAAGTCTTTGACGTTGGCGGAGTGACACGATGGGTGCGGAGAGTCCTACGGAGCTGGAACTTCTGATCCTGAAAGTGCTGTGGGATCAGTCTCCTCTGACAGCCAGTCAGATTCGCGAAGCGCTGGACAGTCGAGGTCGCTCGCTGGCTCATACGTCGGTCATCACCGTCCTGCAGCGAATGGTGGCCAAAAGACAGTTGCAGCAACTCGATCCTGTGGAAGGAAAAGCGTTTCGCTTCGAACCACTGATCACCGACCAGCAGGTGACTCGCGGCATGCTGGGTGAGTTTGTCGACCGTGTTTTCGACGGATCAGCCGAAGCCGTCATGCTGAGCCTCTTCGACGCCTCCGAGCTGGATGAAGATGCCATTAAGCGACTGCGAAAAGCTTTCAATCAGAAGCTGAAGGAGAAGAGCCATGAATGATGTGATTTCATCGTGGCTCGGTCAGGAGACCGGCCACCATATGAGCTTTGAAGTGGCCTCCATTTGCTGGGGACTCACGCTTTTGCATTTTCTGTGGCAGGGAGCAATCATCGGTCTGCTGGGGTTTGTCGCAGCGAGGCTGTTGCGAAATCAATCGGCCTCAGTGCGATACTGGCTGAATGCAGCGGCGTTGCTGGCGTGTCCGATGTGTGTCGCATGGACATTCGCTGTCGTTGAAGTGCCAGAGTCGTGGCGAGTCTCTTCCAATCAGCTTAGCCTCGGATCTTTCGATTCAGACGCGGTTCCGATAGAAACATTCAGTGCAAACAATCTGGCTGACGTTCCGTATCCGAAGCTCGATCCACCGCAGGCTATAACCAACACTGACGCAGCACCAGTTCCATTGGATGCCTCTGCAGAGAACCAGACGTCTGCGCCCGTCGCGATCGAAACCAAGACATCATTCGCATCTGAATGGATGCCTGTCGTTGCTCGGTGGATTGCGATCCTGTACGCCGTCGGCGTGGTGTGCTTCTTCGTTCGTCTGGCCATCGCACTTTGGGGCGGACATCGGTTGCGAGCGATCTCAACGCCTGTCTCGGATTCGGCATTGCTTGAACTGATTCGAACTCAGGCCCATCGCATCGGACTGAAGCTGGTTCCTGTCGTTGCGTACTGTGAACGAGTCGCCGTGCCGACGGTGATCGGTGTGCTGCGTCCGATGATCCTGCTACCGGCGACGCTCACGACCGGGCTGACTACCGATGAATTGTCCGCCATCCTCAGCCACGAGCTGGCTCATATCCGCCGTTACGATCTCTGGATGAACCTGCTGCAGCGAATCATTGAGTCTCTGCTGTTCTTCCACCCCGTTGTCTGGTTCCTCAGCCGCCGCCTCAGCACCGAACGCGAAATCTGCTGCGATGATCTCGTCATCCGCTCAGGCCACCAGCCGATGAATTACGCCGGCGCACTATTGCGAATGGCGGAACTGTGTGTTCTGTCGCGACAACCCCAACTGACGTCGGTTTCAGCTGGCGGTGTCTCGTCGCAAGAACTCACATATCGGATCGAGCGGCTGATGCACTTCCGACACCAATCGAAGTATCGACTCACTCGTGCTGGCCTTGCAATCTGCTTTGCACTTCTCGTCGTGAGCAGTGGCATTCCCTCGCTGTTCAGTGTTCTGGCCCAACAGACCACCCCAACAATCAGCCGTTCTTCAGCCTCAGTCGCGACATCTCAAAAGGGAATCGAATCGATCCAGGGTACTGTCATCGGAGAACTGCAAGGAGTCGCTGTCACTGCAATCTTTCGACTGGAAGACGATTCAAAATCGCCCTCAGCTCCATTTCCCAAAACGACTGTCGTCGCGGAGGTAAAAACAATTACAGATGCACAGGGCAAGTACACGGTTGGCGTGCCCCGGCAGTATATAGGCAATAAGTCACTTCGTGTTTCTATTCGGCTGGAGCATCCGGGATACCTGACTCGAACGATGGACTTTTGCTATGTCGAAGACTTTCAAAATCAGGAAATCAGGAATGACGAGCGATGGTGGCTGACAAGGGAACTGACTCGCAGCGCAGTCAGGTCTTCATTGCTGCGTAAAGGGAAACCACTGCTGGGCCAGGTTCTTTTGCCGGACGGCCAGCCAGCTGCGGGAGCAATGGTGGCTACCAGCTCAAAATATAGAGCGTATTCCTGGAAGTTCTCTGATCCGAATGAATACGGCTCGTCGGCAACGGCCACCACTGATGCAAATGGACATTTTGAGTTGTTGATCGATGAACCCGCCACACTGCAAGTGAGTCTCGTCGGTCATGCGCCCCTGGTTGTGGATGATTTGTCGAAACTAAATTCCGGCGACATCGATAACTCTTCACGACAAACCTTTCGCCTGCCATTGGCGATTCGGCCAACCGGCAAAGTGACCACCTTCAAGCGAAGTCCAGTTGCTGGTGCAATCGTTGAAGCTCGACGTGATTTCGAATGGAACGAATTTGATATGCCAACAGCCTTTGGGTTTGCTTGTGCAACAAATGAACGTGGTGAGTTTACGATGCCACCGATGCCGGCAGGGAAGTACACGTTCTCTGTCAGATCTCGTCTGGAGAACGTGTCTGACGTGCCAATTTTCAATCGCAGAGCAAACGAAGAGTCAAAAACCCCGGTGACATCTCTGCTTGCTTTGACGGCTCCGTTTGCAGACTTGCAGACTGTTGCAATGTCGGATGTCGTTCTGGATCAGGACGTAGAACTCATTCCGTGGAACATGTCTGCTCAGATCAGCTTATCAGCCGTCGAAACAGTGACGGTTACGATCCACGTCGACTTCCCGAACGGGCTTCCCGAAAATGATCGAACCGCAGATCTCACAGTCTCCGGACAGTTTAATGGCAAACAGTGGGCAGGTCAGTCGCAGATTGCCGGAGCTGATGGAAAAGTGCAGTTTGTTGTGCCAAAGGGATTGCACGACTCTGCAGTCGGCACTGGACACGCATTACAACGGCAGTCCAGCAAAGAACCATGGCAGCCTGGCGAAGCACTGCATCTGGGGACGCTGACAACAGACCTCGTTGGCCCCGAAGTGTTAATCCCACGGTTAGCAAAGCTCCGCGTCAAACTGGTTGCTTTGCCCGACGATATTGCAAAGAACGGCGGCCGCTTGAGCATTCACGCATTTTATGCACGGGAAGGATATGCCGGGAATCGCGCAGCGCTGCAGAGACTTTTTCTGGCAGGTCAATTCCAGAGTGGCAACGACGAATACCGAGCCCTGGCACTACCCAATGAAGAATTTGTACTCCGTGTGACAAATGGATACGCCGAGAACGCGGTGGTGCTGTTTGAAGAAAAGCTAATGCTGCCTTCTGGTGACGATCAACTGCTTACGATTGATGTTGTAAGAAAGGTATCAACAAGGGAAACCACGCAGGCCGCGGGATCAGGAAATTCGCAGAAAGAGAGTGCCTTCGGATCTGGAAGGACTGAAAGATCACTAACCAGTTCTGTGCAGGCAGTTCCACAGGCAACTGAGACCGGCACTTTGGAAGGCAGGATCTCTGTTGAAGGCCCTCCACCACAGCGACCCCAACTTCGAGTGCCCACACCAGACAGTCCGCTGCTTTTGAAGCGAGCAACTGACGAGCAAAGAAAGGCATGGGAAGCATCACTTGTCAACATCGACGATGAGTCTCTTCTGGTGGATGCAGAGCTTGGATTGGCGAATGCGTTTGTGTACCTGGCAAAACGTCCTTCGACCTTTAAATCGCCTCAGGGAAGCTCAGAGCCAGTCACGATACGCATGCAGGATTTTCGATTTTCGCCGCGCGCGACTGTCATCCAAACCAGTCAGGATCTGGTGCTTGACAATTCTGGCCGAGGGCCGAATGGCTTTCGCTTTGATCCCTTCAGGAACAACGGCCAGAATCGATTGGTGGATTCAGGAGAGAAGACCACTCTTGAGGATCCCTTTACAAGTCCCGAAACGATTCCCGTTCAGGCAAGGTCGGAAACTGAGATCTGGAAGAAGACATTCCTGCTGCCGGTTGATCATCCTTTTGCTGCAGTCACAGATGGTCGGGGACGTTTTTCGATCCAGGGGTTGCCGCCAGGTGAGCATCAGTTTCGCATCTGGCATGAGCGTGCTGGCTGGCTGGAGAAATCGTTGACTGTCAGTGTTAAGGCAGGTGAAACCACCCCACTCGAACAGTCCTACAATCTTGATCGCTTTCGTCTGGCATCGAATCCAATCAATGGTGCCGCAGCTCAAGGCACAGCGAAGCCAACAGCAGTTGGCATCAGGTATCCTTATTGTCTTTTGAACACAGAAGGACTTGCTGAGCGGTCATTTCTGGAAGCCATTGCCAGCTTCAACCTGACCTCCCAGGAAAGCCCGACGGGCGTTCGCCAGCCTCCAATCACGGAGCAAGAGACTCGCGATGCGATTGCGAAGTTTGCAGCGGAGTCGCATGTGCCGGAAGGGGTGCGAACTCAACTCGAACAGATCCTGAAGTCTGGCGAGCTGCCTGAGAATGTTTACTTCCGCCGATTTACTCGTTTCGACGACGGCAAGCAGATGCAGGGCGTTTGGTGGGTTCGGCTTGTCATCGAAACCGGGAACGGCCCCGTGTATTCCGTGCCGGTGCGATCGACGTCGTTGTTTGCTCGGCCGTATACGCAGATGGAGCGGCAGCAGAACGCGGCTGATGGATTGACGCTGATCAATCGAGTCGCATCGTACTACGAAGAGCCACCGGTTGTCGTTCAACCGTCAGACCTGCCAGCGGCTTCCGTGGAAACGTCGATCAGAAAGACGCAGGACGGGATCAAGGCGGAAGATGATACCGCGATTGGGTCACTCTTCGAGTCCACAGGAGCATCCGAGACGCAGCGTGAGTTTGCCGTTTCAGAGCTGAAGGCGCTCTCAAAGGCGAGGGTTCATTCAATCAAGGTGAGTCCGTTGAAATTAAAGGGTGAACAGCGGACATGGTCCGCATGGCAGTTCTATAAGCCCAACCTGCCTGTGGTGGCGTTTCTGGAGATTGAGTACGAGGACAAAGATGCAGTGACTCGGAGGGCTGACGCCCAGCCACTCGCCGAGGAACGAAAAGTCCTTTCACTGGAACTCGGTATGGTGGGTGAGGAACTGCGGCTGGTGAACTACGTGCCTGATGGCGAACGGACTCCGCCGGAGTCACTCAATCCAGGTCCGTCCATCACAGGCCACCTTGAACCGCTCGCGGACGGAACACATATCATCACGGACGTCATCACGAATCCCGGAACATTGTTGTCTGCTCACCTCGCCAATGAAGAAATCCGGCAGAGAGATTTCCGCAATGCGTCGGAGCAGGAAGAATAACACTGCGAATCGATACCGCATCCTGTTTGCAACGACAATCCGCGTGATCAATGCCGATGGCTCATCGATGGCAGGTGTTGAAATCACTCCGATGAAAATCGCGAGTGATCGCACAGAAGGGCTTCGCGGCTTTTGACTTTCCGGAGTCTGTGCAGGTTGCTGAACAGTTCAAGCTACGCTCAGTCAGGATTATTTCGCGTGATCCCTTGATCTTTCACGACTGCCCAGCCAGCAGCGAAATAGAGCAGCGCCGAATTCAGGGCTATGCTTCTTTCCACACCCAGGATCGGCTACTTTGCTCGTCTCTTGATGCCAGATCGCTTCTGTTACTGACGTCGCTCGGTATCTGTCTGGCGAATCTATTCTGATTTTAGGAAACCGGTGATGAGAGTGTCCTTGCGGCTGTTCCCGATACTAACCCTGTTGCTGCCAACGGCTCATGCTCAGGAATCCGGCCTTGAGTTGATCCCGGAAACGGCAGCAGCCGTGATTCGAATTCAGGCACCCGAACAAATCACAGCGGACCTGGTGGAGTTCATCAACAAAGTTCAGCCGGGCTTCGGAGGGCTCGCAGAAGCTCAATTGCCGATGGCTTTCGGTCAGGCTATCAAGAACCCACAGCTGACAGGCGTAGATCAATCAAAAGACTGGTACGTAGCCTTGTTCATCGATGATTCCGGAGAACCCAAAGGAGTACTCGTACTGCCAGTGACGGACGCGGACGAAGCCAAAGGAGCGATGGAGGAGACTTTCGAGTTTGTAGAACACAAGACCTGGCTGATATGTTCTCCTGAAGGTCGTTTCTTCGATCAGTTTGAAGAGCTGAAGGGCGGCAAATTGAAATCAGCCGCATCGCTGCTGGATGACGAACTGGAGGCGATCGTCATGAAAGGTCATGTCACGTTCGCATTAAATGCGGTTCTGCTGCGTGAGACCTTTGCCGATGAATTGAACTCTGCAGATGACCACCTCGAAGAGCTGATCCAGACAATGGGCGAACAAATTCAGCAGACCAGCCCGTCGATGGACATCGAGTACGTTCTTGATTTGTATCGGGATCTCGGCAGGACATTGCTGCAGGCCGTTAATGATTCGGAGTCTTACGCTCTGTCGATCGAAGTCACAGACGACTCGGTGAAGATTGATCAACTTTTGACCGTTGGAGAAGAAACGGCCACAGCAACGTTCTTTGCCACTCAGCCGGTCAGCGACATGTCGTCACTGAAGTCAGTTCCCGAAGGACTGATGGGTTATATGGGAATCCACGGAAACCCTGACTCGTTGCTGACATGGTCAAAGTCTGTGGTCGAGAAAGTCATCAAAAACGAAGAACAGAAGACTCTCACACTGAACGCATTGGAGAGTTTGAAGGAAGCAGAATTTGGCACCCTGGCGGCTGGTGGAGATTTGCTTCCGGAAGAAGAGACCGCGATGAGATACTTTTCTGTATCTGAGATTGCTCCCGCGCAGAAAATCCGCGACATGATGAAGTCGATGGGGAATGGTGTCACTTATGAGGTCGCTGGTATCGAGCAGCAACTCACGTATGAACCGGATGCCGAAAAGATCGGTGACCAGTCCGTTGATATCTATCGATTCAAGCAGACCATTCCGGATGGCCTTGATCCCACCGGAATGCAGAAGAAGATCAACGAGAAGCTGTATGGCCCGGACGGGATGGAGCAGAGACTTCTGCTGAAAGAGGAGGTGATGCTGCAGACGATGGGCGGAGGACTTGACGCCATGAAGCAACTGGTAGAATCAGCAGACTGGAAGGATGAAACTCTTCTCAGCGCGCGAGCCCGACAGCACGAAAAGGCCAATGTGATCGTCCTGGTGGATCTGCCAAATTCAATTTATAAGTTTGCCAAACTGATCATCGGAACGGGGGCACTGCCGATCCCGATTCAATCCGAGCAGATCCAAGGACTGGACTTGCCCGTCAGTTACTCGGGTTTCTCTCTGGCCATGGAAGAGAACCGTTTAAGTACCAGCACGAATATCTCCGTGGAATCGTTCCAGGGGTTCGTCCAAATGGCGATGTTTGTCCAACAGATGCAGCAACAGCAATAACGCGCATCGCCGGGTAAAAACTGGCAATGGAATGATGATCACTCCAGATCCCTCATTGCGAAGCGGCAAACCTCGCAACGAGGGATTCTCTTTTTGATGACCTCAACTTAAAGACTCCCAACGGCCCATTCGGTCATCACCACGTCAATACTGGCAGAGGCTGAAGGTGCTGCTGCAACTTCCTCGGCCGGCGTCGGCAGCGGCAACTCAGACATGACAGATGCTTCTGGCGACACGACCTCAAAGGGCTCGTTCTCCGTCCGAAGATGTGACAGGCCGTCTGCAATCAGCACTGGAACTGTTGTATTGAACGAGTAGAACTCATCCCGATCGGTCT
>JBILXT010000336.1:0-7918 GCA_044378235.1 Planctomycetaceae bacterium
GTGGTGATGACTTTGGTGAGAACTACACCATGCTGGAAGAAGTGGTTAAACGACTCAGCCGTGACGGCGTGAGAGTCTTCTGCATCGGCAACACGTCGCCGTTTGGTCGCCAAAAAGGGTTCGTCCACGTGAAATGGAAAGGCGAAGACGGCACCGATTACGAAGAAGACATTGGCGATGCTGACCAGGGACCGGAAAGTCCGCTTCCAGAAGGTTTGCAATTGCCGTACTGGACGGCTAATTCACAAGGCCTGGAACGTATGTCATCCGGATACGGTCCATACACGCTCTCTCGTTTGTGTGCCGAAACCGGCGGGATTTTCTTTATCGCCGACGATACATCCGTCAAGCAGTGGGATCCACAGATTATGCGGCAGTATGCTCCGGACTATCGTCCGGGAGCCGAGTATCGCCGACAGCTCCAGGGCAATCTGGCAAAGCAGTCGTTGATTGCAGCCGCTCAACTCGCGGTAACAGAGCCTGTGCCCATTCCCCAGCGGACTTTCCAGGCAAACAATGACAACGTGCTGCGTGAGCAGATCACAGAAGCTCAGAAGCCGCTGGCTGTACTCGACTACTTCCTTGAACGTGTTCACACAGCTTTGGAAGCCGGCGAAAAGCATCGCGACAAACTGGACTCTGATCGCTGGCGAGCCAGCTACGACCTGGCAATGGGTCGCGTCCTGGCCATGCGAGTTCGAGCCTTCGGTTACAACGCTGTTCTGGCCGAAATGAAGTCGAATCCAAAGAGGTTCGAGAAAGCGGACAGCAATCAGTGGAAGCTGGAGCCATCAGAAACAATCGACGCAGGTGCAAACGTTCGCCGAATGCATGACAAGGCTCTGGAGTATCTGCATCGTGTTATCAACGAGCACCCAGGAACGCCATGGGAGTTTTTGGCCACGATGGAACTCAACGAGCCACTCGGCTGGGAATGGAAAGAAGGACACATGGAAATCGCCGCAATGAATGGCGGTGATGGTCGTCGAGGTCCTCAGTTTGCTCCGGAAGAGGAAGCTCGTCGTCGACAAGCTCAGGAAATGCAGCGGAAAAAAGAAGCTTCAAAGCCAAAGATCTAAAAGCTGATTCTGCAGCCTTAGCTGAATTCCCTTATTGAGCGGTTCACGGAATCCTGGCGCGGAGTTCATTCTCCGGCAGACAGTCTCGACTGGCTCCGCCAGGCCGACCAGAAAGCGTCGCCTGAATCGATGCAGCGATGGCGATAAGTCACTGCGATCTCGGTCCCGGGAAGTTTACCGGTTGAGACAGCCAGGGCCATCAGCCCTTGTCATTACCCACGACATCGAGACCCCTGCACGCTTGTCGTGCAGGTGAATACGTTTTGAAATTAGGCAGATTGCTTCAATGTGGCCGTGCCCGGCTCGCTTGTCGAGCCGGAACGCAAGTGAAAAGCTTTGGCTCATGCCGGACGAGCCGGCATGGGACCTGATTTTCAATTGTTTGACTGCTGATTTCAAAACTTCGCTACTGCCGGGCAAGCCAGCAGCGGGCGCGGAATTTCGTGGGTAATGACAAGGCCATCAGCCAGGGGTTCAAGGCTGTTCGCTGGTGTCGAATGAAGCAGACACGAATGAGCCATGCCATAGCCATCGTTTGTGACGAAGAATTGTACCCGACCTCGAACGTTACACCGTCGCCATGGAACCGCGAGTCGGATTGCGGACGGCTTCCAGAATTGAGTCAATTCGAACAGGCTTGGCAAACCAGCCGTCGACGGCAAGATTCGAACTGAATTCTTCACGAGCTGAGCCACTTACGGCAAACACCTTCAGCCGGTTGAGTCGGAAGTCATCGCGGATCAGTTTGATGAACGAGGGGCCATCAATCTCGGGCATGCGCATATCGAGCAGCACGAGATCCGGCATTTCGTTGTCGTGAAGATAGTCGAAGGCATCCTGGCCGTTGACCGCCGTGGCCACTGGAATTCCGGAAAGCTTCAGGCAGTCTGCCAGCAGTTCTCGCTCATTCGCCTGATCTTCAACAATCAGAACTCGTGGCGATTTCTCCGCGACTGTACAGTCTGGAATGGCCGCCTCCAGATCACTCAACTGACCCACGACATCAGCGAGCTGGGTCGCAGGTTCTACAGCCATGCCTCGGCTGATCTGCCGTTGAAGAAGCTGCAGTTTCAACGTCAGTGCGTTGAGTTTATTGTTCAGCCGGTGACGATGTTCCCGTTCAGCATCGGAAACAGAATGACTTTGGGCGGCAATTGCACCAGAGCCAACCTTTTCAAGTATCTCATGGCGATGAACTTCAATGTCGACAGGCGCTTCAATTCCTAGACGGGTCACAGCACCTTTTGACTGCAAGACCTCAATAGAGATCCCAAGACCCGGAAATACAATCTTCTGACCCGGACGACGCGCTAGCACAAGCATCAGACCAACCCTCCATGGAAACACAACCTGCTGCCGATCGAGACACAAGTCACGATAACACGGCAAAAATTGGTATTCTCGGGTCGCATCCTGCGAATCAAAATCCGCTCGTTGAACTTTCGGCCCAGCTACGAAAATCGTAAGACTGCAATCATCGAAGATCCTGCGATGAATTGACCGATCTGCCTTAAAGCAGCGCCTTCAGTTTTTCAAACAGCATTCATTAGCGCAAGTCCTTATGCGCTTTCTGCGAACATTTGAAGGTTAACTCGCCTGCCTGGAACGTCAATAGCAAGACACGATCATTGGTCATCAAAAAATTGGCAATTGTCATCAAAAAAATGAAACGTTCTCAACCGGAACGTTTCCTGTGGCGAAATCGACTACCCGCTGGCGATGCGATGCAGCACATCGAACAGTTCATCCAGATTCACCGGTTTCACGAGGTGAAGATTGAATCCCGCTTCGAGCACCTTCACTCTGTCTGATGGAAGTCCATACCCGGTCAACGCAATCAGATGCGGTTGAGGCCGGTTGTGCTCTGCTGAGATTCGTTTGCGAACTTCCCGAGCCACACCAAAGCCGTCTCGTCCCGGAAGCCCAATGTCGACAATGGCGATATCCGGACACCACTCAAGAATCAGATCCGTTCCTTCGATTCCATCACAGGACACGCGGACTTCATTCCCATCCATTTCCAACAGCGTCCGAAGACACAACTGCACATCGGAATTGTCTTCGATGATTGCAATTCGCAATGAAGGAAGTGGAACGGACTGTGTTTCACCAGTCTTCGCTTTGTCCAACTTTGCAGAAGAAGGCTGCGACACAGCCAGGGGCAATTGAATCGTAAACTCGCTTCCGAATCCTGTTCCCTGACTGAACGCGCGGATGGTTCCTCCATGCAATTCGACAATCGCCCTGACCAGCGTCAGTCCAACCCCAAGTCCACCTTCCGCACGATCAATCGTATCTCTCGACTGCACGAACAATTCAAAAATCTGATCCAGCATGTCCGGCGCGATACCGACTCCGGTGTCTCGAACTGAAAGCACCGCCTGATTGTCCTGACGCGACAGTTTGACCGTAATGGTTCCACCATCTGACGAATACTTCACCGCATTCCTCAGCAGATTGATAACAACCTGATGCAGTCGCGCGGGATCACCATCGACCAGGCATACCTGATCCATTCCCTGCACTTCAATCACGCGCCGGCTGGTCTCCGGCAGACGCTCAATCGTTCGCAGTTCCTCCGCAACAATATCTCCCAGAGAAACCACTTCGCGGCGCAGCACGATCTTGTTCTGTGTCACGCGTGCCACATCCAGCAGATCGTCGAGCAGTAACCGCATTTGCTCCGCCTGCCGCCGAATGACGTCGCTTGCTTCAGTATCATTGCCGTCGATCGACTTCCTCATATCCAGCATCTGCGCGGCATACAGAATGGCACTCAGTGGATTTCGCAGCTCATGTGACAACATCGCGAGGAAGTGATCGCGGTTACGAATCGTGTCCTGAATCGCCTGCTCTGATTTTTTCCGAACCGTGATGTCTCGCGAGATCGTCGATACGCCCACAATCCGGCCTGCCGCATCACAGATCGGAGAAACCGTGTGCAGCACATCAATGATGGATCCGTCACTGCGCCTTCGTCGTCGTTCCTGCGTGACAGAACGACTGCTGCGGATTGCCGCCATCAGTTCCTCAAAGGACTCTGACGACTCGGCTGGGTACAGGAACTCCGTATCGCGACCGATGGATTCTTCGGCCGAATATCCGAACATCTCCTCGGCCCCGCGATTCCAACTGATGATTCGGCCTTCCAGGTCTTTGCCAATGATCGCATCGCCCGAAAACCGGACAATGGCCGACAGGTGCTGAAGCTTCGCCTCGGCCACCTTGAGCGGCGAAATATCAATCAGCGACAATACGACTCCGTCCATCGTCATCGTGCTGGTTCGATAGGGCAGAATTCGCAGGAAGTAGCAGTTCCCTTCGCGATCTCGAACTTCTTTTTCGATCGGCCGCCCCGTCTCCAGCACATGATTCAGCAACTCCATCAGCGGTTCGTCCAGCGAATGGGCGAAGCTGCTGAGCGGTCTGCCGGAATCATGCGGCAACAGATTCAAAAGCCGAGCCGCACGCGGAGTAAACCGGCGGATGCAGAGATTGCGATCCAGAAACACGATTCCGACGTCTGTCGCCAGAAACAGATTCTCCAGGTCCGCAGTCACCTGAGTCAGCTCTTCGATCTTGTGCTGATACTCCGCGTTGACCGTATAGAGTTCTTCATTGACCGAGTGCAATTCCTCATTGGTGCTTTGCAGCTCTTCATTCGATGCGACCAGTTCTTCATTCGTCGCCTGCAATTCTTCGTTGCTCGATTCCTGCTCTTCGATCAGAGCCTGCAGGTTTTCGCGAGTATGTCCCAGCTCCAGTTCCAGCGCCTGCAACTGGTCGCGTGAAGCAACCTGCAGGTCCACAGCATTCTCGTCGCGAGCCAGCGCGGGGAGTCCCATGTCTTCCAGAAGAATCAGAAAACTGGTCAGCCCCGAGATACGATCGTTGATAGGCTTCACGGTCAGGCGTGTCATCAAATCGTGGCCATCGTCCGAAGGAAGTCGGACTCCCGTGAAGACCACCGGGACCAGCAGTTTTTCCGCCCGCGCGAGTGCGCCCAGCAGAATCATCTTCAGATCATTGTCGATCATGTCCAGAAACAGAGTTGTCGCTCGGCCATCTCGGACCCGCAGGTACTTGCCCGCTTTCCCGAAACTGTGGACCAACTCCTTCCGATCATTGATCAGAAAGCTGGGCGGCATGTGCTCTTCCAGCAGTCGATCATAGACCGCCTGCTGCAGCCGATCAGAAGCAGACGACGTGGCTCCGTACGGTGACGTGATGCGCGGGCGTTGCGAGCCATTTGTCGGCATCAGACGAAAATCAGTTCGCAGCCGCACGTCGCGTCTCTTGCGATAAATCTTCCAGCGTTCATCAATCGACTCGAACTCATCCGAAAGTTCCCCCGTCGATTCGCTGGGACCCAGAAACAGAACACTGCCCGCTTTGAGTCCAAAATGAAACAGCGAAAGCACTTTCTTCTGAGCCGGCGGCTGCAGGTAGATCAGCATGTTGCGGCAAGTGACCAGGTGTAGCCTGGTAAACGGAGTGTCCTTCAGCAGATCATGCGGCGCGAACACAATCATCTTGCGAATATGCGGCGCCACCTGATAGCCATCGGCTTTGGGAACAAAGAACTGGGCTCGTCGCTGAGGATTCACGGCGGCCAGCGAAGCTTCGCTGTAAATTCCCGCACTGGCCACTTCCAGCGAAGCACGATGCGCGTCTGTTGCAAAGATCCGGACCAGAATCGGCCGATTCATCAACGCCAGTTGTTCCTGAATCAGAATCGCAATGGAGTACGCTTCTTCCCCCGTCGCACAGCACGCAACCCAGACGCGAAATTCCTGATCATCTCCGACGGTTTCCAGCAGACGAGGCAACTCTTCACTCGCCAGCAGATGAAAGGCCTCACGGTCTCGGAAGAACTGTGTGACCCCGATCAGCAGATCCTTGTAAAGCTGATTCAGCTCCGCACCATTGTCAGAAAGCAACTCGACGTACTGCTTGACGCTCATCGAATTATTCAGCAGCAGCCGTCGCTCCACTCGCCGCGTGACGGTGCTCGGCTTATAGTGACTGAAGTCGATGCCATATTCTTTCCGCAGCATGCGAAAGATGGCCTGAAGACCGACCTCCGGAACCACCGGCTCCGCCTCACCGCCCTCTTCAGGCGAACGCCGCATGCGCACCAGTTTCAGAATCGCGTCCGGCATTTCAGATGGCGGCAGAACCAGATCCACGAGCCCCGTTTCCCGCGCGCTGCGAGGCATTCCGTCGAACCGGGAGGACTCTTCGCTTTGAGCAAGCACCAGTCCGCAGGCATCGTGGATGTCACGAATTCCGCGTGATCCGTCGCTTCCGGTTCCCGACAGTATGACGCCGATGGAGCGACTGCCAAAATCCTGCGCCAGCGATCTGAGATACCGGTCAATGGGCAGAGCGAATCCCTGAGACAGATCTTTGTCGGTCAGATAGAGTCGGCCCGTCGATTGAATCATCTCCTTCCGAGGAGGCATCAGATAGATCGCATTGGGGCGCAGTTCGATGCCATCTTCCACGCGAACAATCGGGATCCGCGTTCTGCGGGCCAGCAACTCATCCATCATGCTTTTGAAGTCGGGCGACAGATGCTGAACGACGACAAAGCAGAGTCGCGATTTCTCGGGAACGTGTTCAAAGAACTGCTCGAGCGCTTCCAGTCCACCAGCCGAGGCACCGATTCCAACAACAAAAAATGCTTCGTCCTCTGAGGAGCTGACCGTAGGAATGGTCAGTTCATTCTTGATCGCGTTTTCCAATTCTGTGTCGTGCATCGTAATACCCGGTCCACCTGAAAACGCAGCCTGGCGACATTCGTAACTTCAATTGCCCTCACAAAAACACGCTCGCAACAACGCTTCCCTGAATTCACAGAAACAAAGCCGAACCATCCATGATTTGTAGCGTTCATCCGCAACCGGACTGTTAACGTGAATCACGTCGAGTGCTATTCGTTTAACACTCCGCAAGCGGGAGACTCAGCCGAAATCAAACAGCTCACTCCAGAAGGATTCTCGCTTCTTTTGTTGAGTGTCCTCCCTCGATCCTGATCGAGAAGAATCATCGGAGTCGAAGTGACGCTCACGGTCTTCTGACAGTCGTCCCCTGCCCGTATCGCGACCCGATCGTTCGATAATCTTGTCCAGCTCGCCGCGATCCAGCCACACCCCGCGACAGGCGGGACAATAATCAATTTCAACTCCGGATCTTTCCATCATCTGCAGATTGGATTCACACACAGGGCACTTCATCGCAATAGCTCCCTAGATCAAAGACACAACAGAATTCGGCAAGACTTCAGCAGCCAAAGGTATTCCCCGGCGGAATCCGCATTTCTCGACGAGCGACCGGAGCCAGCCAACTCTTGTGGTCGCGCCGCCCGGAATCTGAATTCGTCTTGTCATGTCCCCAAGGCTCATCGTAGGCAGATGTCAAACAATGACAAATCTATAGTACGCATGACATCCATTGATTCAATCAATGTGTTTTCATTGATGTGACGGCCCGCTAAATGCCGCATTGTGAAAGTGTGTGCTCAGGAGTCGGCGATGCCTGACAGAGTGAACACGACCGGTCCATTCAGCTAACGCTGTTCTCACGAGCTATGCTTCTGATCGTGCGGTCGTGCAGATTGCTGAATCTGCAGAACGAGGCCACGGCTTCCGTGGGAGTCCTGCGGGCGGAAAGCGAGGACCATAGTGCCTGACGTACCGGCATCGAAGCTGCCGTTGACTATGACGGTCAAGACAACTTCTGCCTACGGCAGCAGTCCCTGAGATTTCGCAAGCACATGCAACAGCGTCTTATTGTCCAGAAACGGTTCGTTTCCGACAGCAGCCCAGATGACCTTT
>JBILXT010000047.1:0-28278 GCA_044378235.1 Planctomycetaceae bacterium
GGCAGCCGTTTTGTCAGAGTCGACAACATTTCCGCAACAGCCAGAACAATCGTTGTATGAACGTCGTGGCCACAAGCATGGGCAAGTCCCGAACAGGCCGACGCATACGGAGTCGTCTTGCGATCCTGCATTCGTAACGCATCGATGTCTGCGCGAACTGCAATCAGCGGAGCATTAGCCGCCGGCGAACCCAGAACCAGATCGGCGATTACTCCGACACCACGGTCCGGAACTCGCCCCGAAATCCCCAGTTCTTTCAGCCGAGCCACAATATGCGCGGTCGTTTCGCGCTCCTGCCCGCTGGGCTCCGGCTTCGTATGCAGCGCGCGGCGATGCTGAATCCAGTCGGCCTGACGACTTTCAGCCATCCGGTCCAGCAACAACTCAAACGGAACGATTCGCTCAACATCCGCCGGCGATACTCGCCAACCCATATCGGAAACTTCGCGCATCATTTCTCCTCTTTGACTCTCCGACGAACTCAAACTCTCAATATGGTTCAGCAACCCGGAACAGGAACAAATTGTGCAAAGCACACGAGTGCCATCTGGCAATTGGTTCCTGTCCTCTGTTCTGAGCTTTTCTTAACGAGCAAACTTCTGCACCATGGCTTATCACTTCAGGTCTGCGACATAGCTGATTTTCTGACCAGGAACTAATCGCCGACATTCGATCGCAAGTTGGGGATTCTGTCCACCAGCAGCGATCTCGAAAGTACGCTGTTCTTCTGGAAGCAGCCCCTTCAGCGAAGTTTTTGACGCAATTCCATTGATTGAGACGTACGCATCATGGTAGATCGGTGCGATTCCGATGTTGCGAATCGTGACCCTCGATCGTGTTTCTGATGCTTCAAACTTTGTGACCTCAAACCGATATCCACACGCCATCCCCGCAGACCGGATGCGATCCGCTTTCTGGAATCGAGGCTGGTCGTCCCCGATCATGAACGAAATATGAAACGCAGCGGCCTGTTGCTCAAACGAGAGACCGTGCGGACCTGTCGGCGCCAGAGCTTTGGACTGATCAACCTTCTGAAAGAAACTGAATTCCCCGCCGGTCGGAGACAACTTCCAGCGATCACGGCCAAGAGTATTCCAGTTCGGTTCGTTCTCCTTCTTATGCTTTGCGTGATTGAAAGAATCATCAAAAAGGCCGAACGGCAACCCCAGAAGTGACTCGTTTTCCGGAAATGCAGACCACTCATCGTCCCCGGCATCCACAGAGATCATCCATGGTGTCGTCTTCAAAGTCGTTGAAAGATGCCGAGCAAACTCAGCCTGATAGTCTTTGGAGGGAAACGTCTGGCCCAGTTTCATCGGGCCATCATAAATGTGGTACTCAGCCCATAGTCCGAAACCAACCTGAACAAACGCAAGTCGCGGATCATTGTCGTACTTTGCGGCAAATCGGCTGAAGAACTGCAACGCGAATTCACGCAGTGACGGGTGAGACCAATCCGGAAACTCAGTGGACTTACCCTCACTCTTTCCTCGAATGACCTTGTACCCGGACTGTTCAGTAATCGACTGCGGAACGCCGGTTTGAGCACCAACGTATGTATCATGCCAACGCAGAATCAACTGGTGCTTTCGAGCCGCAACTTGTTCCAGGATCTCCTCCAATGGAGCCCAGCCGTACTCGCCCTTTTCGTTGACGATCTGCCGATACGTCATGTAGGTGTATTCGAGCTGAATCGGCGCTGTGGCGACGTCTTCATTGGTCGTCCACAGCACAATCCCGGTCATCGGCTGCACATCGCTGACACTTTGCGTGAGAGCGATCGAACGAAATTCGTCCGCACTCAGTCGAAGTGGCGAAACAAATGTGAAGAAAAAGATGGCGATAAAGAATCGAATGGCAATAGCTCGGTTGTCATGCGGCATGAATGCTGTTCTCGTCCGCGAGCAACTCGCAACGGAGAGTGTCGTCGCAGAAATGACGGAAGCGGCAGTGTATCAACTGTAAGTGAGCTGTGAGCGCAGAACCGAAATATTCGGATCGAGGCAATACATCCGCCCGGCCTCAACCTCAAATCTTCAATCCTCAACAGGCAGGGGCGCACTGGAGGTGAAATGTGGCTGCCCGGGTTGCGAACTGACAGGAAACTTGCCGGCCGTCCAGACGGTTGCTCCGTCCAGTCGCATTTCGAGACCACCGGACGTCGCTCGTACGCAGGCATATTCCCAGCTTGCAGAATCACCATTTCCAACAGCTTCAAGCACGAGCACGATTTCAGGGTCGGTTCCTGTTGTGAATGCAAACAGAGCCCCATCCAGCGGAATATCGTCGGCTTCCTTGCTTTGCGAGATCTCGTATCGATAAATGGGACGAGGCAATAACCTGAGCGTTTCATTGTCCGAGTCCGCTGCATTCCATCCGGTCATCGTCCCTTCGAAGCGTTCTGCCAAAGCCTTCATGTCTCGCAATCGCGCCGCCGGGGTTGTTCCAGGAGCCTTCGCTTTCGGAACTTTCCTGAACTCGACACCGGCACTCCCCGGGCTCCAGATCACTTGCCCTTCTGCTTTGGCAACCAGTCCCGGTGTGCGAGCCAGCAAGTCGAACTCGTGCTTCATGTCTCCTGCCCACGGATAGATACTGGCCATCGCCAGAGGATGTCCATGACTCAGCCAGATCACCAGCATCGCCTCACCATCCTGACCACGCGCCGCATTTCGCCAGCGGATCACCGGCCGTGCGGTGAGTTCGTCCGAAGAGTCCGGATCGGCATAGAGTTGATAGTCGTCGACCGCATCTTCAATCAGCTTGCTCAGGCGTTCCGTGTCGGCCACTTCATCAGAGGCAGGTGCGACTGCCGAACTGCTATCGCTCTTCGTTGCCGTCTTCTCATCTGACGCCAGCGTCCCAGCGGTCGCAAAAAGGCTGTAACAGCCGAAACTTGCAACTCTCAGGAGACGGCCAGACGTATTCATGGAAATCTTCCCATTCGATAGGCAGTGAGACTTTTGTCGGCAAGGTCCAGATGGCATTCGTGGCAGCAGGCCGAAGGTTCAATACGACGCCAGCCGAAGCTTTGATGCCGCAACACCGTCACGGCCTTCAGTGAGTTGTGGCCGCTGTCGATTCTTTGGCAACCCGCCCTGATCTTCCGTCAGATAATGCAGTTGCAGCTCTGTCCCTTTACCGTCGGCATTGTCATCGAGCTGCGCGTGTTCTGTGGCGATCAGCGTTTCGTCGATGTATCGATCTGCAACGCCTCGACACAGGGCGATGTAGAATTCGAACAGCGAAAGAGACTTGTCGGCATCCAGATCCCACTCCGCCAGCGGCGCCGCGCTGAGCAAGTCGGCAAGGGCGTGAGGACACAGTGTTTCGTTGACTTCCAGATCCGATTCCGTGGCGCTGATGATGACTCGACCGGGCCGCGAAAGTGGTTTGATGTAATATCCGCTGCAGGGACTGGTGATGAGGAAAGTCTGTTCCTTTGCGGCGATGCCCTCAAACATCGCGGCGAATTCTTTTTGCTGCAAGTCGGGGCCGTGCAGATTCAGCCAGGCCAGACTGTTCTCGAAATGAGTGTGGCCGATGACAATCACAAACAAGCTGTCGTTTTCTGTGATCATGGTTGTCAGGTTCTGCAGTTCAGCTGAAATGATCTCTTTGGTGGCGGGCATGGAAGAAGCGATCGCCGCCGGCTCGACTGCAGATTCAACGGGGTCTTGATCTGAATCTGTTGCCGTGGCCTGCGCAGGATCAGAATCGGCGTCTTCTTCATCACCGTTAAAGACATGGATGTCGACTGGCGCAAACTGATAATGAGCCGCCAGGCCTGTTCGAATTTTTTCGACAGCCCCCTGAAACAGCTCCACATGATCCGCATCTCCCGGATGGCCGCAAATAATCACGGCGATGCGGCGGGATGCGGAGACTTCGCCAGCGCCGGTACTCTCAGCGGCATCCTGAAACTCACTCGCCTCAGCACAGTGACTCAGCAACACAATGACCAAAGCCGCGAAGAACTTTGCCAAACACATGGGCCGGAACGAGTTTGCGTCCGATTGTCGAGCAGAACCGGACGCTGGCGAGTTCCGGCTGATAACCGCAACCACAGAATAGCACCACATCAAAACGCTCCCGTGATTACGCCGGCATCGTCAGATTGAATGGAAAACGCAAGAGGTGGGACCAGGTCTTTGGGAATCCACTGCGAATTGAGAAGTCTCAAATCCGTCAGACTCAACAGATTGATTCGACCACTCCAGTCACACACCGTGATCTCGTCACTTTGGTCTCCAAGACGCACAAACGCGATCGGAGCCTCCGAGTTCCAGACGTTGGCCAGGTTCAGCGAGCCTGCGTCCAATATCAACAGTGCGGAATCGACTTCCGTTTTCCAGTCACCGCAGCCCACGATGACGTGATTCGCATCGGCGGAAAATCGCACGCAGTTGAGGCAGGTCATCGGCAATCTTCTTAACGAAATGGCCGACCCGTCGTCCGAGGAAAGTAACTTAAGATCTCCTGCTTCGGTACACAGAGCAATACGATCGCCGTTGGGCGACCAGTCAACAGACCGGATGGCGGAGCCTCGACCAAGGTTAAACTCCACAGTCCAGTCCGGATTACGCAGGATCAGAAGTCTGCCATCCGTTGTGCCGATCGCAAGCCGCTGCGAATCCGGAGAAAAGACAACGGTGGAAACCATAGACGTCGGCAGTTCGGCACATCTGCGTTCAATCGACGAGAACAATCGACACTGTTGTTCGTGATCAACAAGTACGGACCAGCGACCGTCCGGTGATTTGACGGTTGACCAAACTCGCGATGAAGCTATGGCTGCGATCTCTTCCACAGATAGCTGAGGATGCTGAACGGTGACATCGGCCAGATCCGCGGTTGCGTCAATAGTTTGCTGTGCGACAGGAACCGGCTCCGAACGGAACTGAACCATTTGTAGCGGAACGAGAACCACCACACAGGCAATTACCGGTCGCGTGCCCCATCGCGGACTTTCCTCCACTGAGGTCTCTGTCATGATCCTGGTCAGACGCCGCTTCAGCAAAGGTGTCGTACCAAGACCACTTGCGATGGGTGGCATCTCCATCGGTCGCTCTGACAGAAAATCGATCGCATCCAGAATTGCTTCTGCATAATGCCGCGGCTGACCGGGAAACTCAGCGAGGACTCGTGAGTCGCAGCAGTCTTCTTCGACGATTTCCAGTTCACGCCGAATCCACCAAACCACAGGATGCCACCAGAAGACCGCCATCACGATGGTCTCAAGTACCCGCACCAGATAATCACCTCGTGCATAATGCGACAGCTCATGAACAACCAGTGTTGCTCGTCCTTCCGGTGTCAGTCGATGCAGCAGGTCCAGAGGAAGAATCAACGTGCCCCCACGACCAAGACCGCACAACATCGGCGAGAATGCCCCACTGAGCACACGAACTCGCGGCGGACGTTTCAATCCCATCTTGTAGGCAAGGTCGTATCCTTCGCTGATCAGTTCTTCATCGATCAACTCATTGTTACGCAAAAAGCGGCAGAAGCGAAAGTAACGAATCAGCAGTCGGGCCACATACAGGCAACTTCCGGCCAGCCATGTCAGCAACAGCAGCAACACGATCACCCGCGGCCACCTTTCAACCCATCCTCTCTTTGTTGCGAGCGAAGTATCAGCACCCGCGCTGGCAAATTCACTGTTGCTCGGATCTCCGTCGCCATGTGCAACCGCGGCTGGGTCGACCTGCATTCCGTTTCCAATAAATCCAGCCTTCGCCGAACGGGATTCGACCCTACCCTGTCGATCAGCCGTGGAATCACCAAAGAGAAAACGGGAATCGATCGTCAGCCATGAATCATCAAAATGGAATGTCAAAGGCAAAGCAAAGAGAGACGGGGTGATCAGCTTGAGCAGCAAAATCACCCAGAGCCCATGCGCAAATTGCTGGCTCTGAATCTTCCTGGAGACCGCAAACACGAAGAACGCAAGGACTGTAACAGTCACAGCGTTCGACAGCAGTGTTGCGATCAGAGTCGTCACGGTTGGTTCCCGATGGTCGTCACAATCAAAATGTAAGCCGGACCGAGCGGAACGAGTTCCGGCATTTCTGCACTATTTCTTCTTTCCATCCAGTTCATCAAGCAGATTGCGCAGAGACTTTCGTTCATCTTTCGAAAGTGATTTCGTCTTCACAAGATGAGTCAGCAACGGCGTCAACGAGCCATCGCAAAGCTTGTCGGCCGTCTCCTGAAGTTGCCGAAGAATCAGGTCCGATCGCTGCATAACGGCATCGAAAGTGTGAGGCCACGTACTTCGGTTTCGCTGCACGCATTCCTTTTGTTCGAGTCGATCCAGGAGTTTCTGAACCGTTGCATTCTGAGACGGCCCGAATTCGCCATACAACTGCTCGGCCATTTCACGAACAGTATGAGCACTCTTCGACCACAGCAACTGCATGATTGCCAGTTCTGCTTCCGTCACATCTTTGGGTTTACGAGCCATTTTGAAATCGACCTGTTGAATTGACTGTCAGACCACAACCGCTTCGCCTGCGTCTTGAAGTCCTGACTCAGATTGTAATCACTGCTTCGCCAGTTCCACCGACAGAGTTTTCGCATTCTTCAAAAGCCGACACATTTCGTCCGGACAGTAATCTACGCCAACCCTACTGACCTGCGAAGGAACCACTCGACTGTCAGCAATCCCAACAATGTCATCATCAGCCACCATTGACTCCAGGCGGGCTGTCGCCGGAATTCAGACTTTGCCTCGGGAATGGGCAGGTCCGCAATCAGTGACGCGAGTTCGCTGGATGAATTCAATACCTTGCCGCCCGCAGATGTCGCGACATCCTTGAGCAGATCATGGTCGGGAAACGGGTTCTGTTGTTCGAAGGGATCGTGCAGGATCTGAATGTCCAATGACGAGCTATCGACCTGAGTGAAATCTTCATACGCCGTCAATTCGAATCGCAGCGCCTGACTGGCGCTGCCGGATTCCAATGCGTCTGCCAGATCCAGTTCGATCTCGTACCCTGACGCATCGCCGACGGACCGGCCCCCGGACTTTGGAAGATCGAATTCTTCGCCCCATGCGATCATCGGGCCTTCTTCACCACTTTCACGCACCAGATTCCCCGGCCAGCGAACAGGAGAATACAACGACTCGTCGTTGCTGAGCTGTTGCGGTTCCAGCATCGCCACGATGCGGTAGTCCTGCGTCTCCGCCGAGTGTTCATCGAATGTCGATGCACGCAGACGTAACTTCTCGCCTGGGCTGTAGTATCGCTTATCCGCAGTCACCAACAGTCGACGTCGACCAACAGAAGAACTTTCGGTCAGCCAGTAGATCGCATTCCGCCAGAAACGGCCATAGAAGCCACTTTTTTCTCCGCCCCATTCCGTAATCATACGACTGGCTCGAGGTGACGTCATCGAAACACTCAGCGCCATGCTGCGCCCCTTGCCGACATGCGCTGCCGCAAGAACTGGCAACTGAGTTCCATCCGGAACGGACGGCTGTTGTTTGCTTTGTGACTTTTGTCCAAATCCCAGAAACGTGGCGATCGCAGACGGAGCACGGGCTGGCATTGCGACGGAATTCGTTGTGGCCAGAAGCGTGCCAACGTCCGGCTTTAATCGCAGTCCCGCATGCACGCCCTGAAAATCCGGTATCGACTTGATCGCGGCCAGCCGCAATTGTCCATCATCCTGCAATCGGGTACCGCGAGCAAGGCTGTGACGCAGGGCCGTCCGTTCGGGTCCTGTTTCCATGCCGCCGACGTGGCCATCAATTGTCCTCGAAAACGGAGCAACGTGACTGAATGGGCACCGCCTTGTAACCAGCGTCAACGCTACTCTCGACACAATCGCGGCATTCAGCACAACCAGAAGAAGCCCCTCAGCCAGAAAACTCGCTCTGGATGTTTGTCCGCACTCTCGCCATGAAACAGAAAGTGTCCCAGGCCGGTTTCGGCGTGATGTAGAGTTTTCGCAACATCTTGTGTGATCTTGCGCCGTCAAGGCTGAGGAATGAGTATGTCCGTTGTCGCAGAAAAGCCGGAAATGACAGAGTCTCCGCAGCCGCTTCCCACGCCCGAACTCCCGGATGCCCGAGTTCTGGAGGACAAGACTCCGGAATGGATGCGATGTACACCGGCCTCGGTTGTCTTTACGACTCTGATCGGCCTGGTCTTTATCATAATGGCCAGTCGGCCTCTGTGGCACACCGATCTCTGGGATCACCTGAACTACGGCGATCAGATTTTGAGAACCGGAGTCGTCTCGTCCACGGAACCTCTCATGCGGCTTTGCCGTGGCGTTTCCATGGTCAATATTCCCTGGCTGGCTCAGGTGGGATTGGCCACCCTGAATGCACGTTTCGGATTGACCTCTCTTCAGTTTGTCTATGCTCTCATGATTGCGTTGAGCCTGGCATTGGTCTCATGGCGAACAGTCAAAATGAGCAAATCAACGCTGGGCGGTATCCTGGCAGCTGGGATCTTCTTTAAGGTCAACCTCGATCAACTGCTGGTGATCCGACCCCAGCTCGCTGGAGTAGTCTTCTACTGTGTAATCGTTGCCTGGATGTTGGGACGCAATAAACATAATCGAGCCTCATGGATTGGTCTGCCGATCCTGTTTGCTGTCTGGGCCAACATCCATGGATCTTTCTCAATGGGCTTGCTGCTGATGGGATTTGCAGGAATTGGTCGCTTCGGTGATGTCCTTGCGATCTCTAAATCTCTGCGAA
Organism: Planctomycetaceae bacterium; assembly: GCA_044378235.1. Taxonomy (GTDB): domain Bacteria; phylum Planctomycetota; class Planctomycetia; order Planctomycetales; family Planctomycetaceae; genus SXXK01. The sequence continues at coordinate 8,717 of JBILXT010000047.1, forward strand.
TTGCCCTGCTTGATCGAGAGTTTCATCGCACTATTCTCCTGACTCAACTTTGTGCAGCCGCGGTATTGCTGAATCCAGCCGGGATTGGCGTCTATCCTGAAGTCATGAATGTCGCTGGCAATCCTAACATCGAATCCATGTTCGAATGGGACGCGCTGACATTGCGAACGTCTCAGGGACAATCCGCAGCGGCAGCCGCGTTGCTGGCATTCTTCGCGATCAAGCTGAGTCCACGACGAATGCACTGCGGGGAGATGCTGGCTTTTGTCGTTACAGGGCTGCTTGCTGCCTGGTCGGCTCGAATGCTGAACTGGTGGGCTCCTCTGGCCGGAATCATCACCGGAACTCATCTGATTGCGGGAATGCGACGAACAACTAAGTGGCTGCAGAATCCTCAACCAGCTAAAGGCACCGGCCTGATGACGTTGGTCAATGGTGGCATTCTATGGATTCTGTTTGCACTGACTCCGTTCGGGATTCAATTGGTCCATGGTCGTGTTCCTGATGCCAATCGACTGGTCTCCGCTGAAACACCTCTGGCGGCTGTCGCATTTCTGGATTCCATGGAAAGCGTTCCGCGAGGCATCGCGTTCGTACCGGCTGAGTGGGCCGGGTACGTGATGAATCGAGGACCCAAGTCACTGGAACCTATGGTGAACCTGCACGTTCACGTGACCCCGGAACAAGTCTGGAACGACTATATCCGCATGATCAACGGCCCATCCGACTGGGACGGCCTCATGAACGAGTACGGGATCAATCTTGCGATCGTCGACAAGAATCGTCAGCCAGCGTTGCTGAAACGATTCAAAGAGAGCCCGGAATGGAAGGCCCAATACGAAGACCGACAGGGTGCGGTTTTCGTAAGAAACAACCCGATCTGAGCATTCACGTGAACTGTCTCGCCAAGTCGCTGCTCTCTTCATCGCGACTGTCGATCTCCCGGATCATGGAACTCGAAAGACTGTGCAGGATCTGACATGAATATCGTTCGAAACTCACGCCGAAAAGTCTCACTGCGAACCTGGCTGACCGTCCAACTGGCCTTCGGCAGTGCGTTTGCCGCGTCGTGGTTCTGCATTCCCGGAGTTCGTCAGCAGGAAGTCATCGCAAAGGTGACTCATCGAGCATTCGCTTTGGATGTGAGCCTTCGCGATTCCAAACTGGCCACCGTGGCTCCGTTCTACGACGACGCAGAAGTCGTGTCGGATGAAGAGCTGGCTGGGGTCCTGAAAAAGATCGTCCCGCGTTTCAGTCGCAGTCATCTGCGTCCCAATCTGGTTGAGCACGCGTTACGAACATGGGGGTCGTCGATCGAGTTCAAGAATCCCGACGCGATCTCCGGGCCTCAGATGAGTGACTTCCTGACGGACACGGCAAAGTACATGGACTCCTGGGGCAAGAATAATCCGCCGTTGATGGAACTGACTCCCGACGGTGTTCATGTTCGCTGGGGCAAAGAACCTTCCGGCTCCGTTCATCATGACCATACACTGGCGGCCCTGACCGAAGCAGGCTTACTTCTTGACGCGCCAGTGTTCACAACCGCAAGAGCTCTTCACGTGCGTGACGTGCTGTCAGAAGCCCTTCGAGACTTTCATCTGGATGAACGCGAAACCGAATGGTCGGCCCTGGCGTTTACGCTCTGGCTGGCTCCTCAAAAATCCAACGTCTGGCACAACGGTGAGGGGCGAAGAATCACGTTTGATATGGTCGCCGAGCGATTGATGCGGAACCATAAACGCGATGGCGTTTGTCTGGGGACGCATCGGGTGTACTCGCTGATGCTTCTGCTTCGTCTGAACGAACAATACGGAGGAGATCTGATCACGGCCGTTACAGAAACTCAGATTATGGATTATCTGAAGACCAGCCGAGACATGATCATTGCATCACAGAGTCCGGATGGTTCGTGGCCAGCAAACTGGACAGACGGCGCTGAGGCTGAAGCCAAGGCCGATCCAAAAGAAAAAGGCTATAAGCGAGTCATCACGACGGGCCATCATCTGGAATGGCTGTCCATCGCGCCGCAGGAACTTCACCCGCCACGCGAACAGATTCTGAAGGCAGCGGACTGGCTGATCAACAACGTTAATGAAACGCCACAGTCTGTGATCGATCAGAATTACACGTTTTACTCACATGTCGGCAAAGCTCTGGCCATGTGGAGAAAAACGTCGCCCGCAGAGTTCTGGACAAGCTGGAGAGACACACATCCAGAGTGCGAAGTGTTCGAGACCACAGATCCCAAGGTCAATCAACCTGGCCCGGAAACACATTGACTTTATGCATGCAGCCGAGCAGAGTTTTGCATTCCCGCCAGTCCGCAGGACAGCATTCGGCTGCATCCGGTCCGGAACAAATTCTGGCGTTCTGCTATGGCTTGCTGCCACCAGACGCAATCTCTTTCAGCACCTCAGCCGTTTTGTCATCCCAGATGTCGATCAGATGATCTCGCAGCATGGGACGGAACGTCTCCTTTTCCTTCTGCATAGGCATTTGCGAATCCGCCCGACTCGGCATGTGGCAATCGATACACCGGGACTCGGCCGCGGCCCCCGTTTCCCTGACAATTCGGCAATCACCGGACTCGTGGCATTTGAAGCATCGCTCAATAAAGAGCTTCGCGTTTCCACGCTCCTGATGATGTGGATTATGACACGTTGTGCACTGCATATCGGAGCTCTGCTGAAAACACTTGCTAAGTGCCATTCGAGCCTGTTGATTGGCTGAATGAACACCTCCGGGACCAGACTCTGAGTCAGGGGGTATCGTCACAAAGTCCGTCAGCTTATCGCCCGGCCGAAAACTGAATGCGGGCTTGACTGCTTCACCAACACCGGAATGGCAGAGCGAACAGAGATCGATTGAAAGGTCTCGAGACAGGTGACCTGGGTTAATGATCTGAGCGGGTTCTGTTGCTGCAGGATTTCGACGATGGTAATCGATATGCTCTTGTCCGGGTCCGTGACACTTTTCGCACGTAATTCCGAACACGGCTCCTTCATCATTGAAGCGATTAAATGGTTTGCCATCCTGACGAAACCAAGTTGTATGACATTCGAGACATCGAGATGAAATCGGACGCGCAAAGTTCGCCACTCCATCAACATAACCAGGACTGTTAACCCATTCACCAAGATCTGTGAAATGGCTTACTGGTAATTCATAAAAGCACTGATTTTCCACGTACAGGAATGTCTGCCCATACTTCGCAGATCCCGTGACGTAGTCGATCCTCCGAGAATGAACGTACGTCTGATCGTTTCGCTGAATCCTGAGGTCCTGAAAGTACTCGTCACCCCGCCGATTCATGTGAAATGACAATTCCGACACCGATGTCACAAGAACATTTTTTTGGGGCTGAAATGAATCCGGAAGTGAATCCGGCGTCGGCAGTCGAAACGTTCGATAATGTGCGGTGTCAGCACACGAATCAACGTGAGCGGAATGGCAATCGCGGCAACTTTCCGGGCCCAGAAATCCCGCAGGTGACGAAACACCCTGAGCATTGGGTGTTGGCTGCTTTGCGGGAACAAAGATAGCACCCGGTTTCGTCAGATGTTTGAGAGGGCCAGAGTAGTTTTCTGGATCGATCGCAAACACGTTCTCTCGTAGTGCTTCGATCGGCAACTCTGGATTGTTTTTTTTCTCGCAACCAACCTGATTAATCATCAGCAGCCAGAAAAAAAATAGCCTTACCTGCAGGCTCAATAGGCGCCGGGATGGACTATCCTTGCGAAGGGAGAAGTTCATTTCAGTCAGTTTCTGTTTGACGAAGACGGTCTTCCAGGGCCTCGGCAATGAGCGTGTCACCACAATCTCGTGCGATCTCACGCAGCTCGTTCAAGATCTCAAGCGGGACTTTTTCTATGACTTCGACTTTGCGAATTGCACTCCGAAGCGACTGCATACGTTCAACGAGATTCTGAATTCTTGTAACTTCAGCAACATCCTTCTTTGCCCTCAATACTTCGCCGAGTCGGTTCAGTGAATGCCAATCCATCGGATGAATCTTCAGGGCTGTCCGATAAGCAATTTCTGCTTCATCGTACTCATTTCGAACATAATGAACCCATCCCTTGTACCGCCAGAAACGATTATCGTCTTCCGCTTCGACTGATGCTTTCGCCAGTAACGCCAACACCTCGGGTAGTCGTCCCTTGATTATTTCAGCATCAATCTGATCAGCGAGCAGATTAAGGTTGTTCGGAAACCGCTCCAATAACTGGCGCACAACCAGTTCACGCTCGTTCAGGATGGATTCATCACCAGACTTCACAGCAGAATCCGATTTGGATTCACTGACAGTGCTCCATTGAAGGGCTCGCGCAACAAGAAATAACTCCTCCTCGGGACTGGTCGTAAGCCACAACGAATTGAGCTGCTCTGCACCAGCCATATTCAGGGTATCAACAAGATAATAGAAGATGTACGCTTCGCGGGGCTCCTGCTTCACAGCAATGGCGTCCCGAAGCTGCTGAACCATTTTCTTGCGCTGAAGCGTATATGCATAGAAGCGAATCAAATTCGCATGAGCCTTGGTGGCTCTCGGCTCCAGTTCCAGGAGCTTTCGGCTGACGGACTCACCTTCCAGCGGCCGATTTGCAGGGCCATACAAAAGCTGTGAGGCCATGAGTAACGCTGCCAAAGCCTTGGGAGAATCGCGAGGTACATTTTCAAGATACTCAGCGGCCTCAAGAAAGCGGCTCTGATGTTGAACAGCATCCGCCAACATCAGCCACACATCCGGATTGCCAGGCTCCCACCAGGACCAACGTCGAGCCAGGACCTCAAGTTCCTCCCAGCGAGATTCTTTTTGTGCCTGGCGACACGAACTTATCAGATGACCGCGAGCAAGACTGTACCCCCCCCAAATGAAGAGTCCTGCACAGGCGACAACAATAAAGATCCTGGCCCGACGATGAAGCCTACGAAGGCCCGTATGCCGCACAGGCCCCTGCTTTTCGACTGATTGACCTGTCTGAGTGGTCGCCTGCTGAGTCATTATCACCTGCCGGACATCAAAATTGTTTGTCTCTTGTGCGCCCCGTGCTCTGCGCCCATTCACGGCCCCGTCGATTGTGGCTTTACTGTTTCTGAATTCCGTTCCAGATGCCGCCGAATTTGGGCCGCGAACAGCGTATCTCCGCATCCATCAGCGTAAACAGCCAACCGACCATAGATCCCTGTCGATATCGTTTTCATATCTGGTTGCTCGAGAATATCACGTTCGAGATGTCGACCATCTGCAGCCAGACCAGTGCCCCCTGCACTCTTATCCTGTTGTCCTGAAAGGCGGAGCAATTCCGACCTGTGGAAATGTGTTCTCCAGTCGAGAGGGTTCAACTTCAATGCTCGCTGGTAACACTTCTCTGCCTCATCGTAGTCCCGAATACGGGCGAAAAGCCAGCCTCTGGCATGCCAGAAACGATAGTCAGCATCAGCCTCTACTGGACACTCACTGAGTAGTTTCCCCACTTCTGCAGCTGCGCCACGTTCCATCGCTCGCTCGATCAAGAATGCGATTAGTTCACGACTTGTCGGATGCTCTGTCAGCAACTCCTGCATTTTTGAATCGAGTTCCGCCTGCCTTGCTCTCACACTCGCGGCTGCAGCTTCATCGGTAACTGGTACGGCACCCATCACCGACTGTGAGAAATGAATTGCCCTGGCGACTATCAGTTGTTCGCACTGCGGATTTCCTCTGAGCCATTGTTCCGTAACAGCAATCCCGTTGCGCAATCGGAGGCCGCTGCCGAGAAATCCATATGCAAAGATCTCAGGCAGATTACATTCGTTCTGCAATGCCCCCCGGATCTGTGACTGCATTTCCGCCTGCTGATGCGTCATGGCATAATAGAAGACCAGACGCTGATGACTGCTGCTGTGTTTGGGGTCTATCCTTAGTATGCGGCGGCAGATCTCTGCTCCAGACAACGGATCATTCAGTGGTCCGAATTTCAAGTCCGCCAGCATTGAGATCCAATGCACGTCTTCAGCCTGTTGGCAGGGATAACCATCCAGAAACCTTGTTACGGCCTCAACGTCACGCAAAACGCGACCAGCCTTTACTCCTGCCTGTCGCGCTTTGCGACTCTGAGGATCTCGTTCGACCCACAACTCGGCCGCACGAAGTAACCGAGCCCAGCGTCCGGATTTCTCAAGCTCAACGCATTCCTTTTCCAGCGAGCGGACACTCCACAAATTCCAGCCGAACCAGCAGATACTGATCGTAATCGTCAGCAGTATCCCCGTCAGAAGAATGCGGATCGTCGACTTCATACTCAATTATTCCCGGTCAACAGACTCACCCATCGCGGCGTCTGTGAATCGAATGCAGGCTCGATAATCACTATCCGCTGCCTTAACGGGACATTCTCCAGCCGACTACGAAAACCACCAGGCCACTCGATTTCCAATACGCCGATATCACCCGGCTCCATCGTTGCAAACTCCAACTGCGACTCCATTGCGGAGCAATAACTGGTCCCCCCGGCTAACTCCTGCATCTGCGTCTGCTTACCCACTGTCAGATGAACTCGTGTTCCGATCGCGTCCCGAGTCGACTGAGTTCCTACCAGACGCACTTGCAACCATCGTCCGGGATCGCTGGTATTCTGCAACAGCACAACCGGACAATCGTGATGCACAACACAAAGATCCTGGCTGCCACTATTGTCGTAATCTGCTGTTGCCGCACCTCGTCCGACAACGAGTCGCTGAAAGTAATCTCCGGACGAAGCTCCCGTATCCTGCCAGGCTGAACCATCAAAAGCGAACAGTTGGGGCTTCATCGGATAACCTTCGCCGGAAGCCTCTTCGGGATTAATGTGACCATTTGCAACAAACAACTCCTTTTTCCCGTCGTGACTGAAATCCGACATGACCGTTCCAAACGCCAATCGACTCATCGTTGGAATGACCAGATCTGCAATTGCGGTGGTATCGTAGAACCCATTCGGCCCAAGGTTTGTGTACAGAGTATTCCACTCGTTCGTAAAATGAGTCACGTAAAGATCAAGAAAACCATTGCCATCGTAGTCCCCACAAGCGACACCCATACTGGCCTGAGCCATCCCCTGAGCGTTGACCGCGCAACCCAACAACGACGCCGTCTCATGAAACGTCTTCCCTTTGTCGTTAACAAAGAGGAAATTGGCCGTGGTATCGTTGGCGACGTAAATATCCGGCCATCGATCATTATTGAAATCTGCTATGACAACCCCCAAAGCGCGGTTGCCGTCGCCAAAGAGCCCAAGCGTGCGTGCACTTGGCTCAAAGCGACCATCACCGGTGTTGCGGTAGTATTCGTCGGGAACTGGCACCACATCTTTGGGATGACAGATCGCGGGTTTTCCCTCTTTGTCAAAGCACTGGAGAGGATTCTTCGGATCGTAATCGCAGTAATTGCAAACATAGAGATCAAGGTTGCCATCCCTGTCCGGATCTCCCCACGCTGCACTTGTACTCCAAACCTCCCCGGTGAGCCCCTGAGACTTCGAGACGGCAGAAAAGGTTCCATCTCCCTGGTTTTCGTAAAGCTGGTTCAATCCAACATTTGAAACAAAGATGTCGTCAAAACCATCATTGTTATAGTCACCCACGGCAACTCCCTGGCCGTAAAGATGCTCGATGACGCCGGACTTCTCCGACACATCAACAAAACGTCGACCAGAAATATTTCGAAACAGCTTATCCTGCGGCTGTTCCTTTTTCCCGGCGTACTCGGGGTCGCCGCCCTGCGGAAAAAAAATGTCCGTCCAGCCATCCTGATCCAAATCAAGCCAGCCACAGCCACCTCCTGTCGCCTCAACCATCAATTGCCGACCATCGGCACCATTTTCATACTTAAAGCTTAACTCCATCTGCGTTGTAACGTCGGAAAAAGAAGCCAAAGCAAAGCCGGACGCTTTTGGGCCAGCATTCTGACCCGAATCCACATTTGACGAGCCGAGTTGCGAGAATACGGATGAAATTCGAACCTCGTCCGCCCGCTGTTCAGTCGCAGTTGCGGGCAAATTTTCCGAGGCCACCGGAGATACGCTCCCCTCCCCGTCACATCCTGTAACCACAGTGGAAATCAGGAAGAAGAAGCCCCATCGAAACGGCCCCCGACTCATTAACAGCGATCCGGCAGCTTCAAGATGGAAGATACAGAAACGGTATAAGCATCTATCCATTGTGATCTTTCTCTTTGATCATGATTTTCTGGTCAATCTGGACCCCGGTGAGATGCTCAACGGCTCCGTCCGGCCAGCGAATTTCGATATCACATGGTTCCGAGCATTCAGCGAGTCCGAAAATGAGTCGATACTGACGGCTGCTGCAATAACTCCCGCCACCATAGAGCTGCTGAACCAGGGTTGTCGTGCTTTGTCGGACTACTACCTTGGCGCCAAGTCCGCGACGATTGGACCGAGTACCTATCAGCTCGACAGCAAGCCAGTGCCCTCTCTCTGACTGATTGTCCAGCAACTCGGCAGCACGGTTATGGTGCACAACGGCGAGGTCGAAATCGCCATCGTTATCGAAATCGGCCTGACTACAACCCCTCCCAATCAAAGGCAGCGAAAAGTACTCGCCGCATTCTGTGCTGACATCCCTCAGCAATTGCCCCTTAAACGAAAATAACTGCGGTCGCATCTCGAGAACCTGTTTTCTGCCACGATCATCAATGTGTCCGTTGGCCACGAAGATGTCATCTGCTCCATTCTGATCAAAGTCCTCCATCACGACGCCAAAGCCCACCCACGGTAACGTGGATTGCACCGCTTGAACCTCGGCCGTGACATCATTGAAGCCGAAATCACCCCCATTGTGATACAACGTATTCCACTCCCCTTCGAAATGCGTCAGATACAAATCCATTAATCCGTCTCGGTCATAATCGCCGGCGGTTATACCCATGCTCGCCTGACCGAGACCATTTGCATCCAATGCACATCCAAGCAATGAAGCGTGGTCAGAATATCGACCGTCATCTCCGCGTCGGAAAAGAAAGTTAGCTGTTGCATCATTTGCAACATAGATCTCCGGGAAATGGTCGCCCACAAGGTCCAGCACAATCACGCCAAGAGCACGATTCTCAGGCCCTATGAGCCCGAGAGCCTCTGCGCCCGCTGAAAAACTACCGTCACCATTGTTCACGTAGAATTCATCAGCAACCGCTGTCACCTGGTTGGGCGCACATTGAATTTGCTCATTGGTTTCGTTGACGCAAATCTGCGGGTGGAAAGGGTCAAAATCAACATAGTTGCAAACGTAAAGATCCAGGTCGCCATCCAGATCAGTATCTGCCCACGCTGCGCTGGTGCTCCAGACCTTGTGATCCTCACCACCCCATTCCATGATCTCCAGGAATGTTCCGTCCCCGAGTCCCTGGAAGAGTGTATTGCCTCCGACGTTTGTCACGAAAACATCATCAAAACCATCATTGTCAAAATCGCCAATCGTGACACCCTGCCCGAAACCAATTTCACGGATCCCGGCAACTGAAGTTACATCAACAAACGTCCCGAAAACGTTTCTCCAAAGCTGATCACTCGGCGATTCGAGCCCAACCGGCTCATCCGGAATACCGCCCTGCACAAGATAAATATCGCTGTGTCCATCACCATCGATATCCAGCCAACCACACCCCCCACCGGTTGCCTCCAACATTAATCGCTTTCCTCGACTACCGTTGAAGTAGGAGAATTCGGGCCGATGCGAAACGGGCAGTGCTGAAAACTTTATTTCCTGAGTCATTGCCTCATCAGACAATGATTGTGAAAGCCGTTCGAGTGGAATGCCTGCCGAGACTTCCGCGATGGTACGTTGCGGCACATTCTCAGGACGCTGCTCGATGGTCTCACCCCCACAACCTGCCAACAACAGAAGTGTGCAGAAGTAGATCAGTTGTTCGGGGAACACACCAGTCAAATTCATACGAGCCACACTTCCGAAAAGACAGGACCTTCCCAGGGAACAATCCACGGAACGCCACGATCGGAAAACGGTACCCGATGGACGCTCACGGAACATCATCCCATTAAGCCGGATTTGAAAGAATCCGCCGGCAATAATCATCAAAAATCGCTATGTAGAACCAGCACGATGAAGCATCTGAAAACCTCAATTCCCACAATCGTCAAACAAAAAATCCCTCGGTTGCCGTAACGCAACCAAGGGACTCAAATCAACAAGTCACTCATACTGACCGACTGGACAGAACTCAGAACTCGCCAACAATTTCACCCTTTGCGCGAGTACCAATTGCACGGCGAATCGTCCAGTCAATGTTTTCGCTCACAAAACGTACCGACCCGTCACACATGGCCACTTGCACACCACCAGTATGAGTGCTGCTCCACTGATCGCAACGGAAGTCACCATTTGGATCCGTATTTGGGGCCATTTTCATACTGTGAATGGCATATCCCCCCATCCACATGGCATCTCCAAACACAGACGAAGGATCTTCCTTTTCTCGCCAGTGGTGGTTTTCGACAACCCCTACCGTGTTTGATGTGCCGTCAACAATGTTGGCAATCGTCACACAGCCGTGCCAGCCAAACACACCGTTCTCGTTATGGATTGGCGGAGCGTCGATGTAAAGAGCGTGACCCCACTGTTCGCCAGCATAGTTGGCAAATGGACAATCGCGATGTCCAGACTGAGAAAAACCCATGCTACCAACATAGTCGGTACGAGCCCCGTCGAGACCAGTGTCCCAACTATCAGCAAAATTCGACTGTCCATTAACCCTCTTCGCCTGGGGGTTACTAGGGCAAAGGTAGGCGTTGACAATTGTTCGACGGGCCGTAACGTTGGCTGCAGGAGCAGAATTACCAACGATCTTGTCAGCCCAATTACCACCTGGCGTTCCATTCTGATCAACCGACTGGAACAAAGGAGCTTGTTCGATGTATGGCAGAATACGAAACATCCATCCCAAGGTCGGCAATCCATGCTGAGCGTTGACTGCCCCCTGATAATCGCCCGGATTAGTGCCGTTGTTTCGGGCACACTCGTTGTTCGGGAATGAGCCGAACACGTCATGGTAGTTGTGCAACGCCAAACCCAGTTGCTTCAGATTGTTCTTACATTGGGTACGACGAGCAGACTCACGAGCCTGCTGAACAGCAGGCAGCAACAACGCGATCAGGATCGCGATGATTGCAATCACCACCAACAATTCAATGAGCGTAAACGCCCTGCGAAGCTTCGGCCTCACCATTGCAAAATCTCCTTGAAAAAAACAAAGTAGATCAAAATAAAACACGAAAAGACGCTCTACTATCAGAGAGCGATGTCCACGGTGTTCGATTCAGCCTTGATTTCAACAGTCTTGTCAGACGTCCCAACTTTTTGATACTTCTCTGGAAACGGGGACTCGACCTTTGGAGGACCACCTTTTCCGGGCCCTGCACTCATTGCCTTCATCATGGCCGCCTTGGTTGCTTCGGGAGAAAGAGACAAGGTGATCTTGTAGCTTCCTGCTGGGCAACCCGCACGGCCATCTATCGCCTGAAGGGTAAATTTACCACCGGAACCCACTGTCGCTGTCGCACCAACGCCAGCTGGATCCGTGGGATTAAAAGTAATCACACAACCCGCCAAATCTCCACCACCCCCAGTCACAGTTCCCGAGACCGGATAAACAGCGGCTTTTGGAGGTCCACTTTCACCACATCCAACAACCAGACTCAACAGGCAAAGCCCGCCAACAAAATTGGAAATCCGCAAGAACCCGCGGCGACTTGAAAAAGTACGCATGATGAGATCGACCCCAAACACATAAGTCATGGACAAGGAATTTCTTACCTATCGGAAATCTAGCTTTAGGATACAGACGGATTCCCGTGAACGGACGTCCTATTTTGAAAAAAACGGGGATAAATGCCCGGAAAACACCAACACAGCGATTTAATGCCCGGAAATTCAGCTGCTGGTGTGTCCTGGCGTTCAGTTCACACTGGCGAATCAAGAAGCTTTGTTATAGCTGACGAGAGTGTTATTACTCCCCTCTCTCCAGTGTCACTGATCTTCAAGCAAGCCAAAACCAGCGATGCAACTGCGACCTGAGTGCAGAAAACCTTTGCGCCGTCAGCCCAGACTGACAGCCTCACCGTGACGGGCTGAGAACACCGCCAACGGGTGCAACCATCAATTCAATCGTCCAAGTCGTCACCACTCGCAGAATCGTTTGGCCGTTCCCAGATCTCCGCCTTCAGCGGTTTGTCAAACTGGGCTAGTCGATTCCGACGCTCCCCGGTCTTTCTGATCACAATGAGTTTTAGGAATGCGGCCGTCGGAGTCTCGACTCGACACCAATTTTCCACCTGGGCCGCAAGTTGTTCCTCATCTTCCTCTTCCTCATCCAGATCACAGTAACCCTGCGACAGGACCTGAGCAGCGGTCAGGCGATCGTGAATAACGACAAGGTCCGGAGCAATGCGTTCGTATTCCCGGGATGAAACACCACTTTCCTTTCGCCAAAGGCGCAGTACTTGTTCCGACAGGAACTCTCCAATTGCAGTCTTCCAAAGTCCCTGGATCTGCTCCACTTGCTCTGCAGTGCAATCCTGTCCATTCCTCTCACAGACTCTTCGGATCTCCTGCTCTGTCGCACCGCCTCTTTCGATTCGCCAGTTCATTTCTCGTTTATAGGCGGCTTCGAATCGCGAAACAAATTTGTCAGCACCCGTCGTTTGGATACCGCTGGCGGGAGAAGACTCCAGAAGCCGGCTGAGCAGTTCGTTGACCGACTGTCCTGGCAGGAAGCATGGGGTATGCCATGGAGCAGCATCCATTCCGTGTTCTTTCGCTGACGACACGGTCCAGCTCGATTCATCCTCATAACGTCTTACGACATCGCTCCAGACACCTGCCGCAACGTGATCGTAAATGACTCCATAAACGTTGTGATCCTGATGCTGAAAACCACGCACCTGCAAAGGCAGGCCTTCGACGGCATAATCTCCCAAAGGAGTGAAGCCCGATGATTCAAACTGCTGCATCTGCGTCTGGACATCATCATTATGGAACCATTCCATTTCATCGTCATCATCGTGTGGTTCCAGCTTGATCCGAAATGGTGGAACACCACTCGACGCCTGTGCTCCGGCAGCCTCCATCATGTTCTTCAGAAACCGCCGGAACTTCCATCGAATAAAGAGGACGACCGCCACAACGAGCACGACGATCGCCACGATAAATGCCGCGACCAGTTTCAGAAATGTCAGCATCGAACGCCTCCTAAGAACGAATGTCCTGATCACACATATCAGCGCAGAAAAAAAGCCCGATCATTTGAAGACCGGGCTTTCTGAATTGTGAATCAGAGCTGTTGGATTCGGCGACAGATGGCTTCTGCCATCTCCTGAGTTCCAACTGCGGTCGGATCGTTTCGATCGGCTTTCATGTCGTAGGTGACATCTTTCCCTTCTGCGATGATATCAGCAACGGCCTGCTCAAGTTTTGCAGCGGCCTTGGTTTCACCGAGATGTTCCAGCATCAGTTTCGCGGAAAGAATCAATGCGGTTGGATTGACCTTGTTCAGGCCTTTGTACTTCGGAGCACTGCCGTGAGTCGCTTCGAAGATGGCTCCGTCAACGCCGATGTTTGCACCCGGAGCAACACCGAGTCCACCGACCAGTCCGGCACAAAGGTCGCTGAGAATATCGCCGTAGAGATTTCCCATCACCAGAACATCGTACTGCTCGGGCTTCTGGACGAGCTGCATACACATATTGTCGATCAGACGCTCCATGTAGGTGATGTTGCCCGCGTTCAGCTTGCCAGCATTTGCATCCGGAGATGGAGCAACATTCTTCGCCAACTCTGCCCATTCATGCTTTGCATGATAGGCATTGGCCACAGCGCGGGTGACGTCGTACCAAAGTCCATCGGTGAACTTCATGATGTTCGCCTTGGAGATGGATGTCACAGACTTGCGGTTGTGGTCAACCGCGTACTTGAACGCGTAGTCCGCAATACGAGTCGTCCCTTCAACGGACATTGGCTTAATGCTGACGCCCGTTGTCTTCAGTCCGGTCGTGATCTTCTTGCCGGACGCCACTTCGTTGATCTGGCCGATCAATTTCTCGGTGACGGCTTCACCCGCTTTGAACTCAACGCCGGCGTACAGGTCTTCCGTGTTTTCACGAACAATGACCAAATCCACGTTGCAAGATTCGAAGAATGTTCGGACCCCTTTGTAGGTCTTGCACGGACGAACACACGCGTACAACCCAAGTTCCTGTCGCAGATAGACGTTGACGCTGCGGAAACCCTTACCGATTGGAGTTGTAATTGGTGCCTTCAAAGCCACACCGTTAGCACGAATGGACTCCAGCACGCTGGCCGGCACGCCACCTTTGGCTTCAATGACTTCGATGCCGCATTCCTGCACGTCCCACTGAATCTTCACTCCGGTGGCTTCAACGCACTTTCGTGTTGCTTCAGCGATTTCCGGGCCAACACCATCACCTGGAAGAAGGGTAACTTTGTGCATTGCTATTCTTCGTTTTTCCTGAACCTTGTGGACGTCTGGAACCATCAATCACGACAACCTGGACGGTAACACAACATCGAAACCGCTTCAACCACTCCAGATTGCGACAACCCTCAAACTCGCTGGGAGAACCGTGTTTCTGAAGATCCGGAACGATTCCGGTGTCGATAGCCGCTACCAGCCGTTGTTCGGGAACTCTAAACTGAGTGGAAAGTACCGTGGTGATGGACCCGTTTGAGACTTCAGCGACAGAAAGCGGCCCAGCGATGACCTTGAAACTTTCGCGTGTCTTCTGTGAGGTGCCTGACTCGTTCGTTGCCGCATCGCTCTCCTCCGATGCAAATCCGGCCTTTCGCCCCCCTGCTCGTTCTAAAACCTTCCGACTTCGCGCAGTCCTGCTGTTTCTGATCAGCCAGCTGCCCTTGTCCGCCGCGATGGCAGAAAACTGGCCATGTTGGCGAGGACCTCGAGGCGACGGGACATCCGCTGAGACGAATGTGCCCACCACATGGAACGGTATCACTGGCGAGAACGTTGCCTGGAAATCGAAACTTCGAGGAACCGGTCACGCTTCACCCGTCATCTGGAACGATCGCATTTTTCTAAGCAGTTGCGAAGAGACGACGGGCGAAAGAATCCTGACATGTCTCGATCAGGCCAACGGCGAAACAGTGTGGCAAAAGGTTGTGGCCAAATCAAAACTGGAAACCAAACACCAGCTAAACAGCTACGCTTCCGGAACTCCCGCGACCGATGGCAAGACGGTCTATGTTTCTTTTTTGATCGTTGATGGCCACGAAATCCCGGCCCCCAACGTGGGCAGTGAACGCAATGTCACGCCGGGGCAAATCCTCGTCGCCGCGTTCGATTTCAGCGGCAATGAACTCTGGCATGTCACTATTGGCGACTTTATCAGCGCTCATGGGTTCTGCAGCTCGCCTGTAATTTTCAACAACCTTCTGATCGTTAACGGAGATCACGACGGAGAATCCTACGTTGTGGCGCTCGATCGCTCGAATGGACAGACCGTCTGGAAAACGCCACGCACTCACAAGATTCGCAGCTACTGCACGCCCATCATTCGCGACATCTCCGGGCGAACCCAGATGGTGATGTCGGGCAGCAAACAAGTGGTCAGCCTCGATCCGAAAACCGGGGATGAGATCTGGAGAGTCGAAGGCCCGACGGAGCAGTTTGTTTCGTCGATGGTTGCTGACGACCAGAGCTTTTATCTGACGGCCGGCTTTCCAACGCATCATGTCATGGCGATCAATCCCGATGGATCCGGCGACGTGACAACCTCTCATGTGCGCTGGCAATCAGAAGAAGCCAAATGCTATGTCCCGTCGCCCGTCCTGACAGGCCCTCATCTGTTTGTCGCCGACGACCGCGGCACGGTCAATTGTTTTGATACAGAAACGGGGAAACGCCTTTGGCAGGATCGGCTCGGCAAGCACTACAGCGCGTCACTGCTGACGGCCAACGGACTGGTCTATTTCACGGCCGATGATGGCGTCACATCGGTTGTTCGTCCCGGAGATAAGCTCGATGTCGTCTCCCGAAATGAACTTGGCGAATACACGTGGTCTTCCCCGGCAATCGCAAACGGTCGGATCTACATCCGAGGCGAACATCATCTGTTTGCGATCGGGAATCCGTGATTCCTGTGCCAAAGCGATCTGCAGGAGCGTTCGTCTGCAAACTCTACCGATCTAGCCAAACGCCCTTCAGATCAGCCCCAGGATCTCCAACAAATCAAGTTCATCGAATAGATCTGACGTCGTCAAAGACAGATCCGGCTCAGACGATCCGACTTGAGTGGCCCTGAATGCGGCAGATAACGGGGCGAGGCTAACGGTACCAGAACCTCCCGCCCCGCCCGACGAACCGGCCTGAGTGGTTGCCCCGTCATCGGTCGACGAAATCGGGATTGCGGCTGGCGAAATGGCAATGACTCCGGGTCCCGTAAGTCCTGGGCTCCGAACAGCAGACGCTGCCTCTCCGGGTGATGGCACCCCTTCAAACGCAAAACCGCTCACGAACGAGGAAGTCGCTGCAAAGTTCAGCGAAAATAATTCGGATCCCGTGGCATCTGTTGTTGCGGCGGCAAACAGACGGGATCCTGCAATGATCAGTCCTCTGGGTGAACTACTTCCGATACCCGTCGCCAAATCATGAACAAGCACCGTACCAGATGCGGTTCCATCAGACTTCCACAGCTCTTCGCCTATCGCACCGTTGTCAGCCGCAAAATAAAGCATGCCGTTAACGTTCAACAGATCTCGAGGGTAACCACTTCCTGTCCCCGGCTGAATATCTTTGACCAATACTGTACCAGCCGTCGTTCCGTTGCTCTTCCAGAGTTCATACCCCTGAGCCGTAGTACGAGCGTTGAAGTACAGAACTCCGTTGACGTTTGTCAGATCACTGGGGTACGAGGTATCAGGTCCCGCCAGAATATCCTTGACCTGGACCGTCCCGGCGGCGGTCCCATTGCTTTTCCACAACTCCGTACCGCTGGCAGACACGCTGGCATTGAAAAACAATGTGCCATTGACGTTTGTGAGCTGAGACGGAAATCCCCCAGGATTGCCTGGAACAAATTCCTTCACCAATACAGTACCTGCTGCAGTTCCTGTGCTCTTCCAGAGTTCCTCGCCCTGAGCCGACGTGCTGGCCTGCATGTAAAGTACACCATTGACGTTCGTCAGGTGACGTATCGAAGACCCCTCGGCCCCTACAGCGATATCCTTGACCAATACCGTGCCGGCCGCTGTACCGCTGGTCTTCCAAAGCTCCTCCCCAAGAGACCCATTGTTGGCTACAAAGTACAACGTGCCGCCAACAACCTCCGCATCAGTCTCGCCATAGCCGCTTACGCCATCCAAAAGGCCGGGCGCAATGTCTTTGACCAGTACAGTGCCGGCCGACGTGCCATTGCTTTTCCATAGCTCCACACCATGCGTACCATCGTTCGCGACAAAGTACAGGACGCCACCCAGATCGGCCAGAGGTCTGGGGTTGGATGAATCGGCTCCGGGCAGGATGTCCTTAACAAGGACCGTGCCACTCGACGTTCCGTTGCTCTTCCATAGTTCCTGACCGCCCACACTTCCCGACGCCGTGAAGTACAGCACACCGCCCACGTTCCGAAGATTCCCCGGGAAGGATGCCGCAGCACCTGGCTTAATGTCTTTCACTAACTTAGTCCCGGCAACTGTTCCGTCGCTGCGCCACAGCTCCCTTCCATGGACACCATCGTCTGCCGTGAAGTAAATGATGCCATTCACGTTCGCGATATTCGATGCCACACCGAAACTGTAGGCCGAAAGAGCATCTTCAGTACCTGATGCGATATCTTTGACCAACAATGTTCCCGCAGTCGATCCATTGCTCTTCCAAAGCTCACGGCCAACCGTTCCGTTGTCAGCTGCGAAGTACAACACTCCGTTCCCGTTGAACAGGCCATCATAACCGCGCAATCCGCTTGAAGAGCCTGGCAAAACATCCTTCACCAGCACTGTACCTGCCGAGGTTCCATTGCTCTTCCAAAGTTCAAGCCCAGTCGCGCCATTGTCGGCCATGAAGTACAACTGACCACTCATGTTCACCAGAGATAACAGGCTGCTGCTCGTGCTGCCGGTGCGAATATCTCGCACCAGAACAGTTCCAGCCGATGTGCCATTGGTCTTCCAAAGCTCATTCCCCTTAACGCCATCGTCCGCAGAGAAATAAAGCACTCCATTAACGTTCGTTAATGCCGAGGGAGCAGAGCCCAATGACCCTGAGCGAATATCCTTGACCATCACAGTGCCAGCCACAGTTCCATCGCTCTTCCAAAGCTCAGAACCGTTCGTGCCATCGTTTGCAACGAAATACAAAGCCGTGGAAACAGCGGAAAATGAACCAGGACTGCTGCCGCCCACTGCGTTGATGTTTTTCACCATCGACGTACCGCTGGCTGAACCGTTGGATTTCCAGAGCTCTTCTCCATTCGTCCCGTCATTCGCAGAGAAGAACAGGGTTCCATTGACATTAGTCAGTGACGACGGGAACGAACCAGTGGGCCCAGGGAAGACATCCTTCACCTGAACAGTCCCGGAACTGACACCATTCGTCTTCCAGACCTCTCTGCCACTGACGCCATTATCTGCCGTGAAGTAAAGGGTACCGTTCACATTTGTCAAATCGGATGGCGCTGACGCTGCGACACCTGCCCGAAGGTCTCTAACCAGCACGGTCCCCGAAGCGGTTCCGTTACTTTTCCAAAGCTCGATTCCTGTAACGCCGTTATCTGCAGCAAAAAAGAGTGTCCCTCCAACGTTAGTCAGTGAGTCCAGTCGATTGGAATAATAACTCCCGGATACAAAAGCCTTCAGGCGTACAGTCCCACTTGTTGTCCCGTCACTCCTCCAGAGCTCTTCGACACGTTCTTCATCGACAAAACGACGGACGGCAAAAAACAGGACACCACCGACATTCGTCAGCTCTCGCGGTGTCCCGCCTTTCAATGCGGACGCTCCAAACGAAACGGTGCCTGCTGAAGTCCCATTTGTTCTCCACAGCATTCCTCTTTGCGTCGGTGTGTCCGCCAGAAAATACACCGCACCTCCCACCCGTTCAAAGTCATCGGGATCGGAATGATTCTCTGCGGTGGTGAGATTAATGTCTCGCGTCAGCGTAAGACCCGCAGCAAGCAAAAACCGTCCCTCCATTGACTCGACGCAGGCTTCACTTCTCAGGGCACGCCGATGATCAACAGTTGAGAAGAGATTCCTGAACCACCTGCGGATGCTGCCAGATGGAGCGACAACTCTCGGCTTCGAATTCGCCCTGACGACTTCAACAAGAGTGGTTGAAGTTCGGGGATCACCGGCGAAACCAACTTCGAACATTTCTGAACTCCAGCGGCAAACAGACAACGAGGCATCCCCCGGGGGGGGCCTGTAAGCTTAACATAGGCTGAGAGTATGCGTCACGTCAACGACTGCCCGTGTTCTCCTTCATGAACTCCACAAACTTCCGAGCGTACCGATCCAGTATTTCCAGGCCGTTTCCATCG
>JBILXT010000337.1:0-7894 GCA_044378235.1 Planctomycetaceae bacterium
AGGCTCCGGGAGTCTTCCTGGATGAGACGATCGCCAGTTTCAGAATCTATGGATCCAGTAAGTCTGGTGGACAATATCGAAAACAGCTTCGAGAAGCATTTCATATCGCAAGCTTGCATGCGGCGGGACACCATCAGCTTGACCTTACCTGTCATCGTTTCAACAGCTGTATGGTCAGTTTCATCTACAGGACACTACACCTTTTTGGCTGACGGCGACGTGAAAACAGGGACTGGCTGCCGCGTATGCAGAGATTTCCGCCACGAGAGTTAACTGTCAGGGTGCCTTTTCAGGTTCTGAAACGTGATCTGATCCACAGCATTGTCACCGACCAACCACGTCGCTGTGTTGAGATCAAGACTCGCTGAGCGATGAAACAAGAACGAAGCTGAAGTCTCCCCAGGGGCCGACGAGTAAAACTTGTCGGCCTCGCTCATTTGGTGCCCTCACCTTTGTGAACAAAGTGGGCTGAAAGGGTTCCGCGGCTGACATCATTTTTTTCTCCGATGAGAATCTCGACAGGCAAACATATGGAAAACCCGCCTTAAAACCGCAAAAAATGCGAACAAATCAATGATTCAGAGCGATGAGATTTGTGTGGCATATGTACTTTCATTCATCCAAAAAACACAAATCCTTCACATACATGCAATGAGATTAATCAAACATTAACAATTCATTCCGAGACTGTTCAGCACGTCAAGTGTGGTTGAGTTTGCCGGAACGTGGCGAAACGTTGGCTGTGTGGGCCAGTTTCCCATGACTCTCAACGTTGGTCCGACAAAGTTCCTTGGAGTTAAGGGGCTGATCGGCCCAGTTCATTGGACATCCGTTAACGATTGTTGTCCGGCCTTCTTCTGCCACTTCGTGAATTTTCAGACTTGAACAAAACTCCCGAGTTAGATTTTGGGTGTGGTCGCACTCTTTGGTGCGGTTCAAGTTGATAGCGAAGCGGTATCTACTTTTTTTTGGAATGGAGATTTGTTGATGAAGAAATTCAGGTTACAGCCGGTTCAGGTGAGCCAGCGTCGTGGTTTTACTTTGATTGAACTGTTGGTCGTGATTGCGATCATCGCGATCCTGATCGCTCTGCTGCTGCCAGCTGTTCAGCAGGCTCGTGAGTCTGCTCGCAGAACACAGTGCAAGAACAACCTCAAGCAGATCGGCCTGGCGGTTCACAACTTTGAAAGTGCGTACAGCTACCTGCCTCACTCCGGTCAGTGTGACAGCAGCGGAACATCCACGACCACATACATGACCGAGTCCACACCAACGTTGCTGCTGCCATTTATCGAGCAGGCTAACGTCTATGCACAGATGGACCACTCTCTGACCTACGCAAACATGGCGACGGCTGGTTACACGATGACCAACTTGAATGCCAATGCCATCGGTCGCGTTTACAACGATCCAGGTCATGCTGGAACTGTTGCTGCAGCGAAAACACAGATCGGTGCATTCATTTGCCCAAGTACTCCAATCGATCCGGGCGTTCGTGCTCCAGACGGTTTCGGTGTATGGGACTACATGTTCATTGCCGTGACCGACATTGAAGACGGCACTGTCGCCGGCGGTACCGACCCGATCGGAACTCGCCCGACGGCCTCCGCACGACGACTTGCAATGACACAGCAGGGATTCCTGTCATGTGACAAGAATCGAAAGTTTGGAGCAATCACCGACGGTACTTCGAACACGATCCTCTGCATCGAAGACTGCGGTCGTGCTAATCCATCTGCCGGACGATTGGGTTCATTGTCTTCTCGTCCCTCAGTGATCGCGGCTGAAGGTCCAGCATGGACCGGTGGTTCAAGCGGCGGACGTCGTATGTACGCATGGGCAGATCCAGATGCCGGAGCCAACGGTCTTTCAGGTCCAAGCAACTCTCTGGGGTCGAGAATGGCGCGTATCAACAACTACAACACACCGCTGGGTGGTCCTGCAGAATGCCTGTGGGTCAACAACAACTGCGGTCCAAACGACGAACCATTCAGCTGGCATACCGGCGGTTGCCAGGCAGCAATGGGCGATGGATCAGTTCGATTCCTGAGCGAGAATATGGATGTCCTTATTCTCAAGAGAATTGCTGGCAGCCAGGACGGTTTCGTCACTGCAGAGTTCTAGTTCACCCGTGTTCGGGTCGAACTGAAAAAATCTCTAATGCTTCTGCCGCTGACGTTCATCGTCAGCGGCATTCCTATTGAAAGGTGTTTTGATGCGTTTTTGGATGCTTGCGTTGCCTCTGTTGCTCTGCGGTTGCGGGGGTGTAGACCCCGGCACGAATCCAGATCCAGTGGACGTAACGCTCAACGTGACGATGGCCGGGAAGCCTGCGAACGATCTGAAGTTCAATTTCCAACCGACGGGTGAAGGCTCACTTCCAGCCGTGGTCGAAATCGCGAATGGCAAATCTCAGGCAAAAGTCACTCCTGGAAAATACACGTACTTCATCACCGCTGGCAAGTCACCAGCTAGTTTCAACGCGGTTCCTAAAGCCTACCACGAAGGTTCCCTGGAACGGCAGATTGAAGTGAAAGCCGGCGACACAATTGAGATCAAACTGGATTGATAAACGTTCGCTCCGGGCGAGGGTCCAATGGCTTGACTGTAATCGTGAGTGACACGACATCTGTTTGGTGAATCATTACGCGAGAACACTTTGTGTGAAACAGAGGGTTCTCGTTTTTTTATTGACGAAGTAGTGCTTTGTCAAGAATTAAACTTCGGGTAGTGGACCTTGCTAAAGGTCCTGCAGCTAAGGGATTTTTAGCAAGATCCACTACCTCCAACCCGAATTCCTTGTCTTGACGGAGCAGTAGTGTGTGCACACCATTGTTGTGAGACACTTTCACGCGGCTCTGAAAAACTCACGGCGGGATCGCCATTTCCGGATGTACTGCCCCGTATGTATGTGCTGCCGTCCTCATGGCATCTCCGGAAGTCGCGACTGACCTGAAACATCGACAAGAACGTTCCACTTGATGCCGTCGTCAGTTACACTGTCGCCGCAGATGTTGCTTCTTCAGCCGTCGTCAGGAACTCCGCATGTCAGTTACAACTCCCCAGATTCCCTCTGCAAACGGCGATCCGGCGTGGGAAGCCGCGTATATGCTGCCAGTTCAGGGCAGTTGGAGCGATGAAGATTTCCTGAAGTTCCACACGAACAGAATGGCCGAGCTCGTTGATGGACGACTGGAGATTTTGCCAATGCCTACGCTGAAGCATCAACGAATTCTGCGATGGATCCTCGGAGCGTTCGAGGCTGTGGCACCTGCGGGTTCGATTTCACTTTTTGCACCGTTGCCGACACGACTCTTTCCCGGCACGATTCGAGAACCGGATCTGCTCTACATCTCTCCCGAGAATTCTCCAGGGCCCGACGTTGAGTATCCTTCTCATCTGGATCTTGCGCTTGAGATTGTAAGCCCAGGCAAAGATGCTCGGCAGCGAGACTATGAAGACAAACGCATTGACTATGCCCGCGCGGGAATCTCCGAGTACTGGATTGTGGATCCTCAGGAGAATCAGGTCACGGTGTTGGTTCTCCGCGACAGAGCCTACATCGAGCACGGCGTTTTTCGAACCGGCGACTTCGCATCGGGACTCTTGCTGCCAGCATTGCAGGTCGATGTCCGTGCAATGCTGAATGCCTGAGAGCCTCGACGAAGCACTACCAGTGAATGTCCTGTCGAGAGTGAAGTCGGCCAGCCAACTCCACCACTTTTGGTTTCAGGTGGGAGAGACTTTCGATCAGGGCTGAAATTGCAATCCCTTCCACTTCGCACAGCACGGTAATATCACTTCGGTTCATGGGGCAGACAGAAACGCACGGACCGAACTCGGTCTGAATCCGTTGCTTCCAGGGTTCTCCCGGGATCTGTTCCGGAATCGCCGCCAACACTCGTTGACCTCCTCCAACGTTTCGCAACTGCGGCCGCGCTGTCGCGGGAAATGCGACGGTCGTTTGAGGTCCGATCTCCGGAAGTCCCGCCGATTGCGGTCCCATGCTCTGGAACAGAAAGCTGGCGGCTTCCGAATTCAGAACCTGCAGATCTGATGTCCGTGGATCTCGCTGAAGCAAGGCGGACAATTCGAACCTTCGATTCTTAACAAGGTACTCATCAAACGCGTCCAGCATTTGCGATGGACTCGGACCTGCGTTAACCCGAGTGTCGGTGCCCATTGAGGACATGCCGGTGACGCGCTGCCGCAGAAGGGAGAGCTTCTCTGAGCCGAACCGGGCGATTCCATCGCGCAGATTCTTCAGATGAGTTCCGACACTCTGACAGACCGTCTGGCAAACCAGCAACATGCAATACTGTCGACAAAATGGTCGCAATGAGTTTCCGTCAACCGATCCCAGAGGCGAACTGGACTGCGTCGTCAGCGAGTTACACAATTCTGCAAATGCAGCTCGCAGTTCTGACTGCTGGCGGGTGTTTGTCGCGATTGACTGGTCGACGGATTTCAGGAGTAGTGTTACGGTCGTCTCCGCCGCATTGAGACGTCCACGAGTTTCCAGCAGAGTCTGCAGATGCGTCGCGACTTTGCTGACGGAGCGTCCCAGACCTGCGGTAAGGTCCTTGCGAATATCTTCCACAACAGTCGTTATGGCGCTCTTCTGGCCGCTGAGCCCTGTTTCCTGACTGATCAGGCCGGCGATCTGTCCGGGAATTTCCGCGGCGGTCGACAATGAACCAAGGCGACTCCAGATCACCGAAGCGTATTCGTCGATTCGTCGAGTTCTCTCGGCGTTCAGCAGACGCGGTACCAGTTCGACAACGCCTTCTTCAGTCAGCGCCAGCTCATGCAATAGAGTTCCCAGCGGACTCGTTCGAGCAATCGGTTCGTTGATATCAGCCGTAGCACCGACAGCCCAGCGTCGGATCAGGGATTGTACCAGGGACTGAGATTCACTGTTGGCAACATCCCATGATTCGCAGGCTACTTTTGCCAGCCCGAATGTGCGCAGCTGCAGCGAGCCTTGACTGTCTTCCTGCATTTCGGACGCGTTCCGCCACGCATCGATCTCAGTCCTCGCTTTAGTAAGGGTGCGAAGCTCAAGATAGTTCGCGATCTTTTCTGCGCCATTGTGAAAATCAATGTCGGCCAGATCATCACCAAGATGAACAAAGACCGCTTCGTCAAATGGTATGGCAGAGGCCGGTTCGCCTTCAGATTTCCGGGATGCACCGGGACGCTGAACTCCGGGAAGACTGAAGTGATAAAGTTCCTGCAGGAAACTCAGTGTGTTCGCATCCTGCATGTCCGCAGTCTGACTGGAGTTCTCCGTCCCGTGCAACATCACCGCTGACAGGCAGCAGGGAGGCAGTCGTCGGGCCGCCAGAATGGAACGCAGCACCCAGGCGGCATCCATGATTGAACCGCTGCAGGTTCCACCTGAGATCGAACCCACAAGTACGATATCAATCGCATCGCGCGAAAATGGCAGCGAAGATGCATTCCTCGACGCTTCGACAGATTCTACTTTGAAGGCTCTGTCAATCGCCTTTTCCAGCTGTGTACGAATCAGTTCCTGATGATCGACGAATGCAAGTCGTCCGAGCGGTCGCATACCCTCAACTTTGCCCGAACGTGGAACATTAAATAACCAGCGTCGGCTGAGCCAGTTCAAATGCTCGCCGGATGCTTTTCGATACTCGTGAGAAGTCTTCAGAGGAGTTCGCACGGTTGTCAGCGTCGTTGTGGGTTCGTTGGCCGCACGACGTTCCATCGCGTCGATCTGGACTGAGTCTGCATCGATGCAGACGAACTGGATCGACGGAAGTGAACCGCCAGAATAAGTCTTTTGAATACGAGTTCGTAGTTCCCCAAGGACAGACGCTCCGAGCCCACCGATGGACACAAAGATTGTTGGACGCACGATCCACGGCTGGCCCGCGTTGACCGGGGGACGCAATGGTGTTGCGACAGGAAGTAGTCGCTCAGATTCTCCCGGGGCCTGAATGTTCGCAACAAACTCAGTGCGAGGACGAGGAGCTTCCGATTCCGGAATGCCTCCCGACTTCGGCAAAGAAGAATTCGCGTAGCGCCGCTTGGCGAGTTCATCGATAAACTGACGGCAGCTGGCAAATCGAGTCTTCGGATTCTTGGAGAGGGCTCGAGCCACCACGGCGCGATCCGAGGGGTGCAGGATCGAAAGATCGGGAGCACTCTTCAGATGTTGTGACGTCAACTGAGCCGCCGACCGTCCGTTGAACGGGGGAACTCCGGTGAGCATCATCTGGTAGACAATCGCAAGACTGTACTGATCGCTGCCTCGTTCGGGATGTCCATCAAACAGCTCAGGCGGAGCGTACAACGGTGTAAACCCATTGACCATCGAATGCCCGGATGCGTTCAGGCTCTTCGTCAGACCAAAGTCACCAATCTTTGCATGTGCCCCCTGGAGCAGAACGTTG
Organism: Planctomycetaceae bacterium; assembly: GCA_044378235.1. Taxonomy (GTDB): domain Bacteria; phylum Planctomycetota; class Planctomycetia; order Planctomycetales; family Planctomycetaceae; genus SXXK01. The sequence goes on from JBILXT010000337.1 coordinate 6,423, forward strand.
TCCGGCTTGACGTCGAGGTGCTGCAGTCCGTGTTGTTCGGACATAAAGTCCAAAGCATCCGCAGCGTCACGCAGGTACCCAATCAGTTCTTCGCGGGGAATTCCCTTTTGACCGGAGGCTGTGATTTCACGGTAACGGTCATCAAGACTCTTGTCGGCCAGTTCGCTGACGATGACGACTCGACCATCCACTACCTCAATGCGTTCGATACTGAGCAGAAACGGGTGTCGCAGCTCGCGAATTCGATTCATTGAACGAAGTTCGGTCTCCGCCTGTGGACCACTGCGGCTGCCGAAAAGAATCTTCACGGCTTTGGGGAAACCGCCTGGGCCGATCGCTCGCCAGACTTCCCCGAATCCGCCCATGCCGATCCGTTCCTGCAGACGATAGCCGGCAATCTCCGTCATGCCGGAGACCGACGACGATTGTGTTTCTGCCGCGGTAAGAAGTGCGGTGGATTGAACTTCAGTCTTTAGCACGTGAAATCTCCTGTCAGCGACAAGTCGGCTGAGCGATCTCAAAAGAGGCATTCAGGGGGCGAGTCGGAACACGTGTAAAGAAACACTCAGAGACTCGATCAAAGTACTCAGCCAGCATTTCGAACTGCAGTCCGCGGTACAAACAATAACTTCGCACCTGCAGCAACAGGTCACGAGCATGACAGCGACGCATCGGCCGCGATTCTTCGCGATAACAGCGATTAATCAGATGCTCGACAGCTTCCGGATCGTAATTACATCCCAGCTTCTCGGCGGCGATCTGGAACAGGCGATGAAACTCCTGCTCATCCGGATCGTCGACTTCAATGCGGTACGGAATACGACGCAGAAAGGCTTCGTCGACCAGATCCGCCGGATCAAGATTCGTGGAGAAGATGATCAGTTGCTGGAACGGGACCTGTATCTTCTTGCCAGTGGCCAGAGTCAGGTAGTCGTGCTTGTTTTCGAGCGGAATAATCCAGCGATTCAGCAACTCTTCCGGCTTGACTCGCTGGCGACCGAAGTCGTCAATCAGCAGGCAGCCGCAATTGCTCTTCATCTGCAGAGGAGCTTCACTGATATTGCAGGCCGGGTCATGACGAATCTCAAGATTGTCCAGAGTCAGCTCACCACCCACGATGACGGTCGGTCGGCGAACTCGCACCCAGCGACGATCGTATGATAATCCATCTCCCGGCTGCTGAACTTCCTGATGATAGGCAGGATCGAACAGAGTAATAATTTCTCGCCCGTCCATGATCGCATATGGGATCCAGATTTCCTGTCCGAAGCAGCTCGTCAGGCAGCGTGCCAGAGTGGACTTTCCGTTTCCCGGAGCTCCATAGAGAAACAATCCGCTGCCCGAATTGATCGCGGGGCCCAGCATGTCCATCAGTGCATCAGAAACGGACACGTTGTAAAACGCGTCGTCCAGCTCTTCGCGGCGAACGGGCTGATCGCAGATCGCCTGCGCTTCAACGGAAATCACATAAT
>JBILXT010000338.1:0-7890 GCA_044378235.1 Planctomycetaceae bacterium
ACGATGGCTCTGGTCGATGCCGCTTATCGCTCGGCCGAAGAGCACCGAGCGATCAGCCCACGCGAGATCATGGACGAGGTCTAGTCGATATCGCGCACAGGGCTTGAGAGAACGGGACAGGATCGTCGGTTAACTTTTTTACGGAACTGACGTTGTCGCTCGTTCCGACTTGCCTGTCGCGTTTTATCAAGTGCGCACATCGCAAATGGGACAGGCACCGATCCTGAGCACGTTATGTCATTTCGAATGACCGCACTTCGATCGGAGCCAGTCCCATTTGCTCCAGTCGTCGTGCGTAAGGCCGCCTAAAAATAGCCATACTGCGGCCCGAAGAAGCGATTGTTGAAGTTACCGTAGTAACGATTCCCGAAATAGCTTCGCCCTGTCGGCAAGCCGTCTGTTCGTCGGGGCGGGCGAGGACTGGCCGTTGCTTTGCCACCCAGCACTGACTCGGCAAACGTTTTATGGCGAGAATGGTGCTTTGTCTGTTGCGACCGACTGGCGCGAGGCGTCTCGGCATGGGCGACAGCACTTATGAACAGCATGGCGCTAAGCACCAACACGAGTTTGCCTATCATCACACTGCCCCCGACTCGAATAACCTCAGAACGCATTGCGGCTCTGAGTATTCAATCGGCAGTGGTCAGCTGAGCGGGAAAACAGGCCGGACTGTTAAGGCCCGGTGTTTGAACATTCATTTGTTGTATTGCGTACAACTGACAGAATCAAAAGAGTTGACCAAGGTAACCACATCCCCGCAGTTTATCAGGGGCGATATCCGCTGATATCTATGATTCGACCATCCACGACGAAACGAGTTTGCCCGGTACGCTGCGAGTAACCCGCCAGTTCTTTGGCCGTCAGGGCGGTGAAGGCTGCGCGTCGGAGTTGATTGGAGTTGGAAAACGTAGGCACGTTTCGAAGGGGACTTTGGCCTCCCAGTGACGCGGGATCCGTGACGGGCACGTAGACATCCGGATTCTGAGGCAGGAATCGGTTGTCGGGAACCTTAGCAAAACCGGTCACGTCCGAGTTTGGTGTGACCTGATCATTCAGGTCATTGCCGTCTGAGTCCTTGATAATCCGACGATCCTGATCACTTCGTCGCATTGCAATCTGAGGATTGTTGCCGGACTGTCGCACAGCGAATTCTCCGAGTGCAAAAGTGGCCTGAGGATTAATCTGTGCTCGCGAATCCAGATAAGGCGTACCTCCCTGAATTGATGGGCCGGTCGGCGTCTGTCCAACCAACCCCGTGACTGCCAGTTGCGGGTTCCCGGTCGTGTTTCCGCCTAACGCATCGTTCAGCGGATACTGATCCAATTGCACGAGATAGAAGCTCTCAAACCGGGGGATCGCAAGGACCTCCGGATTGATGGAAGTTCCTGTTCCGAGACTGGTCACAATCTGACTGTTGAGCGGAGGCGTTCCTTCGCCGATGGACCAGTATTCGGGCGTCGTTGTTCCACTCAGATAACCATCTCCGGACTGAAGCTGAACGGAGTCGAAAATGTACTTCGTTTCTCCGGTTACGATATGCACAACGCCGGGAAAAGCAGAGTTCTGAAACAGGCCTCGAAAGGGTGTTGTGAGTTTCCCGGCGGCTGTGTCCTGATTTGCGTCCGAGGGACTGAATGCTGCACCGCTAAAACCCGTGCTGGCCAGCGTTGGGCCCAGTGTTAGATTCGACGACAAGCCACTCGATGTGGTCTGAGTGTTCTGAGCCTGTGTCGATTCTGAAGCTTCATTACCGGACTGTGCAGTGTCGGGTGGATTATTCTGGGTTTGAGATTGTTCAGAGCTCTGATTTTGTGTTGAGGAGGACGAACGATTCTGGGAAATACTGACCAGCCAAAGATCTGAGTCGATTTGCCAGTCGGTCGTATTCTCTTCAGTGACCTGGCTGAATCCAGAACCAGTACGAATCTCGACCTGTTGTCCGGCATTCAGTACTAAGGAGTTCTCCTGGTCGTTTTCATCGAACCCGACTTTGCGGACAGCGGAGTCATCCGCCGCGACTTTTGCAGCATCCGTCAGTAGCAGGGTGATTGTTCCCTGTTCAACGAAGAACAACACGCGATCGGAATCTGCTCTGACGCGAACAATGCCATTCGCAACGTCCGTGATCGCCAGGGAAGTTTGCAGTGCAACGCTCCTGCGTCCCGTCGCTACGGTTCGGATTTCTCCTGTCAGGACGGTGATCATCAGCGGTTCAGTTGTTGCCTGAATTTCAACATCAGACTGAGGTCCAATCTGCACGCAGGAAGCTGATTGCTGAAACAGGACAGCTCCGGATTGTGATCCTGTGGAGACCTGAAATGACTCTGCGAGAACAGTACCTGCAGCTGGTTGATCATTCTGATTCTGGCGTACAACGCTGACATTGCCGAAGCTGCCTGCCCATTGAATTGACGATGCTGAGGAGTTGATCGCCAGCGTCATCATGGTCATGAGTATGGTCGCGTTCATGCTTTCTTCCCGTAGTCTTGAACTTACTGATCTGCCAGAGAGACCTGCGAGTACTGGCGTCGCGGTCTCGTCGGAGCAGGCTCAGAAGTCATAAACCAGCTGCGATGTTATGGCGTGCCGGTCATAGTCATAGAACCCGACACCAAAGAGATTTGCCACATTGGAATCGCTTGTGGCATACGTGTAGTCGAACCTCAGACTGAGATGCTCGGTCAGGTACTTCTGCAATCCTGTTCGCACTTCTGTACGATTGTCCGAACGACGATTTCCCATGAAGTCGAGACTGTTGGGATTGGCGTAGCGATCGAAGAAGATACGAAATTCGGCATCGCAGACCCAGTTTGAAAGCCATCCCTGACCGTTGACAGGGACTTCGACACGTGATGTCAGCATATGACTGTGGTAGTCAAAGTCATTGCCGTCGGCATTGCTCTTCCCATACCGATACCCGCCGAACAGCCGGCCTGCACCCTCGAACAGATAAATGGCTTGTGTCGCACCAATTGCGTTTGACAGGCCACTTTGCTCCTGAGCCGGAATTAATGCTGCAATGTTGAGATCGTTCGCATCAAATTCATAGTAGACGGTTGAATGGCCAAAAGAACCTTCCAGCAGCGTGGCACTACCAACCAGGCGATGCTCCGCCGAAAACTGTTCGTTCTCCAGCAGAGTATTGACAAACTGGTAGTTCGCGCCGATGACGATATCCCCCAGAGCATGGTTTGCGTACGCTCCTCCGGATACGTTGAATGTATCGAATTGGCTTAATTGAAAGCGATCTGCCACAAAGAGAGATGCTGTGGCCCCTACGACCGTGTCGTCTTCCTGAATAAAACGGTAGTCGCCGTATAAGGCGTTGATCCAGCTGGAATCGGATCGTTGAAACGTGGAGCCCAGTCCCTGAAACTCGGGGGCCCTGACGACGTTGCTGTCATAGTCGTAACCTGTAAGAAACGTCAGGTTCCAGTTTCGTTCTGGTTGAGGCTCCGGAGACATCACCGGAGGATTCTCCAGTTTGGAGAATGCTCTGGCGTTGGGCTCGGGCGGAGCCTTGTTCTGCGCTACTTGTTCCTGCTTCAGTAATGCCTGAGCCGTTGAGTCTTCCGGATGATTTGTCGTGTAGTCCTGCAGCAGGTCAAGGCCCTCAGATTCCTTTCCGGAATTCATCAATGCCTGGGCCACACCCACGTCAATGATCTCCGGGGTGGCAGGATTGCGTCGCATTACGGTCAACACCTGTAGTGCGTCGTCAATACGGTCCAGATGAATCAGACAAAGGACCGTGTAGTAACTTGCTGCAATACGCTTTGAGCCGGAAGCTTCCAGAAGAGACAACGCAGTTGAATACTGCTTTTGCTGGTAGGCGAGTACACCCTGGTGCACGGCAATTTCAACACCAGCCTCTTCTTTGAGGTGCTCGTCAGCTTTGGTCAAAGCCGTAATCAGCGATGCCTCCGAGACCCTGACTCCGGGTGGGATCTGATCCGACGCCTGCGAACGGCCACATGGGAATACATCCAACGACATCAGCGCCGTGAGCACCAAAATTCGTTTAATGCATTGAGTGAAGAATCCCACGAACTGATTCCAGCAGAGTGTGGCTCACAGTGCGCGTCAACAACCCCTGGGGCGGGTTGACGTCCTTTAGCCATTATCGAAACCAGCATTTGCATAATTTAGTAAAACTCGGTCATCTTTTCCGATTCGAACGATTCTTCCGGTTCAGCAATCTGCAACGATTTTTCGGTGCAGCCCGGCGGTTTGGAATTTCGAATTAAGGAGAACAGGCACTGTTTTTCCTGACCTTCCGGGGCAAAAGAGGACAGCAGAGACGGTGCGAATTTTTGCCCGCAATGCTGTTTTTCACAACGCTCTGTCCGCACGCCGCCCGCTACGGGGACGGCGGCGAGGTTAACGTGATGCCAGTAGACGCAATGAAAGATGCATAATGATTCGCCGACTTCTTCATTTGATGGCTGCTGATTCAAATGTTCAGAATCGCCGACGAGCGAAACGCTCTGTGTCTGGAATGCACTGTCTTCAATCTCTGGTTGAGGTGATGGAGGAGCGGCTGGTTCTTTCGCCGACTTCCTTTCCGTTCCAGGTGACTGTTCAGCCGGACATGATTACCAATCATACACTGTTGATTTCAGATGTGACGAACGACAACGGCGGCAACGGTATTCTGAATGGCGCCGGAAAAACGAGCCCCACATTCACTGTGTCGATCGATCGCAATGGAGACACAACGCCATCTCACGACTATGAAATGGAGTTGATTTCGAACGGGCAGACTATCGCCACGACAGGCCTTCTTGCGGCCAACAGTTCGTCCGTGAATCTTTCCCTGACCGTCGGCGCGAATGGTCTGCCGCTTCTTCCGATTGGTGAATCGGAGATTACGGTTCGCTTCAAACGTCCCGGCTTTCCTGCCGCAGATCTGACGACGGTCCGAGTCCGCGTGAACGCAGACCCATTTACACAGGATGATTCATTCCTGTTGCTCGAAGGTTCGACTCTGAATGAGCTTTCGCTGACTGTCTTCGATCCGGACAATGACAACTTCACCGTGCGAATCGACTCGACACCAGCTGGCGGACAACTCTTTCGGCCGGATGGCAGCCTGATTTCGGCCGGAGATACGCTGGACCCTAATACGTCTTTGGTCAGGTATACTCCAAGTGCCTCCACAACCGGCAGCGATTCGTTCTCGTTCTCTGCATTCGACAACGTGGGTGGCTTTTCTGCACAAAGCACTGCGTCGATCGCATTGATCGCCCCACCGGATGGGATTCCTCTTCTGGATGAAGAAGACAATACAGGGCAGGATCGTGACAATAATGGTGTGCCGGATCCGGAGCCGATCGGGCTGATTATTGATGGCCGCTCGATTGATGTCTCGACATCGCAGACGAATGGCTTGACCCTGAGTCTGGATCTCGCCAGTGCAAACAACGGTGAGTTCATCATCACCAACCTTGTGAGCGGGATCTCGACAAGTGTGCCCGCCACGAAGAACGGGATTACGTTTTCAGCCGACGTCAATCTTGCGCCGGGAGTTTACAGCGCGTTTGCGAGGCTCATTGCGGGATTCGCTCCGGCCGTTCAGGTGGATTCCGATCCGATGAGGATCAGCGTCGATACCACAAGTCCGTCGGCACCGGTTGCCGTTCCGAGCAGGTCCTTCAACACCGCCCCCGGAAGTTATCTGACGACAGATCTTTCTCCGGAATTCGTCCTGGGGTCGGTGGAAGCGAACGCCATGATTATTGTGGAGCGTACAGATCAGGGGGGAGTCAGTTTTCAGGAGATCGCTCGACTGTTCCCTTCGGGCGTGAATGGAACCATTGCGTCATTCACAGACACTTCACTGGTCGGTGCCGGAACCTACACATACCGATTTCTGCAAGTCGACATTGCCGGGAATCAGTCGACCTCCACGGTCAGCCTTGTGGTTGATAATGTGGCCCCGGTGATCAGCAATCTCATGATCGATGGCGCACCGCGACAAACGACACCGATCATCGATAGTACTCAGCCGGTTTTCAGCTTCAACGTAACAGACCAGAGATACGCTGATCTCGACAACCCGCTGCGAGTCGAACTGATCAACCAAAGCGGTCAGGTGCTCGCGTCGACGGTCTTGTTGAATCCTGCGGGCGCTGATGAATCATTTCAGCAGGCGGTGACTCTCACTCCGTCCAGCCCGCTGGCGACGGGGCAGCATACGCTGCGAATCAGAGTGATTGATCAGGATCTGCGCGGGTTGGGCGACTTGCTTGCGGTCTCAGCGTCGCAGGAACAGCGGGTCACGATTACGGCGGCTGATACGGAAGGAGCACCGGGGACTCCCGTCTATAGTCGATCGTACGATCTGAGGACCATTGGTACGGAGCCGGGAGGTGTCGGCGGCGACGTATTTCTTCTTGACTCGAATGGTCAGCCAACAACCACCAAAGTCAATTTCTACGGCTCACATGTCTGGCAGATTTCGTTCGACAAGACAACTCAAACTGTCTGGGTGAATTTTGAGCATGGACTGGCGACAGGGACGAATGCAACCGTCTCGACACAGGATGGTTCCACGACATTTCAGATCCCCATTCAGAACCCGGCCACAATGCAGTTTGATCCGTCAACGGGAAGGTTCAGTCTGTTCGATTACAGAACGATATTTGGTGACGATGCGGTTCTGTTGACGAATACAGACCCCGCGTCAGATGCACGCAATCCTCATGGGAATGCGTTTGACTTCGATGGTCACATTAATCCACGCATCTGGGTTGCTCACCGAAATGCGTCGCCGGCAACTCCGAGTTCAAAGCCTGGGAATGAGCCGCGAAATATTGGTGGCGACGGGCGAATCAGCTACATCGAAGTCCGACCTGATGCTCAGGGCCGACATCGAGTCGTGACGTACGATATCGCGGCCTTCGCCGGCGTCGAACTCACCGATATGCATGCCGCCTTTGTGGATGCTCGAGGAACGATGTGGTTTACGTCGGCCGAGACTTCGAGCGTGCTGGAGATTGACTTCGATCTTGAACCGGATCCTTCTGACCCGGGCAATCCCGATCTCTTTGTTCAGTCACCAACTCTTGATTCCAGCAGAGCTTTGGTTCGAGTACATACGATGCCGGCCGGAATGTTGACCGGAGAACATGCTGCGGACGAACACTCGGACCATGAACACTCTGAATTCCATGGACATGCCATCAAAGTCGCAGTCGACAGTCAGACTGGAGAACAGTACGTCTGGATTGCATCGGTCGGAGGTACCGGTCAGGTTGCTTTGTTGCGCCCAGCGGCGACCGCCACGGGAGAAGATGTCTGGACCACGTGGGATGTACCGGTTGAGGCAGGAGTATCCACCCAACAGTCTCGAATTCCTTTCGTCGAGATTGATGATAATGAAACCACAGGTGACCCGACAGACGATCGAATCGTTTATGTCGCTCCGGTTTCCGGTGCTGAGGGAGTTCAGGGGACCGTTATTGGGATTGTTCAGGTTCTGGACCCCGGACTTGTCGCAGGTGATCCTCTGGCCGTACTCAACTCCACGCTGAGGTCGTACCAGATCAAAGGGCTGGACTCTGCTTTTGCCGCAACGAATCAGCCATTTCTGGATCGCGAAGGTGGCATCTATTGGATTGATCGTCTCACGGGAATCGGCCGAATCGATGTCGGGCCGGCGCAGGAGATCAATCAGAACAGTGACGGAGTTTCCGTGACCTCAAGGTCACAGATGAGCCATGTTCATGATTCCTTCTTTCTGGATGTTGAGCGAGATAGCTCTGGCGCCGAGATAATCCGTCGTGTGACTCCGGTTGTCGGATTCGCAGCCACCAGTCAAAGTCAGACAGTCTTTAACGAAGCCACACAAACGGGTTTCAATCAGTATCGAACTGTTGGAGCGAATGC